>JBBQAY010000034.1:0-30741 GCA_038316965.1 Candidatus Nanopelagicales bacterium
GCCGAGCCCGTCTGCAGCCCGTGGTCGATGACGACCGCGCCCGCGCGGTCGCGCACAGCACGCGTCGCGTGAGCGATGGAGAGCGAGTCGGCACCGCCGGAGCACGCGACGAGCACAAGGGCGTCCGGCGCGAGGTCGGACAGCTCGTCCCGCACGGCCCGGCGTACGGCGGAGCCCCGGGGGCCGGTGTCGGCGGGCACGGACGCGACCGTCAGGCCAGCAGGTCGGGGACGACACGGGTGCACCACGCGGCCGGGTCGAGCACCTCGTCGCGGGTGGGGAGGCTCTCGGGCGAGGTCCACACCCGGTTGAAGCCGTCACGGCCCACGGCGCCGACGACGTGCGACACGAACGAGCGCCCCTCCGTGTACTGACGCATCTTGGCGTCGAGCCCGAGCAGGCGCCGCGCCAGGCCGTCGACGGCCCCGGGCTCGCCGCGGCGCTTCTCGAACCGCTCCCGGATCTGCGCGACCGACGGCACGATCTCGGGGCCGACGTCGTCCATCACGTGGTCGGCGTGGCCCTCGAGCAGGCTCATGAGGGCGGTGATCCGGTCGAACACATCGCGCTGGTCCTCGCTCTGCACGGCGTCCACGAGCGACGCGCCGGCATCGCCCCGGACGGCTGCGACGATCGAGCCCAGGCCCTGCATGAGCCGCTTGACCGAGTCGCCGACGCCGATCTCCGAGAGCGCGAGGTAGTCGTGGATCTCGCCCACGAGGTGCTGCGAGAGCCACGGCACAGCGCCGAACTGCACGCGGTGCGTCTCCTCGTGCAGGCAGACCCAGAGCCGGAAGTCGCGGGTGTCGACGTCGAGGTGCCGCTCGGCCGCGACGATGTTGGGCGCCACCAGCAGGAGCCGCCCGGTGGACGACGTGGTGAAGGCCTCGTACTGGCCGAGCACCTTGCCGGACAGGTACGCGAGCACTCCGCCGAGCTCGACTGCGGTCAGCCGCGAGCCGACCGTGGTGATGACTCCGGGCTGCTCGGTGGCCATCCGCTCGAGCAGCGGGGCGAGGACGATGCGGAAGCCTTCGACGTTGCTGTCTACCCATGCGCTGCGATCGACCACGACGGCATCGGGTGCGTCGCCGGCGTCGAGACCCGTGCGCTCCCGCACCGGGTCGACGGCGTACCGCGCCAGGGCACGGAGCTCGGCCACGGCCGAGCGGGCGTCCTCGGGCGTGCCTCCAGGGCCCCGCGGCGCGAAGCTGCGCGCGGTGGATCGGGCCAGGCCCCAGTCGACGACCTCCACCCGAGTGACCCTACGCGAGGCGCCGACGTCCGCTCCCGGCGAGGTTGCCCGGCCTCGGCGGCCGACCGGTGGCGGTCAGGCCGCGGCGATGGCAGCGGCCGCGCGGTCGAGTGCGGCCTGGGCGTCGAGCAGCGGGCCCGGCGAGGCATCGGCGAGGAAGGCGAACACGCGCAGGCGTCCCGAGCGGTCGCGGGCCATCCCCGCCAGGGTGACGACGCCGCTGAGCGTGCCGGTCTTGGCGCGCACGACCCCGCGACCTGCATCGGTGCCCGCGGTGTCGAAGCGCTCGGCGAGCGTGCCGGTGACTCCGGCGATGGGCAGACCGGTCGGCAGCGGCCAGAGGATGCCGGCCGTCGTGCCGACCGGCGGTTCGTCGCGGACGGCGGCGGCGAGCACTCCGGCGAGCGTGCGGGCACTCACCTTGTTGCGGCGCGAGAGTCCGCTGCCGTCGACGAGTGCGAGACCGGTGGTCGGGACGCCGAGGCCCTCCACCACCTGCGAGGCGGCCTTGGCGCCGCCGGCGAAGCTGGGATCGCCCATGAGCTTCGCGCCTGACAGGTGTGCCAACGCCTCAGCCAGGTCGTTGTCGGACGTCGTGAGCATCCGTTCGACGAGGTCGGTGACGGTCGGGCTGATCACCGTGGCCAACGGCGGCGCGCCGGCGACGGTGACCGTGCGCGAGACGTCGGGCGCCACCGTGATGCCCGCCTGGGCGAGCCTGCGTGCGAACCAGGTGCCGGCCGCGAGGGCGGGGTCGGCGTCGCGGACTCGCGAGTCGGCCGACACCCTGCCGCCGTCGGCGGAGAGGGCCATCACCGGTGACACGACTCCCGTGCTCACGTAGGAGGTCGGCCACCCGGGTGCGGTGCGCGGGCCCCGGAAGAGCGAGTCGTCGACCCTCACGGTCACGGTCGTGACGCCGGACGCCTTCAGCGCCTTGGCCGTGGCGCGCGCGAGCTCAGCAAGCGACGCGGGGCGCGCGGCCTGCCCCGCGGGAAGCTCCGCCGCCGTGGCAGTCACCCGCGTGAGGGAGGCGTCACCCGCGCCGACGAGCACGATCTCGCCCGCAGCCGAGCCGCTGACGACCGAGGTGCTCAGTCGTGTCTCGGGGCCGAGCGCGGTGAGGGCAGTGACCGCAGTCATCGTCTTCGCGGTGCTCGCCGGCGCCTGCACGCGCGAGTCGTCCGAGCTCATCACGACGTCGCCGCTGGCGACGTCGAGCACGATCGCGGTGGTGTCCTTGCCGAGCGGAGCCGAGCGCAGCGCCTTGTTGACGGCCGCGACGAGGCCCTTGTCGGACGTGGTGGGCGACGGCGACGGTGCGCCGTCGGCCACGGGGAGGACGACGTCCGGTGCCGACGGAGGAGCCGGCACCGCGGTGGGAAGCCCGGCGGCGGAGGTACCGGCGAGGAGGGTGAAGCCGAGGGCGAGGGCGCACGCGGCTGCGATCGCAGGGCGCCGCACGATGCTCACGCTGATCCTCTCGGGCTGTGATCGGCGCCGGCCTGGCACCTGCCGTGCCGCGCCGGTGGCGCGTGACCCTGATCACCCACGCACCGCTCACGTCCGGGGCATTGGTCACGAACGGGGTCCGCGTACGGAACACTAGGCGACGGACGATGACGTCCGGGCATCCGGCTGTGTCGTCCTTCCCTCGACTCGACCCTGACAGCAGGAGCATCCACGTGGAGTTCGACGTCCTGATCGAGATCCCTGCCGGCTCGCGCAACAAGTACGAGGTCGACCACCTCAGCGGCCGGATCCGCCTCGATCGCATGCTCTTCACCTCGACCCGCTACCCGAACGACTACGGGTTCATCGAGGGCACCCTGGGCCAGGACGGCGACCCGCTCGACGCGATGGTGCTGCTGCAGGAGCCGACGTTCCCCGGCTGCCTGATCAAGTGCCGCGCGATCGGCATGTTCCGCATGACCGACGAGGCCGGCGGCGACGACAAGGTGCTGTGCGTCCCGGCGGGCGACCCGCGCCTCGAGCACCTGCGCGACATCCACCACGTGCCGGAGTTCGACCGGCTCGAGATCCAGCACTTCTTCGAGGTCTACAAGGACCTCGAGCCCGGCAAGAGCGTCGAGGGCGCGTCGTGGACCGGCCGGGTCGAGGCCGAGGCGGAGATCGTCGCGTCGTTCGCACGCCAGGTCGAGCACGAGGCCGCGCAGGACTCGGTCATCGAGGACGCCGCCCACGGCGCCGAGTAGCGCTGCGCCGTACTCGTCCGGAGCCCCCGCCGCATGTCGTCGTACTTGTGGACGGGCGCCGACCCCTGGCGCGTGCCGTGGCCCGGCGTCTACGCCGCGAGCGCCTGCGGCGTCCCTCTCCCCCCGAAGCCCTGACCCGAGTTACTGCCCAAAGTGGGGCTTTGGCATCCGGCAGAACCCCACTTTGGGCAGTAACTCGAGAACCGGTCAGGCGCGGGTGAGCCAGAGGGCGGCGTACGGCGCGAGCACGACCTGGGCGTCCTCGCGCTGCGGCGCCTCGCCGGAGAGCCGGTCGACGAGGTCGGCGTGGCGCAGGGTGCCGAGCACGGCGTCGTCGATGCGCTGCCAGTCGGCGCTCACGTTGTAGAGCTGCACGAGGTCGCCAGCGGCATGGCGGCGCAGCCCCGCGAGCACCGACGGGTTCGAGGTGTTCGCCGTGTGCGACTCGACCGCGGCGTGCAGGGACGGCAGGTCGCGCCTCACCTCGCCGAGGTGCTTGATGACGCCGTACATGCGGCCCTCGAGCGTGTACGGGTCCGTACGCCGAGAAGCCTTGTCCCACGGCATCTTCGGGCGGTGCATCCACCGGTTGTCCTCGGCGTGCGCAGGCTCGTCGAGGTACGCGTGGTCGTTGAGCAGCGCGAGCTCGTCGCCCATGTACAGCAGCGGGATCCCGCCGAAGCCGTAGACGATCGCGTACGCGCAGCGCAGCCGGCGCAGCGCCAGCTCGAGCAGCCCGGCGTCGTTCGCCTCGAGTGCCGTCTCGACGCCGGCGAGCGAGGCCGCGGTGCCGCTGATGCGGCTGTCGCCGGTCGCCTCGTTCACCTGGAACTCGGCTCCGCGCGCGGGGCTGCCCGGGAACGCGCCCACGAACCACTGCGACAGGAACCGCCTGTGGTCGTAGCCGTTCCAGCCGATGGCCGCGGCATCCCGGTCGTCGACGGCCCAGCCGATGTCGTCGTGGCAGCGGAGGTACGTGGCCCACGCCGTCGTGGTGGGCTTGGGCGGGAAGCTGTCGAGCGCCTGCACCAGCAGCCGCACGTCGTTGGTCGCGATCGCCGACCAGATCTGCACCATCAGGCTGTTGTGGTACGCCAGGTCTGACACCGCACCGGCGTACTCGCCGACGCCGAGGTACTTCACGAGGTCGCCCGGCGCCACGATCGCCTCGGCCTTGAACAGCAGCGACGGCGCGGCGATCCGGGCCACGGCACGCAGCGCGCGGGTGAGACCGTGCACCTCAGGCTGGTTCTGGCAGTCGGTGCCGAGCCGCTTCCAGAGGAACGCGATGGCATCGAGGCGCAGGCAGTCGACCCCCTTGTTCGCCAGGAAGAGCATGAGTTCGGCGAACTCGGCGACGACGTCCGGGTTCGACCAGTTGAGGTCCCACTGGTAGGCGTTGAACGTCGTCCAGACCCAGCCCTGCAGGTCGTCGTCCCACGTGAAGTTGCCGGGTGCGAAGTCCGGGAACACCTCGGGCAGCGTGCGCTCGAACCTGTCGGGCTCGGTGCGGTCGTCGTACACATGGAAGTACGCGCGGTACTTCGCGTCACCGGCGCGGGCAGCCTGCGACCACTCGTGCTCCTTGGCGACGTGGTTGAGCACGAGGTCGATCGTGAGCGCGATGCCGTTGTCGTGCAGTGTCGATGCGAGCTTCTCGAGGTCGTCCATGCTGCCGAGGTCTGGGCGCACGGAGCGGTAGTCGGCGACTGCGTAGCCGCCGTCGTTGGCACCCTGGCGCGGGGCGAGCAACGGCATCAGGTGGAGGTACGTCGTCCCGAGGTCGCGGAGGTAGTCGACGTGCTCGGTGACGCCGGCCAGAGTGCCCGCGAACCGGTCTGCGTAGCAGACGTAGCCCAGCGCGTCCGGACGCTGGAACCAGTCCGGGGTGAGCAGGCGGTCGACGTCGCGCTCACGCACGCCGGTCGGGCGGTCGAGCCACCCCGCGACGACGACGTCGGCCAGCCGATCCACCAGAGCATCGGAATCCGGCCCGAAGACGGCCCGCACCCCTGCCTCGAGGTCGGGGCCCCAGCGTCGAGCCCGCGCGAGGAGGTCGGCTGCACCGGCGTGGGCCGTCGCCGAGCGCTCGGCGAGGGCCCTGGCCACCGAGTCGGCGGCAGCGGACCGCGCGGGCGCGGGTGTAACCGGTGACATGCCCCCATTGTGGCCCCTCGAGGGGCGCTGGGGGAGTCCCCGGCCGCGCCCGATCTGGACGGCGTTCCCGCAGGTCAGAGCCGTGGGACCAGCCGGGCGTGCGCAGGCCTGCCCCTGTCGCGGGTCGGCGGCGGCGGCCGACGGCCCCGATCCTGGCTGCCGGCCAGGAAACACCGGTGACACCGATCAGCACGCCCGCGGTAACACCCAGGGGGCACACTTCGCCCATGCACAGCGCGACGACACCGTCGGAGAGCAGCGCCGCCTTCGACGAGATGGTCGACGCGTCGGGTCAGCCGCGGCCCGGCATGGCCGGGATCGCGGGCGTCCTCGACGGCCTGGGCGCCGAGGGTCTCTCCGAGCGAGCGCGCCTGCGCGACGCGTACCTCGACCGGCAGGGCATCACCTTCTCCCTCTCCGGCCGCGAGCGGCCGTTGCCCCTGGACCTCGTTCCCCGGGTCGTGGCCGCCGAGGAGTGGGAGCAGGTAGAGAAGGGAATCCGCCAGCGGATCCGCGCCCTCGAGATGTTCCTCGCGGACGTCTACGGCCCGGGCGAGATCCTCGAGGACGGCGTCGTCTCCCGCCGCCTCGTCACCAGCTCCAAGCACTACCACCGGGCCGCGTTCGGCCTCGTGCCGCCTAACGGGGTCCGGATCCACGTGGCGGGGATCGACCTGATCCGCGACGAGGTAGGCACCTTCCGCGTGCTCGAGGACAACCTGCGCTGCCCGTCCGGCGTCTCCTACGTGCTGGAGAACCGTCGCACTCTCGCCCACGTGCTGCCCGAGGTCTTCGCCGGCCAGCAGGTGAGGTCGGTGTTCGAGTACCCCGAGCGCCTGCTCGACGCGCTGCGCGCTGCGGCGCCGTCCGACGTCGCCGATCCGACCGTCGCGGTGCTCACGCCCGGCGTGCACAACTCGGCGCACTTCGAGCACGCGTTCCTCGCCCGCCGCATGGGTGCCGAGCTCGTCGAGGGCCGCGACCTGTTCTGCCGGGACGACCGCCTCTGGATGCGCACCGTCCGCGGACCGCGGCCCGTCCACGTGCTCTACCGACGGATCGACGACGAGTACCTCGACCCGGTCCACTTCGTCCCCGACTCGCTGCTCGGCGTCCCCGGGCTGCTCAACGCCGCCCGCGCCGGCAACGTCGCGATCGCCAACGCCGTGGGCAACGGCGTCGCCGACGACAAGGCCGTCTACCCGTTCGTGCCGGCGATGATCGACTACTACCTCGGCGAGACGGCGATCCTGCCCAACGTCGAGACGTACGACCTGTCGGACGGCGACCAGATGCGCTACGTCCTGGACCGGCTCGACCGCATGGTGGTCAAGCCTGTCGACGGTTCCGGCGGCTACGGCCTCGTGATCGGCAACCAGGCGAGCGAGGCAGTCCTCGCGGAGACGGCTGCGACGATCCTGGCCGATCCCAGGTCGTGGATCGCGCAACCGATCGTCAACCTGTCGACGTGCCCCACCGTCGTGGGCGACGGCGCGGTCGAGCCACGGCACGTCGACCTTCGCCCGTTCGCGGTCAACGACGGCAACGAGACCTACGTGCTTCCCGGTGGGCTCACCCGAGTCGCGCTGCCCAAGGGCAGCCTCGTCGTGAACTCCTCACAGGGTGGCGGATCCAAGGACACCTGGGTGCTCGAGGAGGAGCCGCGCGAGGTCGGCACCGACGGTCGTACGCCGCCCCCTCGGGTCACCCGCGTCCGTCGCAGTGCGGTGGCGCGACACCACGCGCCTGTCGTGGCCGACGACCGCCTGCGTCAGCAGGAGGGCCAGCAGCAGCAGGGACTGCTGCGGGCGAGAACCGTTGAGGCCATGGGTATCTGCGGCGATCAGCAGGGCCGCGAAGCAACAGCTGCGCCCCAGACAGGACACGGGCCGTGCTGAGCCGTCTCGCCGAGTCGTTCTACTGGATCGGCCGCTACCTCGAGCGCGCCGAGGCCACCGCGCGACTTCTCGCCGAGCACTACCACCTGACCGTCGAGGACCGCTCGGTGCCGGACGAGCTCGCCGCCACGGTCGTGCTCGACGCCCTGACCCTCCCCCACGACGACGTCACGACGCCGACCGAGCTCGTGCGCGCCCTGCTCGGCGACGTCAGCAACCCGTCGACCGTCATCGGTGCCGTCGGCGCCGCACGGGAGAACGCGCGGTCCGTGCGCGATGCCCTGTCGGGTGACGTGTTCGAGTCGCTCAACGGCGCGTACCTCACGCTGACTCGCGGGCTCATGGCCGCCGCCAGCCCGGGGCCGTCGATGTTCCGCGTCATCGAGCGGCTGATGGTTGTGAACGGCGCCGTCGAGTGGACGATGTCGCGCGACGAGGGCCACTGGTTCCTCATGCTCGGACGCTCGTTGGAGCGCGTCGACATGACAGGACGCCTTCTCGACGTACGGCACGAGCAGCTGTGGCCCGACACCGGGCCCATCGCGACGCTGCGAGCGGCTGCCGGCCTGTCGCCGTTCCTTCGGGCCGGCGAGGCGCCGACGGGCGAGAGCGTACGCCGGTTCCTGGTGCTGGAGCCGACCTTCCCCCGCTCGATGCTGCACAGTGCGCAGCAGGCCGAGGCCGCCGTCCGCGGTCTTCAGTCGTACGGCAGCGGCGCCGACGGCGAGCTCGTCCGCGAGGTCGGGCTCATGCGCTCGCGACTGGAGTTCGCAGGGACCAACGACGACCCCGCGCTCCTCGACCAGCTCGCGCACGAGACACAGCTGTCGGCCGTCAACGCCGGCCTCGCCACTGCCGACTCGTACTTCCGCCAGGCCGGCACGATCGTGTGGAGCTACTGATGCCGACCGGACGCCGCCTGCGCATCACGCACCGCACGGGCTACCGCTACGGCGCGCCTGTGCAGGCGTCGTTCAACGAGGTCCGCATGACCCCGCGCGACGCCGACGGGCAGATGCTGCTCTCCCACCAGCTCCAGGTGTCGCCCCGCGCCTCGGTGCAGGCGTACGTCGACTACTGGGGCGCCCTCGTGCAGTCCTTCGACGTGCACGACGAGCACGAGATGCTCGAGATCGTGGCGACCTCGCTCGTCGACGTCCCGCGCGGCGCGCCCGAGCTCGTCGGCGTCGGCTGGAGCGACGTCACCTCGGCTCCTGTGATCGACCGGTGGGGCGAGTTCCTCGTGCCCACCAACCTCGTCGACGACGCGTCCACCGACCCCGCCCGCGCCGGCATCGTCGAGTCGCTCCGCGCTCTGGCGACCCCGAAGGACGCAATCCACGGAGCCGTCGCCGCCACCCACGCGCACATCCGGTACGACGACTCCGCCACCGGCGTCAGAACCACTGCGGCGCAGGCGTGGGCGATCGGTGGCGGCGTGTGCCAGGACTACACGCACACGCTGCTGTCGATCCTCCGGTCGCTGCGGATCCCCGCCCGCTACGTGAGCGGCTACCTCCACGACGAGGAGGAGGCACCGGGTCGCACCGTCACCGGCGAGAGCCACGCCTGGGTCGAGGTGTGGAACGGCGGGTGGGAGGCCTTCGACCCCACCAACGACCGCACGGTCGGCTCCGCACACGTCGTCGTGGCACGCGGCCGCGACTACGCGGACGTGCCGCCGCTCAAGGGCATCTACGCAGGCGGAGCCAGCGAGAGCCTCGGTGTCACGGTGGAGATCACCCAGCTCGCCGTGTGAGAACCGTCAGTGCAGGTTCTCGTGCGCTGGCCCGACTCCCGCCGGATCGACCGTCCACGATCGGCTGCCCCTCGAGTGCCTCGACGCACACCGACGGCCAGGGCACGGCAGAGTGGCCCCATGGTGGCCAGCGTCCAGGAGCTCTTGACCCTGCTCGACCTCGAGCGCCTCGACGACGATCTCCTGCGCGGCCATGCACCGGCCACGACGTTGCAGCGGGTGTTCGGTGGCCAGGTGCTCGCTCAGGCACTGGTCGCCGGGGCGCGCACCGTCCCCGACGACCGGCCGCCGCACTCGCTGCACGGCTACTTCCTGCGCGCAGGCGACCCGTCGGTGCCGATCGTGTACCTCGTCGAGCGCACCCGTGACGGCGGCTCGTTCACCACCAGACGCGTGATCGCACGCCAGCACGGACGGCCGATCTTCCACATGACGGCGTCGTTCCAGGTGGTCGAGGAGGGGCTCGAGCACCAGGACGTCATGCCCGACGTGCCGGCGCCCGAAGGGCTCCCCACCCTGGCCGAGCGCATCGCGGCGTCGGGCCGGCCGGTCTCGCCCGACGAGTGGGGGGTGCTCGACGTGCGCTACGGCGGCGAGGACGTCGACCGGCTCCAGGTGTGGCTACGCACGATCGGCCCCCTGCCGGACGGCGCCGCCCTGCACGCGGCCGTCCTCGCCTACGCCAGCGATCTGACCATCCTGGGTACGGCGCTGCGGCCGCACGGCATCGGCTTCGAGGACCCCCGCCTCATCAGTGCCTCCATCGACCACGCGATGTGGTTCCACCGGCCGGCGCGGGCCGACCACTGGCTGCTGCACGACCAGGACACCCCGTCGGCCTCCGGCGGGCGCGGGATCGGCCGGGGCCGGATGTTCGACCAGGAGGGCCGGCTCGTGGCCACGACCGTGCAGGAAGGGCTCATGCGGCTGCGCCGCGCCTGAGCCTTTCGACTGATCACTGTGCACGCTTCATGGAGCCGATGCCAGCAATGTGCTCGACAGTGCGCCGGTCACTTGCACCAGATGATCGTCCTCGACACAGTGCGCACTCAACGTGCCCGACGGGCGGAAGGAGTGGATCACGCGTGAGCGACAGCCAGGACGAGCCCCTTCACGGGCCGGCGCCCTCGAGCATCTGGGGCGACGAGACACCCGTGGTGGACGCGGTCGTGGCGTGGGCGGCGCAGCGGGTCGTCACGGCGTCGAACCCGAAGACGACGGCGCGGCCGGCGTCCGAGCTGGCGGCTGCGACGGGTGCCACCGTGACGCCCGGGGGCATGGGCCACGACGAGGCCCTGCGACTCTTCCGTGAGGTGCTCGCCCCCGCGACCCGCGCGCAGGACGACCCGCTCAATCTCGCCTACATCCCCGCGGCACCGACGCGCGCCGCCATCTCGTTCGACCTCGCGACCAGTGCCGCGAACGTGTTCGCGGGCTACTGGGAGACCGGCGCGGGAGCGATCCACGCCGAGAACCAGGCCCTCGCCTGGGTGTGCTCGCTGCTCGGCTGGCCGGAGACCTCCGGCGGTGTCTTCGTCTCCGGCGGCACCACCGGCAACCTGTCGGCGCTCGTGGCCGCACGGCACACCTACGAACAGCGGCATGGCCGGCCCGAGGGCCGTTGGCGGCTCGCGTGCACCCACGACGCGCACTCCTCCATCCGCGCGGCAGCACGGGTCATGGACGCCGAGGTCGTGGAGGTGCCCGGCGACGAGCTCGGGCGCCTCACCGGCGAACGGCTCGACGACGTGCTGCGCGTCAACCCGGGCGTCTTCGCAGTCGTGAGCTCGGCCGGCACCACCAACGGCGGCCTGGTCGACGACCTCGCCGGTGTCGCCGATGCGTGCGAACGGCACGGCGTCTGGATGCACGTCGACGGCGCGTACGGCGGTGCCGGTCTCGCGGCACCGTCGGTCCGCCACCTGTTCACGGGGATCGACCGCGCCGACAGCTTCATCGTCGACCCGCACAAGTGGCTCTTCGCGCCGTACGACTCCTGCGCGCTCGTCTATCGGGAGCCGGAGCTCGCCCGCGCGGCCCACTCCCAGCGCGCGAGCTATCTCGACCATGTCGATCGCGCTGAGTGGAATCCGTCCGATCTCGCGGTGCACCTGTCGCGTCGGGCTCGCGGCCTGCCGTTCTGGTTCAGCCTCGCCACGCACGGCACCGATCGCTACACCGCGGCCATCGAGCGCAGTCTCGCCACGGCTCGCGTGATCGCCACCGAGATCTCGGAGTCGGAGCACCTCACCCTGTGCTTCGAGCCGCACCTGTCGGTCGTGCTCTTCGAACGCCGCGGCTGGACGGACGAGCAGTACCGCACCTGGTCGAACCGCCTCGCCAAGGACGGCGTGATCCTGTGCCTCCCCACGCAGTGGAAGGGTCGAACGGTGCTCCGGCTGGCGTTCGTGAACCCCGCGACCCATTCCGCCGACGTGTTGGCAGCGCTGGAGTCTTTGCGCTGAAAGGCTTCTCAGCCGCGGGCTACGGGCACCGATCAGGCGTGAGTCGGCGGGTGGACGGCGGTGGCCGCCTCCACCGAGGCTGCGATCTCACGAGGGTCGGTGCCCTCGTCGAACACGGCCACGACCAGCCTGCGGGGCACTCCCCCGCGCAACGCGGTGTCGAACGAGCCGGAGAGCCAGACCAGGGCGGCGTCGAACTCGGCCATGGGGTCGGCGCCGAGGTCGTCCTTGAGCCAGCGTCGCAGCATGTGGTTGTGCACCGCAGCGAACGACCCTGCCATCGTCTCGGCCTCGAGCGGGCCGTGGGGTCGTTCGTCGAGCCGTGAGTGCAGGAACCGCGCGAACAGCACGCGGTACCGCTGCACCCAGGCGATCTCCCGCGCCCGGAGCTCGGGGACGTCCTTGACGAGGTGGTAGCGCCGCAGCGCGATCTCCGGCTCGTCGACGTAGTGCGCGAAGACCATCCGCACGGCCTCGCACATCGCCGGAACGGCCGGCGACTCGGTGCTCGAGTCGAGGAGGGCGGCGACGCGGGCGCTGAGCTCCTCGTGGTGCAGGAACACCACGGCGTCCTTGCTGGGGAAGTGCAGGAAGAACGTGCGCCGGGCGACTCCGGCGGCGGTGGCGATCGCCTCGACCGTCGTCGCGGCGTAGCCCTGCTGCTCGAACAGGTCGAGCGCGGCCGCCTCGATGCGTCCCCGGGCATCGCCCGGAGCGGGCACGGTGGCAGTGGCGGCGGACACATCAGCGACCCTAGCCGCAACCCTGGCGTGATGGCTACACCCGGTGTAACGTTCGATGCACCCGGTGCAGTACCCCTGTCGAGAGAGGCCAGCGCCATGCCCCGCGTCCCACCGCCGCCGCCCGTCGAGGTCGTCGTCGCCGACGAGCAGAAGTACCTCTTCGCGACCACGGGCACCGCCCTGCAGGAGCAGTGGTGGGCCTCCGCCGCCTGCCAGGACGCCGAACCCGACGTGTTCTTCCCCGTCACCGAGCACGACCAGGTCTCGCGCCGCGTCGCGCTCTCGTTCTGCGGCGGTTGCGCCGTACGCGACGAGTGCCTGCGCGTCGCCGTGGCGGACCGCTCGCTCATCGGCATCTGGGGCGGCACCGACGAGGCCCAGCGCGCACGCCTGCGCCAGCGTCAGCTCGTCGCCAGCTGACCCCCGGCCTTCGCGCGACCAGCACCCACGAGCCCGGTCACCTGGGCACGAACAGCGTCGTTCGTGCTCGCGTACCGGGCTCGTCTGCGTCTAGGCCAGGGCCGCCGTGTCGCGTGCGATGAGGAGCTCCTCGTCGGTGGGCACGACCAGCACCAGCGGCCCGGCACCACCATCGATCCGTCCGCCGCCCGCCTGACCGTGCTCTCGGTTCGCAGCGGCGTCGAGGACGAGACCGAGGACGCCGAGATGCTCGACCACCCCCGCACGCACGGGTGCCGAGTTCTCACCGATGCCGCCGGTGAACACGACTGCGTCGAGGCGGCCGAGAGCCACTGAAAGTCCTGCGACGTGCTTGGCCGCCCGGTAGCAGAAGAGCTCCACGGCGAGTGCCGCGTCGGCGTCGCCGGATGCCGATGCCCCGAGCAGCGCGCGCATGTCGTTGCTCGAGCCGGAGACGCCGAGCAGCCCGGACTCCGTGTTGAGCAGGCGCACGACACCAGCGGCGTCGAGGCCCAGGCGCTCGGCGACGTACGGCACGACCCCCGCGTCGATGTCGCCGCTGCGCGTGCCCATCACGAGACCTTCGAGCGGCGTGAAGCCCATGGTCGTGTCGACCGAGGCACCGTCGCGCACCGCCGTCGCACTCGCTCCGTTGCCCAGGTGCAGGACCACGAGGCGGACGTCGTCCGAGTCGGCGAACCATCTCTCGCGAGCGAGGCCCGAGACGTAGCGGTGGCTCGTGCCGTGGAAGCCGTAGCGACGCACTCCGAGCTCGTCGCGCCAGGACCGCGGCACGGCGTACTGCGCCGCGCGCGCGGGCATCGTGCTGTGGAACGCGGTGTCGAACACCGCGACCTGCGGCACGGCGGGCAGGGCCGACAGGGTCGCGTCGATGCCTGCGAGATTGCCGGGCATGTGCAGAGGAGCGAGCGACGTGAGCGCCAGCAGTCGCGCGCGTACGGCGTCGTCGATCAGGACGGACGAGGAGTAGACCGGGCCGCCGTGCACCACGCGGTGTCCGACCGCTGCGATCGCGGCACGCTCGGCGCCGGTCATGAGTGCGAGGAGCGAGGCGATGACGCCGGCGTGCGACGAGTCGTCCGGCGTGGAGGTCGTGCGCTCGCCCTCGCGATCGATCCGCACCGAAGCCTCGGGCGATCCGACGCGCTCGGCCAAGCCGGTGAGGGCTCGCCGCCCGGACGCAGGGTCCAGGACGGCGAGCTTCACCGACGAGCTACCGGCATTGACGACCAGCACCTGGCCGTCGACGTGATCAGACAGAGCCGTCACCGAGCGACCAGTCGCGCACCTCGGGCATGTCCTCGAGGTGCTCGACGACGTACGCGTCGTGCTTGTCGATCTGCGCCTGACACCAGGCCTTGAGCTCGCTCGCGCCCGGCGGCGTGCGACGCGCGTTGTTGATCGCGTCCATGACGAGGTGGTAGCGAGAGACGCGGTTGCGCACGACCATGTCGAACGGGGTCGTGGTCGTGCCCTCCTCGATGAATCCGCGGACGCGGAACCGGTCGGCATCCGGGCGGCCGTGCACCAGCTGGTGGATCGCGCCCGGGTAGCCGTGGAAGGCGAACACGACGTCGACGTGGTCGGTGAACAGCTCGTTGAAGAGCGTCTCGTCCATGCCGTGCGGGTGGTCCTTGCGCCTCGGCAGGGCCATGAGGTCGACGACGTTCACGACGCGGGTTCGGAAGTGCGGCATGCGCTTCTTCAGGATCTCGGCCGCGGCGACGGTCTCCATCGTGACGACGTCGCCCGCACACGCGAGCACGATGTCGGGATCCGCGGAGCCGTCGTCGGTGCCGGCCCACTCCCACACGCCGGCACCGCGCGCGCAGTGCTCCACAGCCTCGTCGATCGTCATCCACTGCAGCTGCGGCTGCTTGTCGATGACGATCACGTTGAGGTACGACCGCGAGCGGAAGCAGTGGTCGGCGACCGAGAGGAGCGAGTTCGCGTCCGGCGGCAGGTAGACGCGGCCGATGTTGCCGCGCGTGGTGATCACGTTCTGCAGCAGGCCCGGACCCTGGTGGCTGAACCCGTTGTGGTCGTTCCGCCACGCGGTCGAGGTCAGCAGGATGTTGAGGCTCGGCACGGGCTCGCGCCAGGCGAGGTGCTCGGCTTCCTGCAGCCACTTGGCGTGCTGGATCGTCTGCGAAGCGCTCACCATCGCGAACGCCTCGTACGTCGCGAACAGGCCATGACGGCCGGTGAGCGTGTAGCCCTCGAGCCAGCCGTGGCAGTTGTGCTCGGACAGCACCTCCATCACGCGGCCGTCGTGCGAGAGCGAGACGTCCTCGGGGAGGACCTTCTCGGCGAACATGCGATCCGTCGCCTCGAAGACCGCGCCGAGGCGGTTGCTGTTGGTCTCGTCCGGGCAGAAGAGCCGGAACCTGTCGGGGTTGTCGCGATAGAGGTCGCGCATGAGCTCCCCGAGCTGGCGTGTCGACTCGAGCTTCACCGTCGCCGGCGTCGGGACGTCGACGGCGTAGTCGCGGAAGTCCGGCATCAGCAGGTCACGGGTGAGCCGGCCGCCGTTCGCGTGCGGCGAGGCACTCATCCGGAGGTCGCCCGTGACGTTCGCCCGGCGCACGAGCTCGCTCGGGCCGCCGTCCTCGGCGAACAGCTCCTCGGGACGGTACGAGCGGAGCCACTTCTCGAGGATGTCGAGGTGATCCTGGTTGCCCTTGACGCCGGACAGCGGCACCTGGTGCGAACGCCACGTGCCCTCGGTCTTCTGGCCGTCGACCTCCTTGGGGCCGGTCCAGCCCTTGGGGCTGCGCAGGATGATCAGCGGCCACTCGGGCCGCGTGCCGTCCCAGTCGCCGCCGCGGGCCGACTGCTGGATCTCACGGATGCGCACCCAGGCACGGGTCAGCGCCGCGGCGAAGCGGAGGTGCATGCCCGGGATGTCGTCGCCCTCGACCTCGATGACCTCGTAGCCGTGGCCACGCAGGAGCGACCTGACCTCCTCGGGGTCCTTGCGCCCGAGCACGGTGGGGCCGGCGATCTTGGCGCCGTTGAGGTGCAGGATCGGAAGGACGGCGCCGTCGCGCGCGGGGTTGAGGAAGGACACGCCCTTCCACGAGCCCTCGAGCGGGCCTGTCTCGGCCTCGCCGTCGCCGACGACGGCGAGCGCGATGAGGTCGGGGTTGTCCATGACGGCGCCGAACGCGTGCACGAGCACGTAGCCCAGCTCGCCGCCCTCGTGGATCGAGCCGGGGGTCGGCACCGACACGTGGCTCGGGATGCCTCCGGGTGCGGAGAACTGCCGGCAGAGGCGCAGCAGGCCGGCTTCGTCCTGGGACACGTCGGGGTAGATCTCGCTGTACGTGCCCTCGAGGTATCCGGCGGCGACGAGCGCGGGTCCACCGTGGCCCGGCCCGGCGAGGTAGATCATCTCCTGGTCGGTCTTGCTGATCAGCCGGGTCGCGTGGGCGTAGATGAAGGACAGACCCGGGCTCGTGCCCCAGTGGCCGAGCAGGCGGGGCTTGATGTCGTCGGACACGAGCGTGCGCTTCAGGAGCGGGTTCGCGCCGAGGTAGATCTGGGCCACGGTCAGGTAGTTGTTGGCCCGCCACCAGGCGTCAAGGGGTGCGATCTCCTCGTCGGTGGGGTTCGCGAGCGCCTCGACCAGCGCGTCGGTGGGGGCGGCGGCGGTGCGTGTGGTCACGGGGTCCCTCCCGGTCGGTCGCCTGCACCGGGTGCCCGGGACGGGCCGGCCGGTCGCAAACGCTTACACAACCCACGGTAGTGACTTCGAGCAGCCCCGTAGCCGGTTACCGGAGAGTCGTGGCACGGGTCACCCGATGTGCACGTGCTCGTCACCCTTCCCTCACCCAGGGTCGGCGTCCAGCCCCGGGCAGGTTCGGATCGGATCGGTCGAGATCTGCCGCCGAGCGATGTCCATCCCCGCGCGTGGCATTCGTCCCTAGGGTGAGGGACGGCCGAGGGGGCCGTTCGCCGACACAGGGAGTTCCCATGCCGCAGTACGCCGCTCTCATCTGGAGCACCGACCTCGAGCCGAGCGACCCGCGCTTCGCCGCCATGATGCCCGGCTACGACGCGTTCGGGCACGAGGCCGAGGCCGTCATCCGCGGCGGTGCCGCGCTGTACCAGAACGCCACCGCCACCACCGTGCGCGTGACCGGCGGCAAGGGCGGCGAGGTCGTGACCACGGACGGCCCGTACGCCGACACCAAGGAGGCCCTGACCGGCTTCTACCTGGTGGAGGCCGCAGACCTCGACGAGGCGGTCGGCTGGGCCGCGAAGATCCCCGCCGCGTACGACGGCAGCGGGTGCGTCGAGGTGCGCCCGATCATCGAGTTCCCCGGCTGAGGCTCCCCCGCATGACGTCACCGGTCGACGCGGTCGAGCGTGCGGTCCGCGAGGAGTTCCCGCGGATCCTGGCCACGCTCGTCCGCGTCACCGGCGACGTCGGCCTGGCCGAGGACTCCGTGCAGGAGGCCGTCGTACGGGCCCTCACCACCTGGCCGCGCGACGGCGTGCCCGACGAGCCGCGCGCCTGGCTCACCACGGTCGCGCGACGTTGCGCCGTCGATCGGATCCGACGCGAGTCGCAGCGCGACGGGAAGGAGACCGAAGCCGTGTGGCTCAACGATTCTGACCCGGCGCCGCCTCCGGACTCGGTCGTCCGCGATGACCTTCTCCGGCTCGTGTTCACCTGCTGCCACCCCACGCTGGCGCCCGAGTCGCAGGTGGCGCTCAGCCTGCGCACGCTGTGCGGCCTGTCCACGGCCGAGGTCGCGCGCGCGCTGCTCGTGCCGGAGGCCACCGCGGCCAAGCGGCTGACGCGCGCCAAGCAGAAGATCTCCGCAGCCCACATCCCCTACCGCGTGCCGCCGGACGCCGAGCTCCCCGATCGGCTCGCGGGCGTGCTCGCGACTGTCTACCTCGTCTTCAACGAGGGGTACGCGCCCTCGAGCGGCGATGCCGCCGTGCGGCAGGACCTCGTCGACGAGGCGATCCGCCTTGGCCGCCTGCTGCTCGACCTCATGCCCGACGAGCCCGGCGTGATCGGCCTCCTGGCGCTGATGCTCCTGCTCGACTGCCGTCGCGGAGCACGTGTCGCCGCCGACGGTTCGGCCGTGCGGCTGCAGGACCAGGTCAAGAGCCTGTGGGACCCGGCCATGGCTGCCGAGGGCGTGCAGCTGGTCGCCGACGGCGTACGCCGGACGCCCGACCGCGCCGACCCGTACGTCGTGCAGGCCGCCATCGCCGGCTGTCACGCACTGGCGCCGTCGTTCGCCGAGACCGACTGGAACGCCGTGATCGACTGGTACGACGTACTTCTGGCGGTGCGCGACTCGCCGTCGGCGCGCCTGGGCCGTGCCGCTGCCATCGCCGAGCGCGATGGTGCTGCCGCCGGCCTCGCGGAGGTAGATGCCATCGCCGGGCTCGACCACCACGCGTGGTGGCACGGAGCGAGGGCTGAGCTCCTGCACCGGCTCGGGCGTGAGGACGAGTCGAGCTCTGAGCGCAACGAGGCCGACAGGCTCGGCCTCAACACCCGGGCCCTCGCCAGCCTCGACGCCTCGCTCGCCGCGTCGCCGCGCTAGCCGTCTCCGCCCTCGAGGTGCCCGGACGGCCACGATCGGCGGCTGACGGGCCGGGGCGCTAGGGCCACCTCCCACGGCACCGCCCTCGGCGGGGCCCTGCCCGAACGGATGGGCCGTTGTCCAAGGAACGTCCAAGCGACGTCGGACGCGCTCCCCAGGGCCGCAGCGAACGGGTGAAGCAGGTGGTTGAACGCTCAGGGCACTCGCCGGATGCGGCGACAACACCGGGGTCATCGACATCCCGGGCCCCGGCCCCTTCTCATCGTGAGGACCCCCATGAGCAGCACCCGACGTACGAGCCTCCGAGCAGCGACTGCCCTCGGCGCCGTGCTCACCGTGATCCTGGCCGGCGGAGCCGTGACCGGCGTCGCCCACGCCTCCGACAAGTCCGGCGGTGACGGGGTCAGTGTCACCTCCGACTCCGGCGACGACCAGGACGGCGATGGCATTCCCGAGTCCGAGGACGCCGACGACGACGGCGACGGCATCCCCGACGCGGTCGACTCCGACAAGGACAACGACGGCGTCCCCGACTCGATCGACGCCGACGACGACGGCGACGGCGTCGACGACGCGGTGGAGACCGACATCGACGGCGACGGCCTCGACGACGACTCGGCCGCGGAGACCGACATCGACGGCGACCAGCGCGCCGACGACGCCGTGAACGAGCTCGACATCGACGGCGACGGCCTCAAGGACAACTCGGCCGCTGAGACGGACATCGACGGCGACGGGCGGGCCGACAACTCGGCCAGCGAGCTCGACATCGACGGCGACGGGCGCACGGACGGCTCGAAGTACGAGTACGACATCGACGGCGACGGGCTCAAGGACACGAGCGCCCTCGAGAAGGACATCGACGGCGACGGCAAGGGCGACAGCTCGGCGACCGAGACCGACATCGACGGCGACGGGACGTCCGACGCCAAGGACAAGGACGTGGACGGCGACGGGATCGCCAACCACGCCGACTCCGACCTCGACGGCGACGGCGTGGCCAACGCGCACGACCTCGACAAGGACGGCGACGGCATCGTGAACTGGAAGGACAGCACGCCCCGCGGCGTCTGACCGCCGAACGGCCCAGGGCCGGGCGACCTCACGGTCGCCCGGCCCTGGTGCGTTCTGGCTCAGCCCTCCGGCGGCGGCGGAAGCCGGTCGGCGAGAAGCGGCTGCCCGGGATCCCAGATGGTGCCGTCGGCCGCGTCGCGTCGGCGCCGGGCCATGCCGCTGACGGCCTCGAGGACGACGCGGTTGGCGAGCGCCGCCGTGATGTCGGCGTGGTCGTAGGGCGGTGCCACCTCGACGACGTCCATGCCGACGACGGGCAGCTCATAGGCGATCCGGCGTACGGCGTCGAGGAGCTCGCGGGCCGACAGGCCGCCCGCCTCCGGTGTGCCGGTGCCCGGCGCGTGCCCCGGGTCGGCCACATCGATATCGACGGACAGGAACACGCCGTCGCAGTCGTCGAGGGCGATCGCGAACGCCTCGGTGAGGCACTCCGACAGGCCGCGGTGCACGATCTCGGTCATCTCGTACGAACGCATGCCCTGCTGGGCCATCCAGTCGAGAGTCGGGGGCTCGGGCCAGTAGCCGCGCAGGCCGATCTGCAGGAAGCGGTCCCCCCGCACGGCGCCGGACTCGATGAGCTGGCGCATCGGGTGTCCGTGGCCGATCAGGGAGCCGAACGTGATGTCGCCGGTGTCGGCGTGAGCGTCGAAGTGCAGGACGCTGACCTTGCCCCAGCCGCGGGCGCGCGCCACTCCCGTGCAGTTCGGCCACGTGATCGTGTGGTCGCCGCCGAGCACGAGCGGCACCGCACCGGTGCCGGCGATCCTCGTGATCACTGCCTCGAGGTCGCGGCACGACCGCTCGGCGTCCCCGCTGAACATCTCGACGTCACCGGCGTCGTAGACCCGGAGGTCCTTGAGCCCGTCGACCCTCATCGCGAGCGAGGGGCGCGACCCGTCGTGCGGCAGGTAGTCGGTCATGCGGATCGCCTGCGGCCCGAACCGGGCGCCGGCGCGGTACGACGTCCCGCCGTCGAAGGGTGCGCCCACGATCACCACATCGGCGTCGGCGTACGTCTCCGGCTCGTCGATCGCGCACCGGTCGACGCCGAGGAACGTGATGTCCGGGCCGAACATCGGGCCGTAGCGTGTCATGACGTCTTCCCTTCCGACGAGCTGACTGCGGCGTGCGCCGCCGGCCGGGCAGCCACCACGGCGAGGTATACCAGCCCGGCGACGACGGCGGAGGTCACGAAGCTGACGTCGACCCCTCCGAGCGCGCTCGCGATCGGGCCGGCGTAGACGTCGGTCGAGTTCGACAGCACGCCGACGACGCTGCCGGCGAGCCACGCCAGCACGGCACCACCGTTCCAGCCGGCGGTGTACCAGTAGGCGCCGCCGTTCTCGCGCCGGTTGAAGACCTGGAGGGAGGGCTCGTCGAAGCGGCCGCGGGTGCGGGCGAACCCGATCATCGTGATCACGGCCCAGGGCGTCGCGAGCGAGGTGAGGACGACGACGAACGTCGTCACCGCCGTCTCCGCGCTCCACACGAAGCGCCCCAGGAAGACGAGCGCCGTCGAGACCACGGCGACGGTGACCGTCGCCTGCGCACGGGTGAGCCGCGGGAGGATCGCATCGAGGTCGAGGCCCATCGAGTACAGGTTCATCCCGCCCTGGCCGAGGCTGCCCACGACCGCGGCAGCGATCACCGGCACCAGCAGCCACGACGGCACGCCGTTCACGAGGCCGGCGACGAAGCTGTCGGGGTCGAACGCCACGACCGAGACGAACGCTCCGAACAGGGTCGGCACGATGAGACCGACGAACAGACCGACGAACGTCGCGCCCACGAGCCGCTTGGGGTCGTGCCGTCGCGGCGAGATGTAGCGCGTCCAGTCGCCGGTCTGCGTCACGTACGAGACCGGCCCGGCGACGCCCGCAGTCAGCGCGGCGAGCAGCCAGGTCGGCCAGAAGTCGACGAGGAGGTACTCGTCGGGCGCGCCGGCGTACGACGCGTCGAACGAGCCCCAGAGCCCGATCACCGTGAGCAGCATGGCCCCGCCGACGAGCGGGACGATCAGCTTGTTGACGCGCACGAGCCACCGGTAGCCGTAGATGCCGACAGCCGCGACGAGCGCTGCGATCACGACGTAGCCGATCGCGAGCTCGCCGTCGGTGCCCTCGGTGCCGCGCACCCGGTCGAGGCCCACGACCACGGCCTCGCCGCCCGTCCACACCGTGAGGGCGACGTACCCGAGGCAGAGGAGGAGGCCGATCACCGACGCGATGAGCCGGCCGCGCACCCCGAAGTAGGCGCCGCTCGTGACGGAGTTGTTGGTGCCGGACCGGAAGCCGAGCAGCGACAGCGGAGCGACCGCGAGGCTGCCCACCAGCGTGCCGACCAGGATCGCCGAGACCGATGCCCACCAGCCGAGCCCGTAGAGGACGACGAGCCAGCCGAAGACGGCGACCGACAGGGCCAGGTTGCCGCCCCACAGGATGCCGACGACGTCGCGCGGCCGGGACGTGCGCTCGACGTCGGGGATCGTGTCGACGCCGTGCTGCTCCACAGCGTGGTGCTCGGTGACGGCGCTGTCGGCCGCGGTTCTGCTCATGCCGGGCTCCTCTCGGTGGGAGCACCGTAGCGAAACTTTGAATGAAATTCTAGAACCTTGTTCAAATTCTTCGGCTAGTCTTCCCCCATGGCCCGAACCACCACCGAGAAGCCCAAGCCGTCCGCGCGCGCCAAGGTGCTGAAGGCGGCCATGGAGGTCATGGCCGAGGTCGGCCCCGACCGCGTGCGCGTGCAGGACATCGCCGCCCGTGCAGGCATGAGCGCCGGCCACGTCATGTACTACTTCGGCAAGCGCGACCGGATCCTCGTCGACACCTTGCTGCTGTCCGAGGCCGACCTCGCGACGACGCGCGACCGCCGGATCGCCGCAGCGGCCGGCCCGGTCGATGCCCTCGACCGGCTCGTGCGCCTCTACCTGCCCACCGGGGCCGACGACGTGCGATGGAAGCTCTGGGCCCAGCTCGTGGCCCGTCCGCCGCAGGACGTCGAGACGCTGACGGCGTACTCCGCGGTGATCGACTCGTGGGCGGAGTGCCTCGCGGGGATCCTAGCGGACGGCGTCGACGCCGGGGTGCTCACGTGCGCGGATCCATCGGCGTACGCGAACCGTGCCTGCCGGCTGATGGACGGCTACAGCCTCGAGGTGCTGCTCGGCGCCCCGGGCCGCACGCGGACGTGGGCGGTGGCCGAGGTGTCGGCGGCGCTCGCGTCCGACCTCCGCGCCTGACGGCACGGGCGACGGCCCGAGAAGAGGACAGAAGACGCCCCTGGAGGGCGCGATCTGTCCTTAGCGGAAGACCCTGCGCCGGGTGTCGGCGGGTTCTACGGTCGGCCTATGTTTTCGTTGTTGCGGGGGTACTCGCCGTCGTGGCTTCGGGGTGACGTCGTCGCCGGCGTCACCGTCGCCGCGATCGCCATCCCGGAGTCGCTGGGTTACGCGTCGATCGCCGGGATGCCCGCGCAGGCCGGGCTCTACTGCGCGCTGCTGCCCCCGTTGCTGTTCGCGCTCATCGCCTCGTCGCGCCAGCTCGTCGTCGGAGCCGACTCCGCCACCGCTGCGCTCGTGGCCGCCGGCGCCGTCACCGTGGCCGCCACCGGGTCGGCGCAGTACGCCGGTGCTGTGGCCGTGCTCGGCCTGATCACCGCCGCGATCCTGCTCGTGATGGCGCTGGCCCGGCTCGGCTTCCTCGCCGACCTCATCTCCCAGCCGGTTCTCGCCGGGTTCCTGTCGGGGGTCGGCGTCTCCCTCATCATCGGCAAGCTGCCCGAGGTGCTCGGGATCCCGGCGTCGGGCTCCACGTGGAACAAGCTCGTCGACACCGTCACCGGGCTGGGCTCGATCAACTGGTGGTCGGCCGCGCTCGGCCTCGGCGTCGTCGCCGTCATGATCGGCGCGCTGCGGCTGCCCGCCGCGATCCCGGCTGCGCTCTTCGGGCTCGTCGTCTTCTCGGTGCTCGGCAACCTCATCGGCGCCGAGAACCACGGGGTCGACATGGTCGGAGCTCTGCCGCCGGGGCTGCCGTCCTTCGCCTGGCCGTCGATCTCGAGTTCGGAGCTGGGGCGCCTCGCCGCCACGGCCCTCTCGATCGCGGTGGTCGTGCTCGCGCAGAGCGCGGCCGTGGCCCGCAGCTTCGGCACCAAGAACGCGTACAAGGTCGACACCAACAGCGACCTCGTCGCGCTCGCGGCAGCGAACGCCGGCAGCGCGGTCACCGGTGGCTTCGCGATCAACGGGAGCCCGCCGCGCACTGCGGCCGGCGACGGGGCCGGGTCGAGGTCGCAGGTCGTCAACATCGTGATGGCCGTCGTCATCGGTCTGCTGCTGATGTTCGGCTCGGGCCTGTTCGCGTACGTCCCCTCGACGGTGCTCGACGGCATCGTGCTCGGCATCGGCATCCACCTGCTCAAGGTGGGCGAGCTGAAGGCGGTCGCGAAGGCACGCAAGGACGAGCTGCTCGCCGCGATGCTCGCGCTCGTCGTCGTCGCCTTCGTCGGCGTCGAGCAGGGCGTCCTGCTGGCTGTCGTCGTCGCGATCATCGAGCGCGCCCGGCGCAGCTACCGCCCGCAGGACGAGGTCACCGTTCAGGCCGGCGTCGTGGGCGAGCGCGAGCGGGCGCGTCTCGGCGTTCTTCCGCCGAGCGCGCTCGAGGGGGTGCTCGTCTACCGCTTCGACTCCGCGCTCTTCTTCGCCAACGCGACGCACTTCGACGAGCGGATCCGCGCCCTGATCGAGGAGACGGACCCGCGACCGACGACCGTGGTCATCGACGCCGCGGCGATGGACGACATCGACGTCACCGGCGTCAACGTCATCACGCGGCTCGCCCAGGACCTCGAGCCGAAGGGCACCCGCGTGGTGATCACCGAGCTGGCGGCGTCCGCGGCGCAGATCGTGCACGACTCCGGGCTCGACCAGGTCGCCACGGTCCTACCCCGGATCGAGGACGCGCTCGCCCCCTGACGCGTCAGGCCGTCGCGGGCCGGTGCGCGCCCCATGCCAGGTAGACCACGGGGCCGACAGGCTGTACGAGGATGCCCAGCACCCACAGCGCCTTGCGGCCGCGCACCTGCTCGGCGGGACGTCGGGCGAGGTCCACCAGAGCCGTGGCGGTGAGGCTCAGCTCGATCGACCCGACCACGAGGATCGCCGTCTTCTGCGCGTCGGAGAGCTCCGACCAGGACTTCTTCCCCATGGCTCCACGCTACGTCCGCACCGCCGTCGATGACGGTTCGAGCGACCTGGGGTCTTGCCAGGAGGTTTACAGATGTCTATGTTCTGTAAACCAGCCTCGAGGAGCAGCGATGGACTCCACGTACGAGCCCGCCGGCACCGTCCCCCCGGGGTCGACCGAGCAGTGGCGCGACCGCAAGCGCCACCTGTGGCTGGTCGCACTCCTGATGCCCATGCTGCCGTTCGCCGCCGTCGCGCTGCACGACCGCACGGGTGCTGCGGTGTGGCTGTGGCTCGGGCCCCTGGTGATCCTCGGCCTCGTTCCGCTCGTCGACCTCGCGACCGGCCTCGACCGCTCGAACCCGCCCGACTCCCTCATCGCGGCGCTCGAGCGCGACCGCTACTACCGCGGGATCACCTTCCTGTTCCTGCCGCTGCAGTACGCCGGGTTCGCCGTCGCCTTCTGGTACCTCGCCACCGGCGGGCTCACGGTCGGCGAGGGCATCGGCCTCGCGGTGACGGTCGGGTTCATCGGCGGGCTGGGCATCAACACGGCCCACGAGCTCGGGCACAAGAAGGAGAGCCACGAGCGCTGGCTCGCGAAGATCGCCCTCGCGCAGAGCTTCTACGGCCACTTCTACATCGAGCACAACCGTGGCCATCACGTCCGCGTCGCGACGCCTGAGGACCCGGCAAGCAGCCGGCTCGGCGAGACGTTCTACGGCTTCTGGCCGAGGACCGTGGTCGGGTCCGCCCGCTCGGCGTGGCGGCTCGAGCGCCGCCGCTACGCCCGGCGGCAGCAGGGCCCGTGGCGGATCGGCAACGACGTGCTCAACGCGTGGCTCATGTCGACGGTGCTCTGGGCGGCCATGGTGCTGTGGCTCGGCGTCGGCATCCTTCCCTACCTCGCGGTGCAGGCGGTCATGGCGCTGACCCTGCTCGAGGCCGTGAACTACCTCGAGCATTACGGCATGCTCCGTCAACGGGTCGGCGCCCCGGGGCACGAGCGCTACGAGCGGGTGGACCCGAGCCACAGCTGGAACTCCAACAACATCGCCACGAACGTGCTGCTCTACCACCTGCAGCGGCACAGCGACCACCACGCGAACCCCACCCGGCGCTACCAGTCGCTGCGCGACTACCAGGAGTCCCCGGTGCTCCCCACGGGGTACGCGGGGATGATCCTGCTCGCGCTCGTCCCGCCGGCGTGGCGACGCGTCATGGACCCGCGCGTCCTCCGGCATGTCGACGGCGACCTGTCGCGGGTCAATGTCGCACCGAGGCGAAGGGCGGCGTACGCCAGCAGCACCGGCACCGCCGGAGCCACCCGCGGCGCGACGGAGACCGCGACCGCGCCGCTGCTCGAGGACGCCACCGCCGGGCGCGTGCACCGCTGCCCGGGCTGCGGCTACGAGTACGACGAGGTCACCGGCGACGAGCGCGAGGGCTTCGCGGCGGGTACCCCGTGGGGCGACGTGCCCGAGTCGTGGTGCTGCCCCGACTGCGGCGTCCGCGAGAAGCGGGACTTCGTCGTCGTGCCGGTGGTCGGGTCGTGACGCAGGCGACCACTGCGGCGGCCACCCACGACCGCATCGTCCGGGCGGCGATCGCGCTGACGACGGACGAGGGCTGGGCCGCCCTCACGATGACGCGGCTCGCCGACGACGTCGGCGTGAGTCGACAGACCGTCTACAACGAGGTAGGAACCAAGGCGGGTCTCGCTCGGGCCATGGTGCTCGACGAGCTGGCGCGCTTCCTGGCCGTGGTGGACGACGGCTTCGCACGCAACCCGGAGGATCTCCCGGGCGCGCTCCGCGCGTCGGTGCTCGGGGTCCTGCGGACGGCCGAGAGCAACGAGCTGCTTCGGGCGATCGTGTCGCCCGGCGGTGCTGGCGAGCTCCTGCCCCCGCTCACGACAGATGCCGGCGAGCTGCTCGATACGGCGAAGACCGTCGTCCTCGAGCGAATCTCGGCGTACGACCTCGACGTCGACCAGCGCACGCTCCTTGCCGTCGTCGACATGCTCGTGCGCACCGTGCTCGGACACGTGATGCAGCCCTCCGGGCCCACGGGCCGCACGGCCGACGATCTGGCAGAGCTCACCTGTCGCATGCTGCACATCCCGGCCTGACGCGGAGGAGACCCGCCTTCCTGCGACGGGTCTCCCTGGTTCCGCGCGGCGCGCGGACGATCTCTGCACGAGGACAGACAGCCTGTAGGAGCCGTCGCCCGCGCGCCGCGGGCTGAGGGCTCCTAGATGAACAGGAGCTGCGCGCCGTTCGTGATCTCGATGAAGTCCGAGGCGTTGATGATCCCCTCGACGCCTTCGTAGAGGTCGTCCATCGTGACGTGGTTCATGTCCGCGCTCATGCGGCACGCCCACAGGTGTCCACCGCTGGCGACGATGTGCTCGAGGAACTCGGGCACCTCAGGAACGCCGAGGTCGGCGATCTGCTTCTTGAGCATGTGGGTCGCCATCGGCTGCATGCCCGGCATCGGTGCGAGAGCCTGCGGGATGCGGACGTCGCCGATCGGCATGTGCATCGCGGTGTTGCCGCTCGGGCTGAACTTCAGGTCGTTCATGCGGCTCTTGATGATCATGTCGAAGCCCCAGAACGTGAAGAACAGGTGGAGCTCGACGCCTTCGCCCAGGGCGGCGTTGCCCAGGATGAGGCCGGGGTAGGCCATGTCGAGGTTGCCCTTGGAGCAGATGATGGCGAGCTTGCGGCCACCCTCGCTCTCGTCGTCGTCGAACTTCGGGATGATCGCTTCGGCGGTGCTGGTCATGTCAGGTCACGTCCTAGGTTGAAGTCGGGAAGTCGGGGGGTGACCTCGCGGTCAGACGCAGCCCTTGGGCTTGGGCAGTCCGGCGATGTAGGCCATCTTCTTCGCGGGCTTCTTGGGGAAGAGCTCGAAGAGCTTCTTGGTCTCGAAGCCGCCGGCCGTGGACACGCGACGCAGCGTGGGCGTGACGTCGTCCTGAGCCTTGAAGTCGGTGCGCATGAAGCGGATCGCGTTCCAGCAGTCGTCGTTCATCTCGACGCCGATGGCGACCGCGAGCGCCGTACCCAGGGTCTCGTCCCACTCGTCGTACACGGTCATGAACCCCTCGTCGTCGACGTGGATCTCGTGGCCGTCGATAGTCGTGACTGGCATCTCAATCTCCTTGAAGTCAGGTTGTCCGGTGATGTGGGCGGCACGGGCTCCGTCAGGCGACGGGCACCTTCTTGCCGGCCATCTGCAGGTCTGCCGTGATGGGCATCGGGCGACCTGGCATGAGCACGTTCCAGTAGGCCCAGCGGAAGCCGAGCTTGCCGAGGTGGTTGGCCTTGGTCTCCTTGAGCAGGCTCATCGGCCCGATCCCCGGCACCGGGAACTTGCCGGGCATCGGCTCGGTGACGTAGTTGAAGTCGATGAGCATGGCCTTGCCGTGGCCGGTCTCGATGAAGCAGTTGGCATGGCCGTCGAACTTGTGGGTCATCGGCTTGCCGGCGATGTTGTCGAGGAAGTTCTCGACGAAGCCCTCGATCTCGAAGTGGGCGACCGACCCCGCCTTGGACGCGGGGATGTCGTTGGCGTCGCCGAGCACGAAGATCGAGTCGTACTTCTTCGACTGCAGCGTCTGCTTGTCGACCGGCACGAGGTTGAGCTCGTTGCCGAGACCCGAACGCGCCACGAAATCTGCGCCCATGTTGAGGGGGATCGTCACGAGCAGGTCGTAGGGCACCTCGCGCTCGTCGTACGACACGAGAGCCTTGGTCTCGGTGTCGACCCGCTCGAGCATGAACTCCGGCTCCAGCCGTACGCCCTTGTCCTCGAGCATCGTGCCGAACGCCTTGGCGGCGATCGGCTTGGTGAACGCCGCGTCGAGCGGTGTCACGTAGACGATCTCGACCTTGTCGCGCATGCCGCGGTCGGTGAAGAAGGCGTCTGCGAGGAAGGTGAACTCGAGCGGCGCGACCGGGCACTTGATCGGCATCTCGACGATGTTGACCACGAGACGACCGCCCTCCCAGGTCCTCAGCTTCTCCGCCAGCGCCGTCGCGCCGGCGTGGGTGTAGAAGTCGAAGACGCTCTCGTACCAGGATCCTTCGTCGTCCATCCCCGGTGTCTGATCGGGTCGCGGTGTCACGCCCGTCGCGATGACGAGCTGGTCGTACGGCAGGACCCGGCCGTCCACGAGGGTCACTGTCTTGGCCTCGGCGTCGACCCGGTCGATCTCGGCGTAGACAAGGGGGATGTCGTCGTTGAGGTACTTGCGGCGCGACTTGGTCACCTCGTCGGGCTGGTAGATCCCGAACGGGATGAACAGGTAGCCGGGCTGGTAGTCGTGCTTGTCGTCGCGGTCGATGACCGTGATGTCCCATTCGGTCTTGTCGAGCCGCTTGTGCAGCTTGTTGGCCGTGATGGTTCCGGCGGTTCCTCCGCCGAGGATGAGCAGGTGCTTCATCTCGCGCTCCTTGGCCTGCGCACGGGTCGTGGCGGTCAAGGGCGGGTTGCCCTGGCTGTCTCGATCCGGCGGTGAGGCCGGTCGGCTCCTACAGCGCCCACTATGCCCCTGGGGGTATGCGGTTTCCAGCGCTCCGCGCCCGATGTGACTCAGCAGACAGGCTCTCCGGGTGTGGCCTTGTCGCGACGCCGCGCGTCGAGCCGACCAGCCGTCTACCGTCCGAGGCATGAGGATCGGAATCGTGGGACGGCATCCGGAGATCCTGCGCGGCGCGCTGGCTCTCGCCGACGAGGCAGGCCATGACGCCCGCGGGACGACGACGGACGGTGAGGCGCTCGCCTGGGTCTCGCAGCAGCAGATCACCGCGCTCCTGATCGGCGGCGGCGTCGAGCACGAGGCGCGCGAGACACTGCTCTCCGCGTGCGAGGCGAACGACGTGCGCGGCGTCGAGGTGCACGAGCCGACGAACCTCGGTGCGATCCTGCGGGGGTTGTCCGAGAGCGTCGCCTGATCCAGGGATCAACGCCGTTCGGCAGCGCCCACCCCCTCCACGGGGGCAGGCTGCTCCCATGGGTGAGCAGATCGGTGGACGCACGTTCACGCGCGAGGACCGTCAGCGCTACCGCGACAAGGTGCACCGCTGCCTCGACGTGTTCGCGCGCATGCTGCAGGAGTCGCGCTTCGACTTCGAGACGCCGCTGACCGGTATGGAGGTCGAGCTCAACCTCGTCGACGCGGACGGGCGCCCCGCGCTGCGCAACGCCGAGGTGCTGGCCCGCATCGACGATCCCGCCTTCGTGCAGGAGCTCGGCCGCTTCAACCTCGAGATCAACGTGCCACCCGCGTCGCTGTCGGGTGATGGCGCGGCAGCGTACGAGGACCACCTGCGCACGCAGCTCAACACGGCGAACGAGCACGCGCGCGAGGCCCACGCCGGGATGGTCATGATCGGCATCCTGCCGACTCTCACGCCGGATCTGCTCACCCATGAGTCGATCAGCAGCAACCCCCGCTACGACCTCCTCGACCAGCAGATGCTGCTCGCGCGCGGCGAGGACCTGCACATCTCGATCCAGGGCGGCCCCGAGAGCCTCGAGACGTTCGCGGACTCCATCGCACCGGAGGCCGCGTGCACGAGCGTGCAGTTCCACCTGCAGGTGAGCCCGGACGAGTTCGCGCAGAACTGGAACGCCGCGCAGTGCCTCGCCGCCGCACAGGTGGCGATGGGCGCCAACTCGCCGTACTTCCTCGGCCGCGAGCTGTGGCGCGAGACGCGCATCAGCCTCTTCGCCGAGGCGACCGACACCAGGCCGGCCGAGCTGAAGGCGCAGGGCGTGCGGCCGCGCGTGTGGTTCTGCGAGCGCTGGATCTCGAGCGTGTTCGTCCTCTTCGAGGAGAACTTCACCTACTTCCCGCCGCTGCTCCCCGTGCTCGACGCCGAGGAGCCAGAGGCGGTTCTTGAGGCCGGAGGAACTCCGAAGCTTCCCGAGCTTCGCCTGCACAACGGCACGGTGTGGCGGTGGAA
>JBBQAY010000035.1:0-30581 GCA_038316965.1 Candidatus Nanopelagicales bacterium
AGCACTACGAGAAGGACGAGAAGACGCGCACTGTCGGACTCCTCGAGGCCGGAGTCGCCAAGGTCGAGGACCTGATCGGCATCGACAACCTCTACGAGTCGGTCAACACCCCGCTCGTCGGCTACCTCAACAACGCCCTTCGCGCGAAGGAGCTCTTCCGTCGCGACAAGGAGTACGTCGTCATGAACGGCGAGGTCCTGATCGTCGACGAGCACACCGGCCGCATCCGGGCCGGCCGCCGCTCCAACGTGGGCATGCACCAGGCGTGCGAAGCTAAGGATGGCGTCGAGATCAATCAGGAGAACCAGACCCTTGCCACGATCACCCTCCAGAACTACTTCCGCCTGTACGAGAAGCTCTCCGGCATGACCGGTACGGCGATGACCGAGGCCGCCGAGTTCGACCAGATCTACAAGCTCGGCGTCGTCCCGATCCCGACCAACCGCGACCTGGTGCGGCTCGACGAGCCCGACCTCGTCTACCGCACGGTCGGCGCGAAGCTGAACTCCGTCATCGACGACATCGCGATGCGCCACGAGAAGGGGCAGCCCGTCCTCGTCGGCACCACGAGCGTCGAGAAGTCCGAAGAGCTCAGCAACCTCCTGCGCAAGCGCGGAGTGCCTCACGAGGTGCTCAACGCGAAGTTCCACGAGCGCGAGGCCGCGATCGTCGCGCAGGCGGGCCGCAAGGGCGCCGTCACCGTCGCGACCAACATGGCCGGACGAGGCACCGACATCATGCTCGGCGGCAACTCCGAGTTCATGGCCGCGGCCGAGCTCGCGCAGCAGGAGCTCAGCCCCGTCGACACCCCCGAGGAGTACGAGGCCGCCTGGCCCGCAGCCCTCGAGCGGGCCCACAAGGCCGTCGCGACCGAGCACGAGGAGGTCGTCAACCTCGGCGGTCTCTACGTGCTCGGCACCGAGCGGCACGAGTCGCGCCGCATCGACAACCAGCTGCGCGGCCGCTCGGGCCGTCAGGGCGACCCGGGCGAGACCAGGTTCTACCTGTCGCTCGAGGACGACCTGATGCGCCTGTTCAAGGCCGACATCGTCGATGCGTTCCTGCGCCGGTTCAACGTGCCGGACGACGTCCCGATCGAGGCGAAGATGGTGAGCAACGCCATCCGCTCGGCCCAGACCCAGGTCGAGGCGCAGAACTTCGAGATCCGCAAGAACGTCCTCAAGTACGACGAGGTCATGAACCGTCAGCGCGTGGTCATCTACGAGGAGCGCCGTCGCGTCCTCGAGGGTGAGGACCTCCACGAGCAGATCCGCACGTTCCTCGACGACACCATCGAGGGCTACGTCGGCGCCGAGTGCTCGGACGGCTACGCCGAGGACTGGGACCTCGAAAGGCTCTGGACGGCGCTCAAGACGCTGTACCCCGTCGGCGTCACGATCGACGAGCTCGTCGAGCACTCCGGCGGCGGTCGCAACGGCCTCACCCAGGAGTTCCTCGTCGAGGAGCTCCGTGCCGACGCGCACGCGGCGTACGACGAGCGCGAGGCCGGCCTCGGCTCGGACGTCATGCGCGAGCTCGAGCGTCGCGTCGTGCTCTCTGTGCTCGACCGCAAGTGGCGCGAGCACCTCTACGAGATGGACTACCTGCAGGACGGCATCGGCCTGCGCGCGATGGCGCAGAAGGACCCGCTGGTCGAGTACCAGCGCGAGGGCTACACGCTGTTCCAGGCGATGATGGAGTCGATCAAGGAAGAGTCGGTCGGCTACCTCTTCAACGTCGAGGTGCAGGTGCCCGGCGAGGCCGAGGGCACGATCGAGTCCGAGGGTGTGGAGCTCACGCCGCAGGAGTTCGTGCCCATGGCGCCCAAGGTCGAGGCGAAGGGCCTGGCCCCGCAGCGTCCGCAGCGGCTGGAGTACTCCGCACCCGACCTCGACGCCGGCGAGGTGCGCAGCGCCGAGGTTCTCGACGACGTGCCCGAGCTCGGCCCGGACGCCTCGCGCGCCGAGCGTCGTCGCGCCGAGCGCGCTGCGCGCAAGCGCGACAGCAAGAGCTAGCAGCACGCGAGAGGGGGGGGCGGCCCCCCCGCGCCACTCATCCACCGCCCCCCCGGCTGGGGGGGGGCCCCCCCCCCCCCCCCCCCCCCTCTCGTCGTTCATCTTTCGGGCCTCACTGCCAGACACCGATCTCCGCTGCGAGCCCGAGCACCACCTCGGCGAGGCGCTGCGGCTGCTCCATGCCGATGATGTGGGCGACGTCGTCCCACACGACTGCGCGGCCTCGCGGCGCGAGCGAGGCCACGTGCCGGGCGTTGATCACGCTCTCGGACACGTCCAGCGAACCCGCGACCATGACGACAGGCACCGCCAGGTCGGCCAGCCGGTCCACCGCGTCGGCGGCGGGGCGCAGGCTCCGGCCACGGACATGGCCGGGCGCGTACAGCGCGCGGTCCACGTCGCGCACGTACTCGCGCAGCGCAGGGTCCACCCGGTCGGCCGGCTGCCCGGGGCCGTCGACCCAGAAGCGCACGTCGAGGTCGGCGAGGGCCTCGACGTCGATCGGCTCGGTCTCCTCGAGCCGGTCCATCTCGGCGACGAGAGCGTCCTCCGCCGGCGTGAGCGGCGGGTCGAACCCGGCGACGCCGCTGCCGACGCCGACGAGGCCCACCACGCGCGCCGGGTGGTCGAGCGCCGCTGCGAGCGCCACGTAGCCGCCGCGGCTGTTGCCGACGAGCAGGGCCCGTCCGACGCCGCAGGCGTCGAGCACGGCAAGCAGGTCGTCGATGTTCGAGAACTCGACGTCCTCGGTGGCGGAGCCGCCGTAGCCGCGGGCGTCGTAGCGGATGGCGCGCAGACCCCCGGCGACGAGAACGGATGCGACGGCGTCCCACGACCGCAGGTCGCAGATGCCGGCGTGCAGGAGCACGACGGGCGGCCCGTCCCCTTCCTCGACGACGGCGAGGGAGCCGTGCGGGACGGGGACCGTGCGGGTGTTCTCGTGGTTGCTCATCGCCGACGACGCTAGCCCTCGGGCCGCGATCGGCCACCTCGGTTTTCGCTCGCCCCGCACGACGCTCAGAGCACGGCGAGGCGGGTGCAGCGCCAGCGGCCGTCCCAGCCCTCGAGGCGTACGGCGACGGCGCGGGCGCGCGGGCCGCCGACGGCCACGGCCGAGGCCTCGACCACGCCGTCCGCCGGCTCGCTGACGTGGACGCTGCTCACCGTGCGCCGTGCGAGGCCGGGCCCGCGGCCGGTCGGCGCGGGTGCTGCGGCCACGTGGCGCCCGAGGTCGGCGTACACCTCCGGGGCGAGCCACCGCACGAGCTGCTGGCGCGGACGCTCACGGGCGAGCACCTCGAGCACCGCCTGCACGAGCTGGGCGACCCACGGCCCCGGATCGGGCAGCTCGTCGCGGCCGGACGGGCGCTCGGCGACGGCGGGGTCGGTGTCGTCCTCTGCCGCGGACGAGCGCGGCACGAGTCGAAGCGCTGGGCTCGGCATGGGTACGGCGTCGAGCTCGCCGGGCAGCTGCCACTGCAGGGCGAGCGAACCCTGGGTCCACGGCTCACGCGGGCGGCTGCGGATCGCGCGGGTGAGGGAGGTGGTGGGGCGCAGCAGCGGCGCGGGCGCGTGCAGGACGGGCGTCGCCGGACGGGAGGCGTGGGACATGGGTCACCGTCGATCTGGATCCAGGGTGATGGCGGTCCGGTGCCAGTCGGACTGCGGGTGGCTGTGGTGCGGTGACGCCGACGTCCCTGTGCGGCGACCGTGCGGGACCGCGAGGCGGGTCCCGACGAGGAGGAGGGAGGGGTTGCTCCCGATGACCGCGCGGTTGGCGCGGTGCCAGCGCGGCCACTCGGCGGCGATCGCGGCGTTGCTCGCCCCGGGTCCGAGGTGGCGGGCGGCGATCGCCCAGAGCGAGTCGCCGGGAGCCACGACGTACGTGTCGTGCGTCGGCGTCCCGGATGCTGCAGGGCCTGCGGCCCGCACCTGATGGGAGTTGCCCAGAACCGGGGCGGGCGAGGCGGTGGCCGTCGACGTGAGGGCTCCTGCCGATGCGGTGGCGGTGGCTGTGCCGGCGACTGCGGCCAGCAGACCGCGTACGCCGAGGGCGCGGCCACGGGCGGCGGCCGCGCTGCCTCTGGCCCGCACCCTGGCTGCGAGGGCTCGCGCGACCGTGGTCGTCACGCGCGCGACGACGGCGAGGACGGCGACGCACCCGAGCGCTGCGGCAGTGGTGCTGATCGCGTCCATCTCGCCTCCTTGACCTCCGTTTGCCTGCGTTTACCTAGGACAGCATGGAGTGGCGACGCAGTTCAAGCGGCCTCACCCGATCTGGGGACAGCGGGCTGCAGACCTGACCGGTCATCTGCCTGTCGACGGGCCGGGGGAGGTCGTCCCGCGCGCGCCGGCCGGGGGGCGAACCGATCCCGGTCGTCGCCCGTCGAAGGCCCGTTCTCGCGCTGATACGAAGGGGTTAGGGGGGCTACCGTCGATGGTGGGGAAGGCCCCTGAACCACTGTCGGGGAGGATCGCCATGGCACGCACCTACGTCGTGACCGGATCTGCATCGGGCATCGGCAAGGCCACTCTGGAACTGCTGCGGGAGCGTGGTCACCGCGTCATCGGGGTCGACATCCACGACGCCGACGTCGTCGTCGACCTGACGACGGCCGAGGGTCGCGCCGCGATGGTCGCCGGAGTCGCCGCGCAGAGCGCGGGACGGATCGACGGCATCCTGGCCGTTGCCGGGCTCGCCCACCCGATCCCCGCCACGGTCGCCGTCAACTACTTCGGCATGGTCGCCACGCTCGACGGCCTGCGCCCGCTGCTCGCGGGCTCCGATGCGCCGCGTGCGGTCGGCGTCGCGTCGATGGCCAGCCTCATGCCCGTCGACGACGACCTCGTCGCGCTGCTGGGCGCCGGCGATGAGCCGGGCGCCATGGCTCGCGCCGAGATCCTGGCGAAGGACCCGGCCACGACCGGCCAGCTCATCTACAGCTCGACCAAGAAGGCGTTCTGCCTCTGGACCCGCCGCAACGCGGCGACGGCCGACTGGGCCGGTGCCGGGATCCCGCTCAACACAGTCGCTCCCGGCATCATCGACACCCCGATGGTCGCGGACTACCTGGCGACGCCGGAGGCGACCGCCGCGGTCCTGGCGATGGTGCCGATGCCGCTGAACGGCATCGCGAAGCCGGACTCGGTCGCCAAGCTCCTGGTCTGGCTCGCCAGCGAGGAGAACACCCACCTGTGCGGCCAGTGCGTCTTCATCGACGGCGGCAGCGACGTCGTCATCCGCGGCGACTCCACCTGGTGACCGTCGGACGATGAACACCACACCGGGGGAGCGCGACGTCGTCAGCGCGCTCGAGGCCGACCTCGTGGCCCTCGCGGCCGCGGACGCCGACCTCGAGCGCGACGCCGAGGTCGCCGAGCGCACGCGCATCGAGCGCGCTCAGGTGCTGCTGCGTGACCGCATGCGCGGTGCACGCGGCCACGTGCACCTGCTGCTGCTCGGCGGTGGGCGGCTCGACGGCCCGGTGACCGATGCCGGCGACGGCTGGGTGGTGGTCGCGCACGTGCGGCCCGGGCACCGGGACGCGACCTCGGAGCATCTCGTGCGCCTCGACGCCGTGCTCACGGTGGGCGGCCTCGACGGCGCGGCACCCGGTCACCCGTCGCCGCTCATGACCCGTCCGGTCACCGCGGTCCTGCGGGCCTGGTGCCGCGACCGCAGCGACGTCACGGTGGTGTTCGCCGACCGCACGACTGTGCAGGGGCGGGCGTCGGCGACGTACGCCGACCACCTCGACGTGGTCACCGGGGAGGGGCGGACGGTGTCCGTCCCGGTCGCAGCCCTCGTCGCCGTCGAGCGCGCACGCCTGGGCTGAGGCCCGGGCCTGCGGTTCAGTCCTTCGGGTCGGGCAGGGCGTCGTCCGTGCCACCCAGCGGGTGGGTGCGGACGAAGTCGGCGGTCTCGGTGTACATCCGCGCGATGTACTCCTCGAGGCCGCTGGCCTCCACCCGCCACTGGCCGCGGCCGCCGATCTTGATCGCGGGCAGGTCGCCGCTGCGCACGAGGGCGTAGGTCTGCGACGCGGAGATGTTGAGGGTCTCCGCGACGTCGGCGAGGGTGAGGAACCGCGGGGTCACGTCCAGATCCTCGCATCGGCTGACGGCCGTGAGGGTGACGACGCCCCCACCTGGGGACGACGGGAGCCGGACCCTGGAGCCATGGCCCTGTCGACTCCCTCGCGTCCCACGTCCGCCGAAGCCACCGCTCCCGTTCCGCCGAGTCCACGGGCCCCACGCCTGCGGGGTGGCGGGCGCGACCTGCGCCTCGGCGCCGGCGTCGTCCTCGTGGTCGCGGCGGTGGCGCTGGGTGCGCGCCTGGTGTCGGCGGCCGACGACCGGGTGCAGGTCTGGTCGCTGGCTGCACCGCTCTCGGCGGGGAGCACCCTCGGCAGCGACGACCTCGTGGCCGTGCCGGTCGCGCTCGAGGACCTCGCGGCGTACGTCGCGACCGACTCCGACGTGGTCGGCCAGGTGCTCCAGCGCGACGTCGCCGCGGGGGAGCTCCTGCCCGCGGCCGCCGTGGGCGACGGCCGCCCGGGCACGCGTCGGCTGGTCACCGTTCCCGTCGATCCGCTGCACGCACCGCCGGGCCTCGCCCGTGGCGAGCGGGTCGACGTCTACGTGACGCCGTCCGACGGCGCCTCGGTCGGTGCCGGCGTCGACGTCCTGCCGTCCCTGGTGCTCGAGGGCGTGCTCGTGGCCGACCCCGGCGCCGCCGATGCGTCCGGTGTCACCGACCGGCTCGGCGTGGTGCTCGACGTCGCGGCCGCGGACGCCGACCGCGCCGTCGCGGCCGCCCGCGCCGGCGACGTCGACCTCGTGCGGGTCGGTGGCTGAGGTGCGCGGGCCGCTGCTCGTCCTCCTGGGGCCCTCGGCGTGGGAAGGCCCGTTCGTCGCTGCACTCGCGCATCCCGCGAGCGGTGTCGCCATCGGCCGGCGCTGCCTCGACACGGCCGACCTGCTCGCCGCGGCGTCAGCGGGCCTGGGCACCGGTGTGCTCCTCGGCGCCGATGCACCGCGGCTCGACGCCGACGTCCTCGCCAGGCTGCGCACCCTCGGGATCCCCGTCGTCGGGCTCGTCGTCGCGGGCGATGCCGAGGCGTCGCGCAGGCTCGCGCACTGGGGTGCGTCGGCCGTGGTCGAGGCGGACCCGGCCGATCTCGGTGCCGCCGTACGCCGTCTGGCCGGCGCGCTGCGCGACCTCGCCGCAGGTGAGCCGGTCGCCGCGGACGAGGAGGACGGCGACGCGGCGCGGTCGCACGGGCGGGTGGTGACGGTGTGGGGGCCCGCCGGCTCGCCCGGTCGTACGTCGGTCGCGGTCGCCCTTGCCGACGAGGCCTCGCGCCTCGCGACGTCGGTCCTGCTCGTCGACGCCGACACCTGGGCGCCGTCGGTCCCTGTGGTGCTCGGGCTCGTGGATGACGGCCCCGGCCTCGCGTCCGCGTGCCGTCGCGCGCTCGCGGGGACGCTCGAGGTCGCCGCACTGGCCGGGCTCGCCCGTGAGGTGCGGCCGGGGCTCCTGGTGCTGCCCGGGATCCCACGGGCAGGACGGTGGACCGAGGTGCGCGCCAGCGCCCTGTCGGAGGTGCTCGCCGTCGCCCGCGACCTGGTCGACCTCGTGGTGGTCGACGTCGGGGCGCCGCTGGAGTCCGACGAGGAGCTCGTCTTCGACACGGCGGCGCCGAGGCGCAATGCCGCCGCCCTCGTCGCCCTCGAGGAGGCCGACCTCGTCATCACGGTGGGAAGCGCCGATCCGCTCGGCCTGGTGCGACTCGTCGCAGGCGTGTCCGAGCTCCATGACGCCGTGCGCGGTGCCGACGTGCGGGTGCTCGTGACGCGCCTTCGCGACAGCGCGCTCGGTCGGCGGTCGGTGCCCGCGGTCGTCGAGGCGCTCCACCGCCACGCGGGAGTCGAGAGCCCGTGGACCGTGCCGGACGACAGGGCGGCGTACGACGCGGCGCTGCGGGACGGTCGCACGCTGGCGGAGGCCGCGCCGGCGTCGCCAGCCCGGCACGCGCTGCGCGGCGTAGCAGTCGAGGTGCTGCGCGATCTCGGGCTCCGCGAGCCGCTCACCCTCGCGCGCTGAGGCCCGAGCAGCTCGCGGCTAGGGTCGGCGCATGAGCGAACTCAAAGCCCTCGTCGTCGACTGGGGTGGCGTGCTCACCGGTGATCTGCGCACGGCCGTCCAGCGCTGGGCGGCGAGTGATGGCATCGATCTCGACGCCTACGTAGCCATCATGCGCGACTGGTTCGGCGAGCCCGTCGGCCTCGAGGCCCGGTTCAACCCGATCCACGCGCTCGAGCGCGGCGAGCTGTCGGTGCCCGACTTCGAGAGCCGGCTCGCCACGGCGCTCGGCGAGCGCACCGGTCGCAGCCACGACCCGAGCGGGCTGCTCGGTCGCATGTTCGGCGAGTTCGAGCACGCACCGGAGATGTCGGCCCTGGTACGCCGGGCTCGCACCGGCGGCCTGCGCACGGGGTTGCTGTCGAACTCGTGGGGCAACGACTACCCGCGCGACGGCTGGGACGAGATGTTCGACGTCATCGTGATCTCCGGCGAGGTCGGCATGCGCAAGCCGGAGCCGCGCATCTTCCACCACACCGTCGACCTCCTCGGCCTGGAGCCGGGGGAGTGCGTGTTCGTCGACGACCTTGCGGGCAACATCGCCGCGGCTGTGGCGACGGGCATGGTCGGGGTGCATCACACGTCGTACGACACGACGCTCGCCGAGCTCGAGGTGCTGTTCGAGCGGCCTCTCACCTAGCGGCCCCGCTGTGGGTCGCAGCCGCTTCAGGCCGCGCGACCCGGGGGGTGCGTGACACCATGGGGCCGCTGCCGACCGGCAGCGGCAGTGCAGGCCGGAGGAGGGCACGGGTGGTCGACCGCCTCTCCCCCCTCGACGTCTCCTTCCTGTACTTCGAGGAGTCCACGACGCCGATGCACGTCGGTGGGGTCGTGCTCTTCCAGGCGCCCGAGGGCGGCTTCGACCACGACAAGCTCGTGGGCCTCATCGAGGACCGCATCGCCCTCGTGCCCCGCTACCGCCAGAAGGTGCGGTGGGTGCCCGGCCGCCTCGCCAACCCCGTGTGGGTCGACGACGAGGAGTTCGACGTCGGCTACCACGTGCGCCGCTCGGCCCTGCCTCGTCCCGGCACGGACGCGCAGCTGAAGGACCTCGTCGGGCGCATCATGTCGCGCCCGCTCGACCGCAAGCGGCCGCTCTGGGAGATGTACCTCGTCGAGGGTCTGTCCGGCGGACGCTTCGCGATCCTGTCCAAGACCCACCACGCCATGGTCGACGGCGCCGGCGCGATCGACATCGGCCAGGTCATCCTCGATGTCACACCCGAGCCGACCCGCCCCGCACCGGAGCGCTGGCGTCCCCGGCCCGAGCCGAGCGACCTCGACCTCGTCGCAGAGGCCGTCACCGAGATCGTGCGCAGCCCGGCCGCGGCGGTGGAGGCGATCCGCTCGGGTGCGATCGACGTCCGCAAGTCGGCGGAGCACGTGGCCCGGCGTGCGGCGGGCCTCGCGAGCGCGGCTCTCACCATCGCGCGTCCACCGACGTCCAACCCTCTCAACGCACCCGTGGGCGAGGCGCGCCGATTCGGGATGGCCGAGGCGCGGCTCGAGGACTTCAAGGCGATCCGCCGCCAGCACGGAGGCACGATCAACGACGTCGTGCTCGCCGTGGTCGCCGGCGCCCTGCGCGAGTGGCTCATGACGCGCGGCGAGTCGGTGTCGTCCCGCACGCAGGTGCGTGCGCTCGTCCCCGTGAGCGTGCGCGGCGCGGATGCCGTGGGCGGCAACAACATCGCGGCGTTCCTCGTCGACCTCCCGGTCGGTGAGCCGCAGGCCGTCGTACGCCTGCACCGCGTCTCGTACGAGATGGAGCAGCTGAAGTCCACCGGCCAGATGGTGGGCGCGCAGGCGCTCGTCGGCGTCGCCGGGTTCGCGCCGCCCACGCTGCACTCGCTCGGCGCGCGCACGGCCAACGGGCTGTCGAGGCGGATGTTCAACCTCGTCGTCACCAACGTGCCCGGGCCGCAGTTCCCGCTGTACGCCGGCGGCGCGGAGATGCTCGGCGCGTTCCCCGTGGTGCCGCTCGCGAAGGGGCAGGCCGTCGCGATCGGCCTGACGTCGTACAACGGCGGCGTGTTCTTCGGCCTCAACGCCGACCGCGACGCGATGACCGACGTCGACGTCCTCGCCGAGTGCCTGGAGACGGCCCTGGGTGAGCTGCTCGAGACGATCCCGAAGAAGAACCGGCCCAAGCGGTCTGCGACCCCGGCCGGCTCCGGCCCCGCCACCCGGCCGACGGGGAAGCATTCGTCGGTGCGGACGGTGGACCGCCCCGAGGCGGCCCCGAAGCCGCCTGCAGGCCCGGCCGCCACCCCCATCCCCGCCCCCCTCGCCGCCCCGCCGGAGAACCCGGCCGCCACCGTCGTGCAACCGCAGCAGGTGGCATCGGCGCCCTCGCGTGGCCTGGTGTCGCGCCGTGGTGGCACTCCGGCTCCGCGGGCCGTGGCGGCCGACGGCGACTGAGCGGGCATGCTTGCCCTGTGCGCGTCTACCTCCCCCTGACCGTCCGGGGCCTCCACGAGCTGCATCGCAGCGGTTCGATCGCCCCTGCTCCCCTCGCCGGTCATGCAGTGCTGCCCGCGCTGCGCCGCGACTGGGAGGGCGCCGACGACGAGGAGCTCGAGTACGCCGTGCTCATGGCGGCGGCCTTCGACTCCCTCGCCCGCATCGCAGAATCGGGTGACACCCCGCGCCGCGTGGTCGTCGCCGCCGACGTGGAGGACTCCGACGTCGAGACGGGCGACGATCTCACCGCCGTGGTGGTGAGGTCGGCGGTGCCGCTCGCTCGGTGCGCCTCGCTGCACGTCGACGACGCGCAGTCCGAGGGCGAGGTGGCCCAGGCACTCCTGCGGTTGCCCGAGGCCACGGCCGGCGACGGCCAGGCGCTCGCGGCGGTCTCGCTGATCGAGCTCGAGCTCATGTGGTTCGCCACGCAGGAGATCGGCGACCTGCTCGGCTGAGCGGTCGGCGTCCACGGCCGCGAAGGGGCAGGATGGCGGCATGGACGCTGTCACCCGAGTTCCTGCTCCCCTCAACGAGACCGTCCGGTCCTACGGGCCGGGATCGCCCGAGCGCGCGGCGCTCGAGAAGCGCCTGGCCGGTCTCGTGGGGGAGAGGTACGAGCTCACCTCCACCATCGGCGGCGTGCAGAGGATGGGGCACGGTGAGGTCATGGACGTCGTGCAGCCGCACGCGCGCCACCACGTCCTCGGCACGATGCGCGGCTCGACCCACGCGGACGCCGAGGCGGCGATGGCAGCGGCCAAGGGCGCAGCGCCCCTGTGGCGCGACCTGTCGTACGACGATCGCGCCGCGATCTTCCTCAAGGCCGCGGACCTGCTCGCCGGCCCGTGGCGCGACACCCTCAACGCCGCCACGATGCTCGGGCAGAGCAAGACGGCGTACCAGGCCGAGATCGACGCCGCCTGCGAGCTCATCGACTTCTGGCGCTTCAACGTCGCCTTCGGCAAGCAGGTGATCAGCGAGCAGCCGATCTCCTCGCCCGGGGTGTGGAACCGCACCGAGCAGCGTCCGCTCGAGGGTGTCGTCTACGCGATCACGCCGTTCAACTTCACCGCGATCGCCGGCAACCTCCCGACCGCACCGGCGCTCATGGGCAACGTGGTCGTCTGGAAGCCGGCGCACGCGCAGCAGCTCGCCGCGCACATGCTCATGCGGCTGCTCGAGGAGGCAGGCCTTCCGCCGGGCGTCATCAACATGGTCACCGGCCACGGCGTCGAGACCAGCGAGGTCGTGCTGAACGACCGCGACCTGGCCGGCATCCACTTCACCGGCTCGACGCGCGTCTTCCACCAGCTGTGGCGCACGGTCGGCGAGAACATCGACCGCTACCGCTCCTACCCTCGCGTCGTCGGCGAGACCGGCGGCAAGGACTTCGTCCTCGCGCACCCGTCGGCCGACGTCGACGTGCTGCGCACGGCGCTCGTCCGGGGTGCGTTCGAGTACCAGGGGCAGAAGTGCTCGGCGGCGTCCCGCGCCTACGTGCCGCGCTCGCTGTGGAACGTGCTGCGCGACGACCTCGCCGGCGTCGTCGACGGGCTCAGCGTGGGGCCGGTGACCGACTTCTCGAACTTCATGGGCGCTGTGATCGACGATCGCGCGTTCGCGCGGGTCACGGGGGCCATCGACCGGGCCAAGGCCGATCCGAACGCCACGATCATCGCCGGCGGCACGTACGACGACAGCGAGGGCTTCTTCATCCGCCCGACCGTCGTGGAGTCGAGCGACCCGACCGCGGAGTACTTCACCGACGAGTACTTCGGCCCGCTGCTCGGCGTGCACGTGTACGACGACGCCGACTACGACTCGATGCTCACGCAGATGGAGTCGGTCGCGCCGTACGCACTGACCGGCTCGATCATCGCCCAGGACCGTGCCGCCATCGCGGGGGCCATGCACGACCTGCGGTTCGCGGCTGGCAACTTCTACGTCAACGACAAGCCGACCGGTGCCGTCGTCGGGCAGCAGCCGTTCGGCGGCGCCCGGGCCTCGGGCACCAACGACAAGGCCGGCGCCCCCCAGAACCTGCAGCGCTGGGTGTCGACGCGCTCGATCAAGGAGACGCTGGTGCCGCCGAAGGTGCCGGTCGGCGACACGTTCCACGGATGGGGCTACCCCAAGAACGACGAGCTGCCGCGCCCGTAGCGGCTGCGGGCGGCGCCCCGTCCCGACCTGCTCGTCGACAGTCGGAGGGGCCGAGTCCTCACGTCCGCACCCGCGCGGGCGTGAGGATCGCGACCGGCTACTGGTCGCGGGAGGTCGGAGGGGTCCACTCCGTGGACGCGTCGGTCGGTGTTGGGACGTCGCGATCGCACGCTGCCAGTCCGGTCAGCGCCATCGCGCGGGCGTGGGTCAGCTCAGCAGGCAGCACGTCGAGGACGGCGCCGAACGCGGCCTCGGCCCAGTCGAGCGGCTGAGAGCGCGCCCGCAGGGTCGATTCGAGCCAGGTGGCGTGCTGGGTGGCGACAGCCGGATCACAGACGATGGTGGCCGACGCGACGATCCTCAGGATGGCATCGAGGCGGTCCCGTGCCGCGCGGTGCGTGGCGTCGGTCTCCGCCAGGCCCGGGACCCGTCCGAACATGGTCTCGAGGGCGTGGACGAGAAGCTGGTCGCGCTCGCGCAGCATGGTGTTCAGCTCCGCCGCGGTGTCGTGCGCGCCAGCGGGTGCCCGAGGGGGCCTGGCCGGGCTGTCGATCGCAGCCAGGATCCGATCTGCTCCGCCGATGAGGTCGGGGGCCCACTGATCGGCGCCGAGCGACCAGCCCCAACGCCCGTCGCGGCCGAACCCGTGCCCGCCGCACACCACCGTCATCCCGCCTGATCGCAGCGCGCTGATGGTGCGCCAGGCACCGGCAAGGTTCATCGGCGCGGAGCACGCGACTGCCACCACGGTCGGGCCGTCGTGCACGAGGTACTCCACCAGGTCGTCCGCCGGCAGTGACGGCGCAGCGTAGGTGACGTGGGCCCCACGCAGTCGCAGCACCGCCGTCGCCAGCAGCGCCGGCAGCGCATGCCATTCGTCCTCACCGCAGACGACCGCTGCCTGCCCGCGCGAGCCCGGACGCGGGCTCCCCGGCGCCTGCATCGCGACCCTGGTCAGGTCCTGCACGACCGACTCGGTGATCGAGGTGGCCAGGTGCTCGCCGGCGATGCTCCACTGTCCCTGCTGCCAGGCGCTGCCCACGATCGACTGGGCCTGCGCGAGCAGGTTGGAGATGATCAGCTCGCCCGGCACGCCACCAGCCAGGAGACCCAGCGCGACGTCGGTCGCCGTCGCCCGTTCGCCCTGCCACACCGCGTCGAGATACCGCCGCCTCGCCTCGACCCACTCGCTCGGACCCATCACCGTCGGGGCGCCCGACGCGTTGCCACGGCCCTGCACCGGCGAACCCTCGGCGAAGGGTCGGGCCGACGGCCGCGTCGGGGGCGTCGCCGCAGCGCCCGCCTGCTGGCTGTCGTCCGGCTCGCCCGCGAGGTCGGCGTGCTGCACCGGGACACCCGCAGCGCGCTCGAGGTTGAAGTCGGTCACGACATGCGATGCAGTGAGTGCGGCGGTCACCGGCCCGTCGTCATCGACCAGGATCAGTGGTCGACGCATGGAGTGCGACCGATGGTTCGCCCCGATGAGCAGGCCCAGGCCAGTGCGGTCGATGACCGTGACGAGACGGACGTCGAGCTGCACGCCGACGGCCATCGCGTCCATCGCGTCGAAGAGGCGCTCCCGCAGGTCCGCCACCTCACGCCAGGTGACCTCGCCCTCCCACACGACCACGGGATTCGGTGCCGCAGCCCGGGCTTCAGGATCACCAGCATCGCCGAACGTGCCACTGGCGCCTGGACCGTTCCCACCTGGCATCGCTGACACCGTCCCGCACGGCCGGCCTACCACCGACGGCCTCCCCACCCTCGCGGAACCGGGGGCGAGTACCGCCTCGCGCCTCCGCTGGTGGGCCCATGTCCATCCTTGCTCTCGGACCCGAATGGACGCGCGGTGAGCGGGAGGCCCGGGCGACGCGCGACGAAGGCAGCTCTGGCCTGGGCGATGCGCACGAGGGGACGCCCGTGCGTTCCACGACGTCGCGGTCCCCCGGCGCAGGTGCGCGAGGTCTGCGAGCTCGTCCGGCGTCCTGGGACGACCACGGACGACCGCAGTGCTCGGCAGGAGGGCGATGCGCCCCGGTGCCGTAGCGTGCCCAGCATGGGCACCGGCACCGTCCCCTGGTGGGGACGCCTCTCGTCGCTGCTCGCGCCCGTCCTCCTGATCGGCGGGTGGACCCTGGCCGCCGCGCTGCAGCCGGGCGGCTTCGACTCCGTGACCGGCACGATCAGCGAGCTCGCCGGGTACGACGCCACGGCGCGCTGGGTGATGACCCTCGGCATCGCCGGCACCGGGCTGTGCCACCTGGTGACGGCTGCCGCGCTGCACCCGGCAGCTCGCGCAGGTCGCTTCGTCCTTGCCGCCGGTGGGATCTTCACCCTGCTCGTCGCGGCGTTCCCGCTTCCTGTCGGCGGCGGGTCGTCGGCCGCGCACTCCAGCGTCGCCTTCGTCGCCTTCGTCATGCTCACGACCTGGCCCGCCTTCTCCGCCCGTCGGTCGGTGCGCGGCTTCGTCCCCGGGGGCCTGCGACGCCCGGTCGCACTGACGGCGTTTGCGGTGCTCGGGCTCGCCACGCTCGCCTTCTTCGCCGCCGTGCTCCTCGGCTGGGCGCAGGTCGGCCTGCTCGAGCGCGTGGTCGCCGGTGGTCAGGCCCTGTGGCCGCTCGCCGTCGTGCTTTCGGTGCCGCGCCGCTGATCAAGCGGCGGCGGGGAGGTCGCGGACCCAGGTGTCGCCCTCGTGGCGGAAGCCGACGCCGGTGAGGTAGTCGCTCCACCGGGCGAGCTCCGGCGCGGCGACGAGCCGGCGGAGCCCGTGAGCGTCGAACACGCCGCTCTGGCCGTAGACGAAGCCGCCGGGCGAGCAGTCGCGGAACCGCTCGGTGACGTAGTCGAGCTCGACCAGACCCTCGCCGTCGCCCTGGTCTCGCACCACGACGGCACCCACCGTCTCGGCCTCGCGCTGCACCAGGAAGGCGAAGCGTGAGCCGCCGTCGTCGGTGGGGGCGGCGTACGACGGCTGGAAGGCGCGGATGTCGTCGAGGTGGACGCCCAGCACGTGCCGCAGGTAGCCGTCGGTGGGGGACACCTCGATCACGGAGTACGCCGACGGGTCGTGCCGTTCGCGCACCAGGCGGCGCAGCCAGTAGACGTTGATGACCGCGATGACGAGGTTCATGGCCGCGAACGGCCAGATGGCCAGCGCCGTGTTGTAGACCACGGCGAGCGCCGACCCCACGAGGTTGAGCCAGCGGAAGCGCAGGACGCGGGCCTGCGTGAGGGACACGACGACCAGGACGGTGCTGGCCCAGCCGATGACTTCCAGGAGTGTGCGCACGGCCCCATCATGGCCGGACGCCGCCGACGGCGAGACGTGTCTCGCGTCGACGGCGTCCGATGCCGTCAGGCCCGGAGGGCTAGGTCAGCAGCCCACGCCGGAGACCGAGATGCACGAGTTGGTCTTGCTGAAGGTCGACTTCACGCGGTTGCCCAGCACGAAGACGATGGCGACGATGATCGCTGCGATGGCCGCGACGAGAAGCCCGTACTCGACGGCCGACGCGCCATCCTCGCGCTTCAGCGCCTTACGGATGCGGATGATCATGGATGTCCTTCCGAAATGACTAGGCGCTCACGGACGTGAGCACCCGCGACCTGCGTGCGCGGTCAGTCGTTGTCGCCGCCGTTGTTCCCGCCGTGGTTCCCACCGTTGCTGCTGGTGCCGCCGCAGGCGCTGGCCTTGCCCTGGATGGAGATGCAGGAGTTGGTCTTGGAGAAGGCGGACTTCACACGTCCGCCGAGGACGAAGACGATGGCCACGATGATCGCGGAGATCGCGGCGATCAGGAGCGCGTACTCGACCGCGGATGCTCCGTCTGTGTGCTGAAGTCGTGCTCGAATCTTGATGATCATGGTGGCCCTCACCGGTTGGTCCCCGACGACTGTCCCTGACTACTGTGCGTTCACGGTAGCGAGGCGCGGGGGCGGCGTAACTCCCCCGTTTGTATGGTCCGAGAGTGAATCGCGAGCCTGGGCTCACCCGTTCGGATGAACGGAGGACCCGCGGTATCAGCCGTTCAGCCGATGCCCGGCCACGGATTCCTCCTTCGCCATGAACCGCTCGATCTGCTCGGCGGCGAACCGCTCGATCTTGCCCCCGATGAACGGGAGGGACGCCGAGACCTGGGCGTCGAGGGCGAGCTCACTACCCTCCGTGGTCGCGGCAAGGCGCAGAGTGCCGGCGATCTTCACGGGGGCTCCATCGAAGGTCACCTCCGCGCTGCCGTCGCGACTGCCGTCGGCCGCCGCCGGCCCGAACGTGCGGGTCTCGGTCAGCTTCAGGCTGTCGCCGACGACTGCCTTCGCGTACGACGGCAGCTCGGCCGGCAGCACGCGGTGCGATGCCACGACCGCCCCTCCGTCGTCGGTGGGCGTGACGGTCACCGTCACCTCCTGGCCACCGGTAGCCTCCCCGATCTCCCGGACGTAGTCGGGGTCGACGAGCAGGGCGTACGCGGCGGCTGGGTCCGCCGGGAGCTGCATGCGGGCGGACAGGGACGTGGGCACGGGAAGGTTCCCTCCGGTCTGGACGGTCGGTGACGCACAGGATGCCGCATCGGAGGGTGCAGCGTCCCTCGTCGGCGGGCCTCTGCGGAGTACGGTGAGCGCCGGTCGCACAACGGCGTGCGGCCGCTGAGAACCACTAAGGACTGCGTCGTGCCCGACAGCGTCGATGCCCAGCTCGACAGCGCCCCGGAACCCGTGGCCCCCGTCGTCGCCGCGAGGCGGCTCGAGGAGGCCAAGGCCGACCTCGTAGCCCGGGCTGTGGCCACCGCCCCCACCCAGTCCCCGCTTCACGCCGCCGAGCTGAGCGCGCTGGTCGGCCGCTACTACCGTCACGTGGCGCCCGAGGACCTCGTGGGCCGTGACCCCGTCGACGTGCTCGGCGCCGTCGTGTCGCACCGACGCGCGGCCGAGAGCCGGCCGCAGGGCAGCGCCGTCGTCCACGCGTTCACCCCCAGCGTGGAGGGCAACGGCTGGTCCGCCGGCCACTCGGTGGTCGAGATCGTCACTGACGACATGCCGTTCCTCGTCGACTCGGTCACCGCCTCGCTCCAGCTGCAGGGTCGTGCGATCCACCTCGTCATCCACCCGCAGCTCGTCGTACGACGCGACCTCCTCGGCCGGCTGCTCGAGGTCGTGTCGGTCGACGACGAGGAGGCCGACGTCCCCGAGGGCGCGACCGTCGAGTCGTGGATGCACGTCGAGATCGACCGGGAGACCGGCGAGTCGGACCTGCGCTCGATCGAGCGCCAGCTCGACAACGTGCTGCGCGACGTCCGTGAGGCTGTCGAGGACTGGCCGCGCATGATCGCGCGAGCCACCGAGCTGGCCGCCGAGCTCACCGCCCGCCCGCCCGTCACGGTCGACCCGGCCGAGACCTCGGAATCGGTAGACCTGCTCCGCTGGCTGGTCGACGAGCACTTCACCTTCCTCGGCTACCGAGAGTACGTGCTGACCGACGACGGCGAGCAGCTCGAGCCGGTGCCCGGCACCGGCCTCGGCATCATGCGCGCCGACCGCCCCGCCAGCCGCGGCTTCGGCAAGCTCTCGCCGGAGGTCCGGGCCCGAGCGCGTCAGCCCCAGGTGCTCGTGCTGACCAAGGCCAACAGCCGTTCGACCGTCCACCGTTCGACCTACCTCGACTACGTCGGCGTCAAGGTGTTCGACGAGACCGGCACCGTCGTGGGCGAGCGCCGCTTCCTCGGGCTCTTCACCTCGACCGCGTACGTGCAGTCGGTCATGACGATCCCTGTGGTGCGCCGCACGGTCGAGCACGTGCTCGAGCGCTCGGGGTTCCGCACCGACGGCCACTCGCACAAGGACCTGCTCCAGGTCCTCGAGACCTACCCGCGCGACGAGCTGTTCCAGACCGACGTCGAGGAGCTCACCGACACCGCGATGTCGGTGCTCAACATGCAGGAGCGTCGCCAGACGCGGTTGTTCATGCGCCGCGACCGGTACGGCCGCTTCGTCTCGTGCCTCGTCTACCTCCCGCGCGACCGCTACACGACGGCGGTCCGCCTGCGCATCGCCGACGTCCTCAAGGAGGAGTTCGGCACCGACCTCATCGACTACACCGCGCGCGTGTCCGAGTCGATGCTCGCGCGCCTGCACTTCGTCGTGCGCACGACTCCCGAGCGGCCGCTCCCGATGGTCGAGCACGACTCGCTCGAGATCCGTCTCGCCCAGGCGACCCGCTCGTGGGAGGACGAGTTCGCGACTGCGCTCGTCGACCAGGTCGGCGAGGAGGAGGCCGCCCGCCTCCTCAGGGTGTACGGCGATGCCTTCCCCGAGGGGTACAAGGAAGACTTCGCGGCTCGCACCGGCGTCATCGACATCCGCCATCTTGCCGACCTAGCCGACGATGGCGCCGTGTCGCTCAACCTCTACGAGCCCCACGCTGCCGACGCAGGCGAGCGACGCTTCAAGATCTACCGCCGAGGCGCGGAGATCTCGCTGTCGACCGTGCTCCCCGTGCTGCAGCGGATGGGTGTCGAGGTCGTCGACGAGCGCCCGTACGGCATCGAGACCCCCGGCATGTCGATGTGGGTCTACGACTTCGGCCTCCGGCTCGACGGCCAGGCCTTCGAGCTCGCGACGCTGAAGCCGCGCTTCCAGAAGGCGTTCCACGCCGCCTGGACGGGTCGGGCCGAGGCGGACGGCTTCAACGCCCTCGTCGTGTCGGCCGGGCTCACCTGGCGCCAGGCCATGGTCCTGCGGGCGTACGCGCGCTACCTGCGCCAGACCGGTACCGCGTTCAGCCAGGAGTACCTCGAGCAGTGTCTGGTGTCGAACGTCGCGATCGTCCGACTGCTCGTCGCACTCTTCGAGGTGCGCTTCGACCCGGCGTACGCAGGCGACCGCTCGGCTCGCGAGGTCGAGCTGCAGGGCGAGATCGAGACCGCCCTCGACGGCGTGACCAGCCTCGACCAGGACCGCATCCTGCGCTCCTTCCTCGCGGTCATGCTGGCGACGCTGCGCACGAACTACTTCCAGAAGGGCGCCGACGGAGACCCGAAGGCCTACGTCAGCTTCAAGCTCGACCCGGCCAAGGTGCCGGACCTCCCGGCTCCGCGGCCGAAGTTCGAGATCTGGGCCTACAGCCCTCGGGTCGAGGGTGTGCACCTGCGCTTCGGCCGGGTCGCGCGTGGTGGTCTGCGCTGGTCCGACAGGCGGGAGGACTTCCGCACGGAGGTGCTCGGCCTCGTCAAGGCGCAGATGGTGAAGAACGCCGTCATCGTGCCGGTCGGCGCCAAGGGCGGCTTCGTCGTCAAGGTGTCGCCCGACCCGACGGTCGACCGCGACGCGTGGCTGGCCGAGGGCATCGCGTGCTACCGCGTCTTCGTCTCCGCGCTGCTCGACATCACCGACAACCTCGTCGCCGGCGACGTCGTCCCGCCGAAGGACGTCGTGCGTCACGACGGCGACGACACCTACCTGGTGGTCGCGGCCGACAAGGGAACGGCGACCTTCAGCGACATCGCCAACGACGTCGCCGGCTCGTACGGCTTCTGGCTCGGGGACGCCTTCGCCTCGGGTGGCTCGGCCGGCTACGACCACAAGGTCATGGGCATCACGGCGCGCGGTGCGTGGGAGTCGGTCAAGCGGCACTTCCGCGAGCTCGGGCACGACACCCAGACGATGGACTTCACCACGGTCGGCGTCGGCGACATGAGCGGCGACGTGTTCGGCAACGGCATGCTGCTGTCGGAGCACATCCGGCTCGTGGCCGCGTTCGACCACCGGCACATCTTCCTCGACCCGAGCCCGGACCCGGCGCGCTCGTTCGTCGAGCGCCAGCGGCTGTTCGACCTGCCGCGGTCGAGCTGGGCCGACTACGACGCCGACCTCATCAGCGACGGCGGCGGAATCTACCCCCGGTCGGCGAAGTCGGTGCCGGTCAGCCCGCAGGTGGCTGCGGTGCTCGGCCTTCCCGAGGGCACCGACAAGCTGCAGCCCGCCGAGCTGATGCGCGCGATCCTGCAGGCGCCGGTCGACCTGCTCTGGAACGGCGGCATCGGCACCTACGTGAAGTCCTCGCGCGAGACCCACGCCGAGGTCGGTGACAAGGGCAACGACGCTATCCGCGTCGACGGCGCCGCCCTGCGCAGTCGCGTGGTGGGGGAGGGCGGCAATCTCGGCTTCACCCAGCTCGGTCGCATCGAGGCGGCGCGTCGAGGCGTGCGGATCAACACCGACGCCATCGACAACTCCGCCGGCGTCGACACTTCCGACCACGAGGTCAACATCAAGATCCTGCTCGACCAGGTCGTGCGCGACGGCGACCTGACGGCCAAGCAGCGCAACGTGTTCCTCGCCGACATGACCGAGGAGGTCGGCGACCTCGTGCTGCGTGACAACTACGAGCAGAACATCCTGCTCGGCAACGCACGCGTGCAGACGCACTCCATGCTGACGGTCCACCAGCGGTTCATCCGCTCGCTCGAAGCGCGTGGTGATCTCGACCGGGGGCTGGAGTTCCTGCCCACCGACGCCGAGATCGACACCCGGCACGCCGGCGGCGAGGGGCTCACCTCGCCGGAGTTCGCCGTGCTTCTGGCGTACGCGAAGATCACGCTCACCGACGACCTGCTCGAGACCGAGCTCGCCGACGAGGCATGGTTCGCGCGCGTGCTGCGCGCCTACTTCCCCACGCCGCTCTCGGCGACGTACGACTCGATCCTCGACACCCACCCGCTGCGCCGCCAGATCGTGACGACAGTGGTCGTCAACGACATGGTCAACCGCGGCGGCATCACGTTCGCCTTCCGTGCGGGCGAGGAGACGGGTGCCGGGCCGGTCGAGGTCACGCGTGCCTACACTGTCGCTCGCGAGGTGTTCGCGCTGCCCGAGCTGTGGTCGCGCATCGAGACGCTCGACAACCAGGTGCCGACCGCTGCCCAGTGCGCGCTGTTCCTCGAGTCTCGGCGCCTGCTCGACCGTGCCACGCGCTGGGTCCTCACCTCGCGCGGTGGCCGGGTCGACGTCGAGGCCGAGATCGCCCGGTTCAGCGCCGAGGTCGCGAGGCTCACGCCGCTCGTCCCCGATCTCATCGTCGGCGTCGAGCACGACCGGCTCATGGCCCGCGCGGCCGAGTTCGAAGCGCTCGGTGCGCCGCACGACCTCGCCGTCGAGTCAGGTGCCCTCCTTGACGCCTACGGCCTGCTCGACGTCGTCCAGGTCGCGCAGGTGACCGAGACCGACTCCGAGGAGGTCGCGCGCCTGTACTTCGTGCTCTCCGAGCGCTACGAGGTCGACCGGATGCTCACCCGCATCACGCATCTCCCGCGCGACGACCGCTGGTCGGCGCTCGCCCGTGCGGCGCTGCGCTCCGACCTGTACGGCGCGCTCCGCGACATGACGCGTCGCGTCATCATCACCACGACGGGGATCGCCGATCCGATCGAGCGTGTGCTCGCCTGGGAGGACCAGCAGGCGGAGGGCCTCGCCCGGGCGCGCGCCACCCTGGACGAGATCGCCGGGCTCGAGCAGTTCGACCTCGCCACGATGTCGGTGGCCCTGCGCACCCTCCGCACGCTGGTGCAGCAGGGCACGTAGGGCAGTATCTGCGCATGGCTGCTGACGTGCGCTCGCGCTTCCCGGGACTCTCCGACGGGTGGGTCCGCTTCGACGGGCCGGCCGGCACGCTGCCGGTCGACACGTGTGTCGACGCGATCGCCGACTACATGCGTTCGCCGCACCCCGCCAACCTCGGCGGCTGCTTCGCGGCCAGCGTCGAGAGCCAGAAGGTCGTGGACGCCGCCCGCTCGGGCGTCGCGCGGCTCGTGGGTGTCCAGCCGGACGAGGTCGTCTTCGGGCCGTCGACCACGAACCTGATGTTCGCCTTCACCCGCGCGCAGTCACGGAACTGGCAACCGGGCGACCGGATCGTGTGCACGCAGCTCGACCACGACTCGAACGTGTCGCCGTGGCTGCAGGCGGCACGCGACGTCGGCGCGGTCGTGGAACTGCTCGAGATCGATCCGGTCGACGGCACGCTCGACGTCGAGCCGCTCGCGAAGCTCTGCGCCGACGGCCGCACGAAGTGGGTCGCGATCTCGGGCGCCTCCAACCTCACCGGCCACGCGCCCGACCTCGCGCGTGCCGCCGAGATCGCGCACGCGTACGGCGCCCGCGTCCTCGTCGACGGCGTCGCGCGCGTGCCGCACCTCGCCACCGATGCTGCCGCGCTCGGCGTCGACGTGATCTCGACGTCGCCGTACAAGTGGTACGGCCCGCACGCCGGCGCTCTGTGCGTGCGCAACAACCTGCTGCGCGAGATCGAGCCCTACCGCGTGCGCCCGGCCGACTACGACGGTCCGCCGCGGTGGGAGACGGGCACCCCGCAGATCGAGGTGCTCGCCGGCATCGCCGCGGCCGCCGACTTCATGCTCGCGACGTCGCTCACCGAGGAGTCCGAGCGCGAGACGCACCTGCTCGCAATGCTGCAGGAGGGACTGTCGGAGATCAGCGGCGTCACGGTCGTGGGGCCGTCGGTCACGCCTGACCGCGCGCCGACCGTCGTCTTCACCGTCGCCGGCCACCACCCGGACGCCGTCGCGGAGTTCCTGGCCTCGCGCCGCATCGCGGTGTGGAGCGGCGACAACTACGCCTGCGAGCTCGTCGACGCCCTCGGCCTGCGTGCGACCGGTGGCGTCGTGCGCGCCGGCGTCGTCCGCTACACGACTGCGGACGACGTGGCCGCGCTGCTCGCGGCCGTAGCCGAGCTCACCGCCTGAGCGTCGTCCACGCGAGTGCCCGGACGTGCGACGGCCCGGACCATGCCGTGGGGGCAGGGAGTGGTCCGGGCCGTCCGTTCAGGTGCCGAGGGGAGGCACCGTCACGCCTGTCGTCCGTGCTCGCGGTACCAGTCGCGCCACACCAGCCGGTGGATGGGGATCCACCTCGGGATGGAGCGAAGGCCTGGGATGAACGGCACGAACAGCAGGATGAGCACCAGTACGACGAGGATGCCCGCGATGATCGCGTCGGCGTTGTCGCCGAGGGTCGTGCCCTCCTCGTTGAACGCGGGGAGCTGGTACCAGAGCGATGCCGGCGCGAGCCAGACCTGGCCGGGCCAGCTGCCCGCCTCGTTCATCATTCCCCACATGTCGCCGCCGAGGTGGTCGGCCACAGCCTGGTCCTCCATGTAGCCGCCGTCACCCATGAACAGCAGCTGCTTGGTGTTGTCCATGGCGAAGAACTGGCCGCCGGCGAGGAGCACGCTGTCGTAGGCACCGCTTGCGGACGCGTCCACGAGTGCCTGCGCCAGAACGGGAACGGGGCCGTAGTCGCCCTCGGGGACGGCGGTCGGGTCGCCATTGGCGCCGGCCTCGTCGGTGAGTGCGGCTTCGTAGTCGCCGGCCCAGGCGGTCTGCTGGTCGGCGCTGGCGCCGGTCCACTGCTTGAGGGCGGTGGTCACGTCGGCGCTCTCCGGCATGGCCGTGAGCGGGTTGATGACGAGGTCCTGCGCCGAGTCGTAGGGGTGCGAGATGCCGCCCCACTTCTGCAGCGCGAGGGGGCCGATGGTGAGGCCGTCGCTGTTGCTGTTGTACGGCGGCCCGTAGCCGGCCGACTCGCTCGAGCCTGCGAGCTCGGAGACGGTGGCGATGTAGAGCGTGTCGGGCGCGTCAGCGGCCCAGCCCTTGAAGGTGAGCGCGGCGTCGTCGGGCGAGCTGAAGATGAACGACAGCCCGGCCACCAGGATCGACACGACCACGAGGGCGATCGCACCTTCCTTGACGATGTCGTAGTGGCGGTTCGGCCCGGCCCAGGGGCGGGAGTCGAGGTCGGTCGCCGTGCGGCTCATGATGACGCCACCCCACCCGTGATCTCGTTGTCGATGGCCTGCAGCGGCGGCACGACTCCGTGCTTGCGCACGAGCAGGACGTGCGCAACGACGATGACACCCAGGACGACGGGCAGCAGCATGACGTGCAGCAGCACCATCTGACCGAAGTCGGCGACGTTGAAGACCGCGCCGACACCGGCTGCGTTCATGACGTCCTTGGCCTCGAAGGCGATCCACTGCGAGTTGAAGTTCGTCGTGATCGTGTAGCCGGTGAACGCGACGCCCACCGAGGAGAGGAACGCGGCTACGCCGGTCATCCACGTGAGTGCACGGCCTCCGCGCCAGGCGGCCATCCAGAACTTGCCCGCGAGGTGCACGAGCATGAACATGAAGAACAGCTGGACGCTCCAGTAGTGGAGGCTGTTCACGAAGTGGCCGAGCGACGACGTGTGGAACCACTGGACCCCGCCGACGGTCAGGATCGATCCCGACACCAGCACGATCAGGAGCGCCACGATCGTCAGCATCCCGAAGACGTAGATCCAGGATGCGACGTACGACGGCTGGTTCTCGGGCAGCATCTTCTCGGGCGGCAGCGTGTTCAGCCAGCGCTTGCGGATGGAGCCGGTCCAGGTGGTCGGCTCGAACTCGGTGCCGGCCGCGGGGCGGTCGGTGGTGGGCGCGCTCATGACTCGTCCTTGCCCTTCGGGAAGGGGATGAGCAGGGCGCCGACGAACAGCCCCACCATCGCGAGGATCCAGAGCAGGTTCGGGATCGATACCGACACCCACTCCCAGATCTGCCAGTACGTCGCCGGCTGGTCCAGCGACACTCCCCATAGCTCCATCTGCGTACCCCTCTGTGCGTCTTCCCCCCGATGACAAGGACTCTTCGCCTCGGCAGGGAGGTGTGGCCCCCCAGAGAGGTCAACGCCGTGCAAAATCTTGCGACGGGGGGTCTGTTCACCCACTCGCGTTGCGCAACCTCTCGGGTTGCTCGCCGGGCTCTCGGGTTGTGGATGACGCGCGGTGTCGGCGGTCTGTGCAGCCCTACCCTCGGCAGCGATGCGGTGAGCGCGGCAGGGACGTCGCGCTCGGGCCCCGGAGCACTCGGCCGGGCCGACGCAGCCCGTACGCCGGTCACGCGCTTCCCTTCGCGGCCGGCCGCTCACCGAGGCAGGGACGCCTCCCGTCCTCCCGCGAGCGTCGTCGTGACCAGTTCTTCCCCTGCACCGGCGTCCCCGGACGTGCTCGATCGCGTGCGCACGCTCGTGCGCGAGCGTGGCACCGATCCGCTGGCCGACCCGCGCGCGGTGCGGGCCGCCATCCTCGACGTGCTCGACGAGGTCACGACCGCCGAGACCGAGCGCGAGGTGGCCGAGGTCGAGGCGTGGGCCCGCGAGATCCACGACCTCGTCGCCGGCTACGGCCCGCTGCAGCGCCTGTTCGACGATCCCGACGTCGAGGAGCTGTGGTGGAACGAGCCGGGCCGGGTGTTCTGCGCGCGTCGTGGCCGCACCGAGCTCACCACCGTGGTGCTCACCGAGGTGCAGGTGCACGACCTCGTCGAGCGGATGCTGCGCACCAGCGGGCGCCGCGTCGACGTCAGCCAGCCTTTCGTCGACGCGCTGCTGCCCGACGGCTCACGCCTGCACGTGGTGATCCCCGACGTCACGCGACGCCACTGGGCCGTGAACGTGCGCCGGCACGTGCTGCCGGCGTCCCGGCTCGACGACCTCGTCGCGATCGGCACGCTCACCTCCGCAGCCGCTCGCTTCCTCACCGCATCAGTCGTGGCCGGTCTCAACATCGTGGTGGCCGGCGGCACCCAGGCCGGCAAGACGACCCTTCTGAGCTGTCTGCTCAACGCCGTACCTGCGGGGGAGCGGGTGGTCACGGCGGAGGAGGTGTTCGAGCTTCGCCTCGACCGACCCGACTGGGTCGCCATGCAGACCCGGCAGGTGGGGCTCGAGGGCACGGGCGAGATCACGCTGCGCCGCCTCGTCGTCGAGTCGCTGCGGATGCGACCGAACCGTCTCGTCGTCGGCGAGGTGCGCCAGGCCGAGGCGCTGGATCTGCTGGTGGCGTTGAACTCTGGCATGCCCGGCATGACGAGCGTGCATGCCAACTCCGCACGTGACGCGGTCATGAAGCTCTGCGTCCTCCCGATGCTCGCGGGCGAGAACGTGACCGCGGCCTACATCGTGCCGACGGTCGCGTCGTCGGTCGACCTCGTCGTGCACGCCGCCACCGGCCCCGACGGTCGACGCAGGGTCCGCGAGATCGTCGCGCTCTCGGGTCGCGTCGAGGCCGGCGTCGTCGAGACGACCGACGTGTTCGTCACCCGCGACGGAGCCCTGGTGCGTGCCACCGGCTTTCCTCCGCACGCCGACCGCTATGCCGCGCATGGCATCGATCTCGCGCGGGTGCTGGAGGAGTCATGACCGGATCCTCCGTCGGCCTGCTGCTCGGCATCGGGCTGCTGCTCATCCTGCTGTCGCGCGGCGAGCCGGCAGACGCCGCAGATGCCTCCGTTGCGGCATCCGATCGTGCGTCGTCGCTGCGGCGGCGCCTCGATGCCGCCGGGCTGCGCGACGTCGCGACCGTGCGAATCTCAGCCACCTGCCTGGGCGCAGGGCTGGCGGGCGCCGTTCTCATGCTCGTCGTGAGCGGCAGCGCCACCGTCGCGATCGCCTTCGGGGTGCTCGCGAGCACCCTTCCGCTCGCCGCGGTCGGACGTCGCGCCTCGCTGCGCGCCCGAGCGCGGACCGGCTGCTGGCCGGACGCCGTCGACGACCTCGCCTCCGCCGTCCGCGCGGGAATGTCACTGCCCGAAGGGGTTTCGGCTCTGGCCGAGCGCGGACCCGAGGCGCTGCGCCCTGCGTTCGCCCGGTTCGCGGCTGAGCACCGCGTGACGGGGGCGTTCGGTGCGAGCCTCGACCTGCTCAAGGCCGACCTCGCCGACCCGGTCGGCGACCGTGTGGTGGAAGCGCTCCGGCTCGCGCGCGAGGTGGGCGGAAGCGACCTCGGCCGACTCTTGCGGACGCTGTCGGCCGTGCTGCGCGAGGACTCTCGCACCCGCGCCGAGCTCGAGGCTCGGCAGGCCTGGGCCGTGAGCGCCGCCCGCCTCGCGGTCGCCGCACCGTGGGCCACGCTCGCGTTCCTGTCGCTGCGCCCAGGTGCGCTGGCGGCGTACGACTCCGCGGGCGGGATCGCCGTCCTGCTGACCGCCGGTGTGCTCAGCGCCGTCGCGTACGCGGTGATGCGCCGGATCGGACAGCTTCCCGTGGACGAGCGGGTGCTCGCATGAGCGCGCTCGGCGCCCTCGCGGGCGGCCTGCTCGGAGGTGGCGTCCTCGTGGTGGTCAGCGGCATCGCGCGCCGGCGTCCGCCGGCGATCGCGGAGCGGATCGCGCCCTACGTCGCCGGCGGTGGCACCCGGGCGGTACGTCGCGACGAGCTCGGCGCCCGCGTGGATGCGTCGGTGCTCGAGCGGCTGGCGATGCCGGTGCTCCTGCCGCTGGTACGGCGGCTCCCGCGATCTGCGGTGTCGGACGATGCGCTCGCCGCACGGATCGCGGCCGCCGGGGAGGACGCGACGCCGGAGAGGTTCCGGCTCGAGCAGTTGCTGTGGGGGCTCGTCGGTCTCGGTTCCGTCGTCGTGCTCCTCACGATGCTCGCCGCGGGCGGTCGTGCCGCGCGGCCCATGGCCTCGACCGTGCTCCTCGTCGTCGCGGCGGCGCTGGGTGCTCTGATGCGCGACCGCGCCCTCACCCGGGCCGTGGCCCGTCGGCGCGAGGCGGTCTCGGCGGGATTGCCCATCGTGGCTGACCTTCTTGCCCTCGCGGTCGGTTCCGGGGAGTCGCCCGCGGCCGCCCTCGCGCGGGTGGCTCGCGTCGCGCGCGGACCGCTGGCAGACGAGTGCGGCCGAGCGACGCGAGATGCGGAGTCCGGTCGCGGGCTCGTCGAGGCGCTCGAGTCGATGTCTGCGCGCGTCGACGTGCCCGCTGTGCGCCGGTTCGTCGACGGCGTGGCGATCGCGGTGCAGCGCGGCACTCCGCTGGCCGACGTCCTGCGAGCCCAGGCAGCCGATGCCAGGGCCGAGCAGCACCGCGCACTGCTCGAGGTGGCCGGCCGCAAGGAGCTGCTCATGCTCGTGCCGGTCGTCTTCCTCGTGCTGCCGACCGTCGTCCTGGTGGCGCTCTACCCCGCGATCACATCTCTCGCCGTCCTCGGCTCCTAGACCCCGGAACGCGGCCCGCGCCCGGTCACACCGCACGACCAGACCTACGACACAACGGAGGAACCTGTGCTCACCCGGATCGCGCTGCATCTGGCGCACCTGACCCATCCCGACGACCGCGATCGTGGCGACGTGCCCGGCTGGGTGCTCGTGGCCGTCATGACCGCCGGCCTCGTGACCGCGCTGTGGCTCGTGGCCGACGGCCAGCTCACTGCCGTGCTCCAACGCGCGATCACGTCGGTCACCAAGCCGTGAGATCCCGGCGTCCGCAGGGGGATCGCGGATCGGCCGTGGTGGAGTTCGTGGTCGTCGTACCCATGCTGCTGCTTCTGCTGCTGGGTGTCCTCCAGGTGGGGCTCGCGCTCCACGTGCGCTCCACCGTCACGTCGGCGGCGGCAGAGGGTGCACGCGCCGCGGCGCTCGCCGGTGGCGACACGCGCGTGGCCCGGGCCCGGATCGACGACGCGCTGTCGACGTCGCTCGCCTCCGGTGTGGTCGAGAGGGTGTCGGTCACCCGTGTTCGACGCGACGGCCTGGCGGTGGTGGAGGTCGAGGTGCGGGCGCGGTTGCCGCTGATCGGGCTGCTCGGCCCCCAAGCCCTGGTGGTGCAAGGCCACGCCCTCGTGGAGGACGCGGCATGAAGCGGCTGGAGCGTCGTGGTGACGAGGGTGGCTCGGCCGTGCTCGAGGTGCTCGTCCTCGGCGCAGGCCTGCTCGTGCCGTTGCTCTACGGCGTGCTCTCGGTGATGTCGGTGCAGTCGGCGTCGTTCGCCGCGACGGCGGCGGCGAGGGAGGCCGCCCGCGGATTCGTGACCGCCTCGACCGCGGCCGACGGAGCGGCGCGCGCACGTGCGGCCGCGGCCCTCGTGCTCGCAGATGCCGGCGTGCCACGGGCCGTGCCGCGGATCCGTTGTGCCGGAACGTGTCTCGCGCCCGGGTCTCGGGTGGACGTGACTGTCGCGGTCGACGTACCCCTGCCGCTGCTGCCGGGCGGTCCGACGATCACGGTCACCGGAGTCGAGTCGATGCCGGTCGACCGCTTCCGGGAAGCGCCGTGATGCCGCGACTGCGCCGCGACGACGAGGGCTCGGTGCTGCCGCTGGTGATCGGCGTCGTCGTCGTCGTCCTGCTGCTGGTCGGCGTCGTGACCGACTCCAGCGTGCTGTGGCTGCAGAGGCGCGCCCTGCAGTCGACGGTCGACGGCGCAGCCCTTGCCGGCGCGCAGGCCGTCGACCTCGGCGCCGTGTACGCCGGAGGAGCGCGCGGCGACCTGACGCTCGCACCGGCGGCGGTGCGTCGCGCCGTACGCCGCTACCTCGCAGCGACGCCGTCCGACGATCGACTGCCGCGCTTCCGCCTCACGCAGACCACGGTCGACGGATCGGTCGTGACGGTGGCGGCGAGCTCGACCGTGACCCTGCCGTTCACGACTCTGCTGACGGGCAGGGGAGTGGTGGTGCGGGCGGACGCGAGCGCCGTCCTGCGCGTCCCCTGAGCCAGGGCGACGCCCGAAAGCACAGGGCTTGTCGGGCACCTGCGTGCGTGAGGTGCTAGTCGGCGCCGAACTCCATGGCGGCGTCGTCGAGGCTGGCCACCTCGGCGTCCTCGCGCACGCTGTCCTCGCGCTCGGTGATCGCGGCGGCGCCGCCGGGCTCGAGGCGGCCGATGAGCTCGGCCTGGCCGCGCAGCTGGCCCTGGGCCGCGTAGAGCTCGAGCTTCTGGCGCGAGTCGGCGATGTCGAGGTTGCGCATG
>JBBQAY010000036.1:0-30225 GCA_038316965.1 Candidatus Nanopelagicales bacterium
CCTCATGCAGGGCCGGGGACAGGTCGAGCCCGACGAGGACGTGCTCGGCGACGCCGTGGCGTTCGCCGGCGTTGCGAAGTACCCGGCACGCGTCAAGTGCGCGCTGCTGTCCTGGATGGCATGGAAAGACGCGGTCTCGCAGGCCGTGGTGACCAGCGAGACGACCAAGGAGCCCTCATGACCGAGACCAGTGCGCCCATCGCGGGCGGCGACGGCATCACGCCCGACGACGAGGTGATCGAGGCGCTCAAGGACGTCGTCGACCCCGAGCTCGGGATCAACGTGGTCGACCTGGGCCTGGTGTACGGCGTCCAGGTCGACGACTCGAACATCGCGACCATCGACCTCACCCTGACCTCGGCGGCCTGCCCGCTGACCGACGTGATCGAGGACCAGACGCGCGCGGCTCTGGACGGCATCGTCGCCGACTACCGCATCAACTGGGTCTGGATGCCGCCGTGGGGTCCGGACAAGATCACCGACGACGGCCGCGAGATGCTCCGCGCCCTCGGCTTCAACCTGTAGCAGCGTCGTCCAGAACCGGCCCCATTCGTGATGAAGGCGACCTTCATCCAATAGAGCCGTGCAGGAGCGGCAATCATCGACGGGCGCCCGCCCCCCACACGGCGCGTCGGCGGTCGGTTGCCGCTGTGGTCGGGGGTGGGCGCTGCGGCAACTAGAATGTCTGTCTTGTGACCATCTCCGCCCAGGGCATCGAACTGCGTGCCGGTGCCCGCCTCCTGCTCGAGGGCGCCACCTTCCGCGTCGGTCCGGGCGACCGGGTCGGGCTCGTCGGGCGCAACGGCGCCGGCAAGACCACCCTCACCCGTGTGCTGGCCGGCGAAGGTGAGCCCGCAGCCGGCACCGTGGCCCGCGGGGGAGAGATCGGCTACCTGCCGCAGGACCCTCGCGACGTCAACCTCGAGGAGATCGCGCTCGACCGCATCCTGTCGGCCCGTGGCCTCGACGAGGCTGTACGGCGGATGCGCTCGGCGGAGAAGCGGATGGCCGATGCCACCGACGATGCCGCGCGCGAGAAGGCCATGCGTCGCTACACGAATGCCGATGCGCACTTCATGTCGCAGGGTGGGTACGCCGCGGAGTCCGAGGCGGCGTCGATCGCGTCAAGCCTCGCCCTGCCGGAGCGCGTCCTGGAGCAGAACCTCGGAACACTGTCCGGTGGGCAGCGCCGTCGCGTGGAACTCGCGCGCATCCTGTTCAGCGGTGCCGAGACGCTGCTGCTCGACGAGCCCACCAACCACCTCGACGCCGACTCCATCGTGTGGCTGCGCGACTTCCTCAAGACGCACAAGGGTGGCCTCATCGTCATCAGCCACGACGTCGACCTGCTCGAGTCGACGATCAACCGCGTCTTCCACCTCGATGCCAATCGCGGCGAGATGGATGTCTACAACGTGGGATGGCGGGCCTATCTCACCCAGCGCGAGACCGACGAGCGACGTCGCAAGCGCGAGCGTGCTAACGCCGAGAAGCAGGCCGACCAGCTCAAGAAGCAGGCCGACCGCATGCGGGCCACGGCAACCAAGGCCAAGGCGGCGCAGAACATGGCTCGCCGCGCCGAGCGCATCCTCGGCGGTCTCGAGGAGACCCGCCGCAGCGACAAGGTGGCCAAGCTTCGGTTCCCGACTCCGGCACCGTGCGGCAAGACGCCGCTTCGGGCCGCCGAGCTGTCCAAGTCGTACGGATCGCTCGAGATCTTCACCGACGTCGACCTCGCGATCGACAAGGGCAGCCGTGTGGTGATCCTGGGCCTCAACGGTGCCGGCAAGACCACGCTGCTGCGCATCCTCGCCGGGGTCGACAAGCCGGACACCGGCGAGATCCTTCCGGGTCACGGCCTGCAGCTGGGCTACTACGCGCAGGAGCACGAGACTCTCGACGCCAGCCGTACGGTCCTGGAGAACATGCGGACCGCAGCGCCCAACCTCCTGGAGCCGGAGATGCGCAAGGTGCTGGGTTCGTTCATGTTCAGCGGTGACACCGTCAACCAGCCCGCAGGCACGCTCTCCGGCGGTGAGAAGACGCGGCTCGCGCTCGCGACGCTCGTCGTGTCCGCTGCCAACGTCCTTCTCCTCGACGAGCCCACCAACAACCTCGACCCGGCATCCCGCGAGGAGGTGCTCGGTGCGCTGAGGTCGTACGAGGGCGCCATCGTCCTCGTCTCGCACGACGAAGGTGCGGTCGAGGCCCTCGACCCGGAGCGGGTGCTGCTGCTGCCCGACGGCGTCGAGGACCACTGGAGCCCCGACTACGCAGACCTCGTCTCCCTGGCCTGATGGTTGCCCGCGCGGGATGTGCGGCGCGGGACGGCGGGGGTACCGTTGACCGACCCGGGGCATGAGCAGGAGGCAGCGGTGGCAGAGCTCGGCAAGGGACGTCGTGTGCAAGGTGGCGAGCGCGACAAGCTCACCCACGACCTCAAGAAGAAGTACGCCGCCGGCGCCAGCATCCGCGAGCTCGCGGCGTCCACCGGGCGCTCCTACGGTTTCGTGCACCGGCTCCTGACGGAGTCGGGCGTGACGCTCCGCGGACGCGGCGGCGCCACCCGGGGCAAGGCCAAGCAGAAGGCGAAGGTGCAGTCCTGAGCAGCGCCGTCCCCGCCGAGGTCCTCGCGGCCGGCGGCGTCACCGTCTCCTGGTACGGCGACGCAGGCGAGCCGGTCGTCACGGTCATGCTCGACCGGGCGGACAAACGCAACGCCCAGACGCCGGCCACCTGGCGCGCCCTCGCGGCCGTGGGCGACCACCTGCCTGCCGGCACCCGCGTGGTCGTGCTGCGCAGCGCCGGGCCCTCGTTCAGCGCCGGCATCGACCTCCGGACCTTCACCCCGGAAGGCGTCGACGGCGAGAAGCTGCTCGAGCAGATCGCCGCGCTCGACGACCCGGCGGTCTCTGACCTCATCGCGGGCTTCCAGCGAGCGTTCAGCTGGTGGCACGACCGCGACGACGACATCACGGTGGCCGCCGTCCAGGGGGCCGCGGTCGGCGCCGGCTTCCAGCTGGCCCTCGCCTGCGACCTGCGGGTGTGCAGCACCGACGCTCGCTTCGCGATGCGCGAGACGTCGCTCGGCCTGGTGCCCGACCTCGCGGGCACGCACCCCCTCGTGCGCGCCGTCGGCTACGGCCGCGCTCTCGAGCTCTGCGCCACCGGCCGCTGGCTGCCCGCGGACGAGGCGCAGAGCTGGGGCCTGGTCTCCGCCGTGGGGGACGACCTCGACACGCTGGTGGGCGCCACCGTGGCGGGCCTGCTGGCCGCGCCCGAGGCGTCGCTGCGGGCGACCAAGGGCGTGCTGAGGGCCGCCATGACCCAGGACGCGGTCACCCAGCGCCGCACCGAGCGCGAGGCGCAGATCGGGCTCCTCCGGGGCCTGCTCGGCGGCTGACCGCCTTCCGGACACGTGTCGCCCGCTCGCACGACGCGACTCGCGCGCGGACGGGGGAGGATGGCCGCGTGACCCGACGTCCCCTGCTGAACGCCGCCATCGCCGTCGCGGCGGCCGCGGTCTCGGCCCTGGGGCTGCTGGGCGCGAGCGGGCCCGCGACCGCGCAGGTGGTGGCGCCGACCGCCGTCGCCCTGCCCGCGGACATCGGGCGGCTGCCAGCCACGGTGAAGCAGCTCGTGACGGTCGAGGGCGGCTACACGAGCACCTACGCCACCGTGACCGCGTGGGCGCGCGTGAACGGCTCCTGGGTGGTGCGTATGCGCACCACCGGGCGCGTCGGCTACAACGGGCTGTCCGACATGGGGGTCGGGATCCGCCGCCAGAGCGACGGGACCACCCCGACCGGCCTCTACAAGATCGGCTACGGCTTCGGCACGGGCAGCAACCCGGGCACGAGCATGTGGTGGCGTCGCTTCGACCGCAACGACTACTGGTCGTTCGACGCCCGCGACCCCAAGACCTACAACGTGTTCCAGACCCAGCGCCCGGCGACGGCGTACTGGCGCGCCTACTCGCCCTACTCCGAGCACCTGTGGGACCTCTACAGCGAGTACCAGTACGCGTTCCTCATCAACTTCAACCTGCCGAAGGGCAAGCCCTACCAGCGCAGCGACGGCCAGTGGGTCACCTCGTCGCCTGCCAACACCTCGCGCGGGGGCGGCATCTTCCTGCACGTGAACGGCTCGGGAGCGACCGCAGGCTGTGTCTCGGTGCCTCGCTCGGCCATGCTGTGGCTCACCCGGTGGTTCGGGCCCGAGTACCAGCCGCACATCGTCATCGGCACCACCAGCCTCATCCGCGGCCTCTGACCCCCGGACGCGCCCGTGGGAGGGGTCGGGGATGCTGACCTGCGGGAACAACGGTGCCATGCCACGGTGTTCACCGCTGGGCACGGCCGAACGGTCGAGCCAGGACCAGGAGGCGTACGCGTGTCGATGTCGGGCCAGCACATGGCATGGCGGTCGTTCCGGCGTGACGACTCCGTGCTCAACAAGAAGCTGGCCCCGGGCACGTTCCGGCGGATCGTCCGCTACGCACGGCCGTACAAGGTGCTGGTGATCGGCTTCCTGATCACGCTCGTCGTCGACGCCGTGCTCGTCGTCGCCCAGCCGTTGCTCTTCCGTCGCATCATCGACCAGGGTGTGACGCCCGGGAACGCCCAGGTGGTCACGATCACAGCGATCCTCATCGCCCTGATCGCGTTCTTCGACGCCGGGCTCACCCTCATCGGTCGTTGGTACTCCTCGCGCATCGGCGAGGGGCTCATCTACGACCTGCGCACGCAGGTGTTCGACCACGTGCAGCGCATGCCGGTCGCCTTCTTCACCCGTGCCCAGACCGGTGCCCTCGTGTCGCGTCTCAACAACGACGTGATCGGTGCCCAGCAGGCCTTCACGTCCACGCTCTCCGGCGTCGTCGGCAACATGATCAGCCTGGTCGCCGTCGTGATCGCGATGCTCTTCCTCTCGTGGCCCATCACCGTGGCGTCGCTGATCCTGCTTCCCATCTTCCTCATCCCGGCCAGGTGGATCGGGCGCACGCTGCAGCAGATGACGCGCGAGCAGATGCAGCTCAACGCCGACATGTCCACGCAGATGACCGAGCGGTTCAACGTCGCGGGCGCCCTGCTCGTCAAGCTCTTCGGCCGCCCCGACGAGGAGGCAGCCAACTTCGCGGGCAAATCCGGACGGGTGCGCGACATCGGCGTGAAGATCGCCATGGCCAACCGCGTCTTCTTCACGGCGCTGGCCCTCGTCGCCTCGCTCGCGACCGCACTCGTGTACGGCGTCGGCGGCAACCTCGTCATCACGGGCGTCCTCACGATCGGCACGCTGCTCGCCCTCGCTGCGCTGCTCGGCCGGCTCTACGGCCCGTTGACCGCGCTGTCGAACGTGCGGGTCGACGTCATGACCGCACTGGTGAGCTTCGAGCGTGTCTTCGAGGTGCTCGACCTCGAGCCGATGGTGCAGGACCGCCTTGACGCCACGACGCTCAAGCCCGGCCCCGCAACTGTGCGGTTCGACCACGTGCGCTTCCGCTACCCGTCGGCGGAGGAGGTCTCGCTGGCCTCGCTCGAGTCGATCGCACGCCACGAGACCTCTCCGGTGCGCGACGACGTGCTCCGCGACGTCACCTTCACCGCCGAGCCCGGCCAGATGGTGGCCCTCGTCGGCCCCTCGGGCGCAGGCAAGACCACGATCACCGCACTCGTGAGCCGGCTGTACGACGTCACCGAGGGCTCGATCAGTGTCAACGGTGTCGACGTCCGCGACGTCACGCAGGAGTCGTTGCACGCTCTGGTCGGTGTCGTGACCCAGGACGCGCACATGTTCCACGACACCATCCGCGAGAACCTGCTCTACGCGCGTCCCGGCTCCACCGACGAAGAGCTGTACTCCGCCCTGCGCGACGCCCAGGTGCTCGCACTCGTGGAGGCGCTCCCGGACGGTCTCGACACCGTGGTGGGCGATCGCGGCTACCGCCTGTCGGGCGGCGAGAAGCAGCGCATGGCCATCGCCCGCCTGCTCCTCAAGGCTCCGGACGTCGTCGTGCTCGACGAGGCCACCGCCCACCTCGACAGTGAGTCCGAGGTCGCTGTCCAGCAGGCGCTCGCCACGGCGCTGCAGGGCCGCACGTCGCTGGTGATCGCGCACCGACTCTCGACGATCCGCGAGGCCGACAAGATCCTCGTCGTCGTCGACGGTCGCATCGCGGAGGAGGGCAGCCACGACGACCTGCTCGCTGCGGGCGGCACCTACGCCGACCTCTACCGCACGCAGTTCGCCATCCAGGAGACCGCCACCGCGTGAGCGGTCAGTGAGTCCTCTCGGCCGCAAGTGCCTCCACCGTGCGTCGTACCAGATCGAGATCGACGCCGCCCTTGAGCGGGAACTTGGTCGTGCCACGTCCGGACGAGTACGGCGCCAGCTCCGCCACCAGATCAGCGGGGGAGCCCGGGGTCGGGTAGATGCTGACGTGAGCCTTCCAGCCGGCCACGTGGACGACAGCGTGCCCGTCGACGTCGAAGGTCGGGATTCCGTAGCTGATGCGTTCGGTCGCGTCCGGAAGCACCTCGTGCACCACGCCGCGGATGGACGTGACTGCGGCGCGGGCGGAGTCGGGAAGGTTCTCGAGGTACGCGTCGACCGACGCGGGGGTGCTCGCCACGGCGCGACGCTATCCGAGCTTGCGTGGGGCTCGCCGCACGATCCGCCTACGCGTCAGAGGCTTCGGAGCATCCCGCCGTCGACCGGCACGAGACTGCCGGTGACGTACGAGGACGCGGGGGAGAGCAGGAACGCGGCAACCTTGCCGAGCTCGTCAGGCTCGCCGTAGCGGCCGAGCGGGATCGCGGCCTCGTTGCGGCGCCGGACCATGTCAGGAGCCCCGAGACGGGCGTCGACTGCAAACATCCGATCGGTGGCCAGGCGTCCCGGAAGGATCCCGTTGACCCGGATGCCGCGCGGCCCCAGCTCGTCCGCGAGGTCCTTGACCATCATGGCGAGCCCAGGGCGCAGGCCGTTGCTCGTGGTGAGGCCGGGCACGATCTCGCGTGCCGACGACGACAGGATCAGCACGATCGAGCCACCGGCTCCTGCGACGTCGCTCGGCTCTGGGCTCATGGCGTTCGCCGTGGCACGGGCCACTCGGAGCGCACCGAGGAACACGGTCTCGAACGAGATGCGCCACGTCTCGTCATCAGTGGTCATCGGCGTCCCTGCGGCAGGGCCGCCGACACTCACGAGGGCGCCGTCCAGGCGACCGAACCGGGCGACGGCCGCGGCCACGATCCGTTCCGCGGAGTTGCTGTCGGCCAGGTCGGCAGGCACGCCCACCGCGGACGAGGAGCCGAGCTCGGCGACCGCCTCGTCGAGGCCCTGCTGGTCGCGGGCGCAGATGACGACCTTCGCGCCCTCAGCGACGACGGCACGCGCCGAGGCGAGCCCGAGGCCGCGCGAGCCACCCGTGACGACGAAGACGCGATCGTTCAAGCCGAGGTCCATGCCAGCAGTGTGCCGTCCGAAAGGCCTCCCGGCACCGTGCCACGCGGCCGAACGGGTGACATATCGTCGCTTTGCGCTACGAGAGATCGCCCAGAAGTCGACGTAGCGTCACCGGATCAGCCGGTCTCCGTCGGTCGGGCGCCGGTCTCCGCGGGCGGTGCGTCGGCGGGCGCGCCGGCCTCCGCGCCGGCGTCAGCCATCAGCGCGGCCTCGGCAGCGGCGTACTCGGACTCGCGCCGGATCAGCACCACGAAGCCGACGACGGCCACGGCTGCGAAGAAGATCCACTGCACGGCGTACGAGAGGTGCGGGCCGTCCGAGAGGTCGGGCAGGGGGATCGCCGTCAGGTCGGCGCTCTCTGCGGGGGTGGAGGTCTCGAGCGTGACGTAGCCCGGGTAGGCGGTGGCGCTCCCTGCGACCAGCGGCACCGACAGGTCGGTGATCTGATCCGCTGGCAGGTCACCCGGCTGCTCGGCGGGAGCGTCCTCCGAGGGCTGGATGCGGCCCGCGATCGTCACCTCGCCCGAGGGTGGGTCAGGTACGGCCTGGGTCGCGGTAGCGGCGCCGGCGGCCTCGATCCAGCCGCGGTTGACCACGAGCACCGTGCCGGTGGACGTGACCAACGGGGTGACGACCCAGAAGCCGTTCTTCCCGTCGAGGGGTCGCTTGCGCACCAGGACGGTGGAGCCGGCGTCGTAACGTCCCGATGCGGTCACCGGCAGCCACCGCTGGTCGTCGCCCACCGTGCCGACGTCTGCTCCGGCCGCCATGGCAGTCGCTACCGGCACCGGCGCCAGGGCGCTGTGGGTCGTGACGAGGTCGTTGAAGTGCCGACGGTCGTCGAGCCGGTGGAGCTGCCAGCGCGAGAGCAGGATGAACGACGGAAGCACGAGGAGCACCAGGAAGCCGAGCGCGAGCCACCGGGGCTGGCGCAGGAACCCGTATCTGCTCACGGCACGAGCCTAAGCGGCCCGGTGTGCATCCTCATCCGCGGGATCGCACCGCGCATGGTCGACGCAGGTGAGGGATGACCCGGCAGCCCCCGGCGGTGCAAGGGGCGGGAGGGGCCTCGCACGCCTAGTCTCTCGGCATGCGTCTCGTCGATGGCTTCGGCAGGGTGGCAACCGATCTCCGGGTGTCGCTCACCGACCGCTGCAACCTGCGGTGCACCTACTGCATGCCCGCCGAGGGTCTGCCCTGGCTGCCCAGCGACACCCTGCTGACCGACGACGAGCTCATCCGCGTCGTCCGCGTCGCGGTCGACCTCGGCGTCACCGACATTCGCTTCACCGGCGGTGAGCCGCTGCTGCGACCGAGCCTGCCGCGCATCGTGCGCGACATCGCCTCGCACCCGACGGCACCGCGCATCTCGCTCACGACGAACGGCATCGGCCTCGCATCGGTCGCGCACGACCTGAAGGACGCCGGCCTGCACCGCGTGAACGTCTCGCTCGACACGCTCGATGCCGATCGGTTCAAGGAGCTGACCCGTCGTCCGCGCATCGACGACGTGTTCCGCGGCCTCGAGGCCGCGGCGGCAGCCGGGCTCACCCCGGTCAAGGTCAACGCCGTGCTCATGCGCGGCGTCAACGACGTCGAGGCTGTCGACCTGCTGACGTTCTGCCTCGAGCGCGGCTACGAGCTCCGCTTCATCGAGCAGATGCCGCTCGACGCCCAGCACGCCTGGAGCCGCGAGGAGATGATCGCGGCCGACGAGATCCTCGACCTCCTGGCAGTCACCTACGACCTCACGGCTGACGAGGTGCCCCGCGGGAGCCAGCCGGCTGAGCGCTTCCGGGTGGCGTCCAAGAGCGGCGAGCACCTCGGCACGGTGGGAGTGATCGGATCGGTCACGCGGCCGTTCTGTGCGGCCTGCGACCGGGTCCGCATCACGGCTGACGGCGCTGTGCGCAACTGCTTGTTCGCTCGCGACGAGCACCCGCTGCGCGACGTGGTGCGCTCGGGCGGCACCGACGAGGACATCGCCGCGGTCTTCCTCGGCGCCATGGCCGTCAAGAAGGCCGGTCACGGGATCGGCGGCGTCGACTTCGTGCAGCCTGATCGTCCGATGTCCGCCATCGGCGGCTGAGCGCTCACGACCCGTCCGGCTTGGCGTCCCCGCGCCCGAGCATCCGACGGGCAGGGCGCATCGCGACGGTGAAGCCCTCGCGGTCGCTTCGCTCGCGGCCGGCGTTCGCCATGATGACGGCGACGTACGGGAGGCACACGGCACCGACCACCAGCACCCACCGCCACGGCGGGGGAGACAGCACCGCGCCCACGACGCACGCGGTGCGGATGCCCATCTGCCAGAGATACCGGCGGGTGCGGCCCGACTGGTCGTCCGTCAGCGAGGCGCCCGCATCGGTGATGCGGTGCACCTCCTCGCGGGCGGGCTTGTCCAGCACCAGCCCACCGTACGGCGACCCGTCCGAGACGGCATCTGGTGGCTCGGCTGAGGTGGCGTGATCCGTGCCGCACGGGTGAGCGAGCGTCCCTGCGTTCCGCGGACGACCGCGCTGCGGCAGGATGAACGACATGAGCAACCGCACCTATCGCGTCACCGAGATCGTCGGCACGTCGTCCGAGGGCCTCGAGCCCGCCATCCGCAACGGCCTCGCCCGCGCGTCCCAGACCCTGCGGCACATGGACTGGTTCGAGGTCACCGAGATCCGTGGCCAGCTCCGTGAGGGCGACGTCGAGCACTTCCAGGTGGGCATGAAGGTCGGGTTCCGCCTCGAGGACGCGTGACTCGGGTCGACGCGCCCGGGCCCGGTGTCCGAGAGGTGGTCATCACCCACCTCGAGATGACCGATCCCGCCCAGCTGAGGCCTGCCCGCGAAGTCAGCGTGCCGGCCACGCTGGTCCGTGCCGGCAGGCCGTCGCCGGAGCTCTCACGCTTCTTCTACCGAGAGGTCGGCGGCGACTGGTACTGGCTCGACCGCCTCGACTGGACGTACGAGCAATGGGTCGCCTGGGTCACCGCGCCGGGGCACGAGCTCTGGTCGGCGTGGGTGGACGGCGTACCGGCGGGCTACGTCGAGCTCGACCGGTCCTCGGGTGGGACAGGCAGCGTCGAGATCGCCTACTTCGGGCTGCTGCCGGCGTTCGCAGGGCACGGTCTGGGTGGCTGGCTGCTCACGCGCGCGATCGAGCGGGCGTGGGAGGTCGAGGGCACCACCCGGGTGTGGGTGCACACCAGCGAGCTCGACTCCGAAGCGGCGCTGTCGAACTACGAGGCGCGAGGTATGCGCGTGTGCGGCACCGAGACCGAGCTCTGGGACACCAGCACCCCCTCGCCCGGACCGTGGCGGGCTGCGCGATGAAGGCCGCCTTCATCCCGAACTGCCTGTGACCGTGCGCATGCTCGCTTCTGAGCAACGAAGGCGGCTTCATCGCACTCACTTCTGGGGCTACGAGGCTTGGCTCACGGTGCTGAAGTTGAAGTCGTCGACGAGTACGGCGGGCATCACGGCGCGGTTGAAGTAGTCGCCCATCTCGCGCGCCAGGGTGGGCTCCGGGGCTCCGGCGTCGGAGATCCTCGACAGGAGGGCGAGGGGCGACTCGTTGAACCGGAAGTTCGTCGCTGCGCCGACCACCTCACCACCGCGTACGACGTAGACACCGTCGCGGGTGAGCCCGGTCAAGAGGCCGGTCTGGGCGTCGACCGTGCGGTTGTACCAGGTGCACGTCACCAGCAGGCCGTCGTCGGTGCGGGCGATGACGTCGGCGAGCGTGCCGCTGCCACCGTCGACGTCGAGCCGCAGGTTGTCGGCCGCGGGACGGAAGTCGAGGGAGGTCACCGCGGCGGTGTGCCGCGACGTGATGAGGCTCGACAGCACCCCGGCCTCGATCCAGCGCGTGGCGGGGACGGGCATGCCGTTGTCGAAGACGCTCGCGTACGGCGAGGACGCCGACGTGATGAGGAACGGCTGAGCCTCCTGCCCGACCCAGGACGGGTCCGAGCTCAACGAGACCCGCGGATCGGCCACGATCTCGCCCACCCGGGTGCCGCCACCGCGCTTGCTCCACACGGACTGGCCCTCGTGCGCCATCAGCGCCGCGGACGACCAGTAGAGGTCGATCATGAGGTCCGACACAGCGCTCGGCGTCAGCAGCGCCCGATGCCGTCCGGGTGCCACCTCGATCGCATGCTCCTGCCACGCGAGACCCTGGCGCACCTCGGCATCCACCGACGAGAGGTCGAGACCCGCGAGCGTGCGAGCAGCGCGACCCGCCCAGGCGGAACGCGAGCGCTCGTGGCTCTTTCCCGTGAGCTCGAGGCGGCCCTCGGAGTCGGTGAAGCGCAACCGCAGGCCGGTGCTCGTGCCGAGGTAGTTGGTGCAGGCGCTCTGCTCGGCGTAGCCGAAGTGCTCGAGCCCGTCGGCGCGTCCCGTCGCGAGCACCTCACCGAGATGAGGGGCGATGGCCTCGAACGACGCACCGGTCTCCACTGCGGGTGCCTCGGCCCAGTCGGACGAGGGGGCGAGGTCGCGTACGAGGTCGGCAGCGTCCTCAGCGGGTCCGTCCTCGACCGCGAGGAGCTCCGCACGGCGGACGATGTCGGGGATGGCGTCGGCCCCCGGTGCGCTCACGGTCACCGATCCTGCGGCGACGCCGCCGTCCACCTCGACGAGCGCGATCACGGTCACCGACGTCGTGAGGGTCTCGCCGTTGGTCGTGAGCGTGCTGCGCGCCCACCGGAGGTTGGCAACGCTGCGCGCCTGCACGAGCACGATGCAGTCACGTGAGGACGACGCAGCGAGCGCGCGCTCGACGATCTCCTGGGGCGTGATCACCGACCGGCCTCCTTCGCCGAGTTGAGCACGTTGATCTGGTCGAACACCGCTGCGGGGCAGCCGTGCGACACGGCCGCGACCTGTCCCGGCTGGCCCTTGCCGCAGTTGAACGCGCCGCCGAGGATGTACGTCGACTCACCGCCGATCGCCTTCATCGAGCCCCAGAAGTCGGTGGTGGTCGCCTGGTAGGCGACGTCCTTCAGCTGACCCTCGATGCGACCGTTGCGGATCCGGTGGAAGCGCTGGCCGGTGAACTGGAAGTTGAAGCGCTGCATGTCGATCGACCACGACTTGTCACCGACGATGTAGATGCCGTCCTCGACGCCTTCGACGAGCTGCTCGAGCGTCGGGCCGTCCGGCGCCGGCGCCAACGACACGTTCGGCATCCGCTGGATGGCCGAGTGCACGGCGCTGTCGGCGTACGCGCAGCCGTTGGACCTCTCGAGCCCGTGCTCGTTGGCCATCGCACGGTCGAGCTGGTATCCGACGAGGATCCCGCCGTCGATGAGATCCCAGGTCTGGCCGGCGACGCCCTCGTCGTCCCAGCCGACCGTGGAGAGCCCGTGCTCGACGACGCGGTCGCCCGTCACGCGCATGCCGGGGACGCCGTACTGAAGGGAGCCGAGCTTGTCGGGAGTCGCGAAGGACGTTCCCGCATAGTTGGCCTCGTAGCCGAGGGCGCGGTCGAGCTCGGTCGCGTGCCCGATCGACTCGTGGATCGTCAGCCACAGATTGGTGGGGTGGATGAGCAGGTCGTAGCGTCCCGGCTCGACCGAGGGGGCGACGAGCTTCTCGGCGAGGTACGTCGGCAGCTGGGCTATCTCGGCGTCCCAGTCCCAGCGACGCGCGCCACCGACGTCGGTGACGTCGCCGGTGATGTACTCCCAGCCGCGAGCCGACGGGGGAGCGGTCGTCGACATCGTCTCGAAGGCACCGGTGGCGGGGTCGACGGCCAGGGCGGTGATGTCCGACTCGAGCCTGATGCGCTGCTGCACGGTACGGCTTCCGGCCAGGTCGGCGTAGAACGTGCGCTCCTTGACCGCGTGCAGGGTCGCTGTCGTGTGGGCGACCGCGTCGTCGGCCATCACGACGCGGCTGCGCTCGGCGAGCAGCGCGACCCGTTCGCCCTCGCCGACGGCGAACGGGTCGATCGCGTACGACGAGACCCACAGGCCCACGTGCACCGGCTCCGGAGCGAGCTCCACCCGCGCAGTCGTGAGAGGCGCACTGATCCTGGCCATCGCGACAGCACGGTCGGCGAGGCTCGCGGCCATGCCGGGCTCGACGACGTCCGAAGCGGCGAAGCCCCAGCAGCCGTCGACGAGAACACGGACCGACAGTCCGTTGTCGTCGTCATGGCTCGAGCCCTCGACCTGCGCGTCACGAAGCTTCTGATACGTGGTCAACGTCGACACGACGCGGACGTCGGCGTGCGACGCGCCGAGCGCGCGAGCCCGCGACAGAGCCGCATCGGCACAGGCGTCGAGGGGGAGCGCGAGGAACTCGCTGTCGACCACGTGGGTCACGCGTCGTCTCCGTCCAGCGTCGGGTCGAGCACGACCTTCCCCGTGGTACGCCGCGCGCGCATGTCCTCGTGGGCCTGGCGTGCGTGATGCAGAGCGTAGGTGTGGCCGGCGAGCGGGCGCAGACGCTTGTCGGCGACCATCGCCACCAGCTCACGCAGCGGCTCGACCACCATGGCCTGGGCGTGCTTGGGCCTCATGGCGTCGACGAGCCAGAAGCCGATGATCGAGTGCGATCCCACCAGGAGGTTGCCCGGCGACACCGGGTGCGGCGCCTTGCGGCCCGCCATGCCGAAGGTGACGAGGCGCCCGAACGGCGCCAACGCCTTGAGGCTGCCGTCGAACGTCGTGCCGCCGACCATCTCGAAGATGACGTCGACCTTCTTGCCGCCGTTGGCGGAGATGAGCAGGTGCTCGACGTCCTCGGCCGAGGCCTCGGGGTGCCCGACCACCCCGACGTCGGCGCCGAGGTCGAGCGCCAGGTCGATCTTGTCCTGCGATGACGCCGTGGCGATGACGCGGCCGGCGCCCGCCTGCTTCGCGAGCTGCACCGCCAGGTTGCCCACACCCCCCGCGGCGGCGTGGACGACCACGGCGTCACCGGGCTGCACCCGGGCGCACGTCTTCACGAGGTGCCAGGCCGTGAGGCCCTGGACGAGGAGGCTGAGGGCTGCCGCGTCGCTCACTCCGTCCGGTACGTCGAACGCGAGCCCTGCGCGGACGACCGCCTTCTCGGCGTATCCACCGCCGTGCGCCACGAAGCCGCACACCCGCCGCGGGAAGCCTCCGGGGTCGACGACGCCGACGACCTCGGAGCCAGGCACGAAGGGCAGATCGCTGCCCGACAGGTAGGTGTTCTCCACCTGGTGGGTGTCGGCGTAGTTCACTCCGGCGCCGGTGACATGGACGAGCAGCTCGCCCGGACCGGCATGGGGGTCGACGAGCACGACCGGCTCGAGGACCTCGGGGCCTCCGAACGTGCGTACCTGGATCGCTCTCATGCGTCCGACCCTAGACCGGCGAGACCGGCGATGCGGTTCCTCTGTACCCCCCGGTAACCGCTAGTTTCACCGCAGGCATCCCCGACGCTCGGGGGCGCGATCGTCGGACGGATCGGAGTCGCGCGTGAGCCGCGTCGTGCTGGTGACCGGGGGCAACCGGGGGATCGGCCTTGCCATCGCCCAGGCCTTCGCTGCGCTCGGCGACAAGGTGGCCATCACCGCCCGGAACGGGCAGCTGCCCGCCGAGCTCGAGGGGTCCGGCGTCCTCGTCGTGCAGGCCGACGTCACCGACTCCGCCAGCATCGACGCCGCGTTCGACCGCATCGAGGGCGAGCTGGGGCCGGTCGAGGTCGTCATCGCCAACGCCGGGGTCACGCGCGACGGCCTCATCCTGCGGATGAGCGACGACGACATCTCCGCCGTCATCGACACCAACCTCGTCGGCTCGCTGCGCCTTGCGCGGCGCGCTGCCAAGGGGATGGTCCGCCTGCGTCGCGGCCGCATCATCTTCGTCTCCAGCGTCGTGGGCCTGCTGGGTTCCGCGGGCCAGTCGAACTACGCGGCGTCCAAGGCCGGACTCGTCGGCCTGGCCCGGTCGCTGGCCCGAGAGCTCGGCAGCCGGGGCATCACCGCGAACGTCGTCGCCCCCGGCTTCGTCGACACCGAGATGACGGCTGTGCTGGGCGAGGACCGCAAGAAGGAGATCCTCGCCTCGGTGCCACTGGGCCGTTACGCCTCCACCGACGAGATCGCAGGCGTCATCACGTTCCTCGCCGGCGACGCCGCCGGCTACATCACCGGTGCCGTCGTCCCCGTGGACGGCGGACTGGGCATGGGCCACTGAGCACCGACCGAGCAGAAGGACCGTTCATGGGAATCCTCGAGGGCAAGCGACTGCTGATCACCGGCGTCCTCACCGACCAGTCGATCGCGTTCCACGTCGCCAAGCTGGCGCAGCAGGAGGGCGCCACGGTCGTCCTGTCGTCGTTCGGCCGCGCGATGTCGCTCACGACCAGGATCTCGAGGCGGCTTCCGGCCGAGGCGGCGGTCATCGAGCTCGACGTGACCGATCCCGAGCACCTCGCCGGTCTGGCCGACGTGCTGCGCCAGCACGTCGACCGCATCGACGGAGTCCTGCACTCCATCGGATTCGCTCCGGAGGCCGCTCTCGGTGGCAACTTCCTCAACACCGAGTGGGCGGACGTCGCCACCGCCGTGCACGTCTCGGCGTTCTCGCTGAAGTCGCTCGCCGTTGCCTGCCTGCCGCTGATGGTGGGGGAGGGGCGCACGTCGTCCGTCGTGGGCCTCGACTTCGATGCTCAGGTGGCGTGGCCCAAGTACGACTGGATGGGCGTGGCCAAGGCCGCGTTCGAGTCGACCTCGCGCTACCTCGCGCGCGACCTGGGCCCGCAGGGTGTGCGCGTCAACCTCGTGGCTGCCGGCCCGATCAAGACCACCGCGGCCAAGTCGATCCCCGGCTTCGACGAGTTTGACGGTGTCTGGGGTGGCTCGCGCGCTCCGATCGGCTGGGACATGAGCGACCCCGAGCCCGCCGCGCGCGCGTGCGTCGCTCTGCTGTCGGACTGGTTCCCCAAGACGACGGCGGAGATCATCCACGTCGACGGCGGCGTGCACGCGATGGGCGCCTGACCCCTTCGTCGCCGGCCGCCTCCCTGACGCCGCCTGTCGACGCGAGTCCTGGTACGTCGCTGGGGCATGCTGGCACCGTGGTGAGAGGACAGCGCACGTACGACCGCGTCGTGGCGCGGCCGTACCGCTATCACTCGGCCAACGCGCGCCGCCTCACGGTGGCGCTCTCGGCCGTGGTCGTCGTCATCGTGGTCGCGTCGATCGGCTACGTCGCGGTCGGCATCGATGCGCTGGACGCGCTGTACCAGACCGTCACGACCGTCACGACGATCGGCTTCCGCGAGGTGGTCCCGTTCGACAACCGCCTCAAGATCTACACGATGGTCGTCGCCCTCGCCGGCGTCGGCACCGTGCTCTATGCACTTACGCTCACCCTCGAGCTGGTTCTCGAAGGCCAGCTCGGCAACCTGTGGGGACGGCGACGCATGCAACGCGACATCGACAAGCTCGAGGGCCACGCCATCGTGTGCGGCTACGGCAGGGTCGGTCGCGCGGCGGCCGATCAGCTCGCGGCGTCCGGCGTTGACGTCGTCGTGGTCGACCAGAGCGAGACACGGTTGGAGTCGTGCCCGCTCCCGCACGTGATCGGCGACGCGACCGACGACGACGTGCTGCGGGCCGCCGGAGTGCGCACGGCCAAGACGCTCGTGGCCTCGCTCGACGACGACCCTGGCTCGGTCTTCGTGGTCCTGACCGCCCGCAGCATCAACCCGGACCTCTTCGTGATCGCGCGGTCGCGCACCGACGACGCCGAGGCGAAGTTCCTTCTGGCTGGTGCTGATCGTGTGGTCAATCCGCAGCGCATCGGCGGCAACCGCATCGCCGCGTTCGCCGATTCGCCGGACGTCGTCGACTTCCTCGACGTCGTCATGCACGAGGGACGGCACGAGTTCCGGCTCTCCGACATCGAGGTGCACGCCGGGTCGCCGCTCGTCGGTTCGTCGATCGCGGACGCACGGGCGGAGGAGGGCGGCAGCGCGATCCTGCTCGCGCTGCGGAGCCGAGGGAAGTTCGTCACCAACCCCGACTCGAGCCGCATGCTGACGGTGGGCGACGTGCTCATCGTCGTCGGCACGGCCGATCAGGTCGATCGGCTGCACGAGCGGGCGCACGCCCAGTGACCCGCCGTCTGGTGGTGCTTCGGCACGCGAAATCGGCGTACCCGCCTGGAGTGGTCGACCACGACCGTCCCCTCGCAGAGCGCGGGGTCCGCGACGCCCGGGCAGCCGGTGCGTGGCTTCGCGAGCACGTCGGCCTCCCCGACCACGTCGTCGTGTCGAGCGCACGGCGTACTCGGGGCACATGGACCCTCGTCGCCGGGCCGCTCGGCTACATCGGCGCGGCAGGCTACGACCTCGACTCGCCGGGTCCGCTCACGATCGACCCTCGGATCTACGACGCCTCCACCGGCACCCTCGTGACGGTGCTGCGCGAGCTGCCCGAGCGGGTGCGCACCGCGATCCTGGTGGGGCACAACCCAGGATGCGAGCAGCTCGTGGACCACCTTGCCGCCACGTCCGAGCCGTCGGCGGCCGCTGCACTCGCCCTGAAGTATCCGACGACCGGCATCGCGGTGCTCGACGTGCACGTGCCCTGGGCCGACCTCACCGCCGGATGCGCGCACCTGGCCGCGTTCGCCGCACCGCGAGGCTGACGGACCGCGATGCGTGGCGCCTACTGTGGCGTCATGAGATTCGCGGTGCACATGCCCAACTTCACGCTTCCCGGCGGCCCCGAGATGCTGGCGCCTGCCATCGCCGCCACTGCGCGCGCGGCTGAGGCCGGCGGGTGCTCGACCTTCACCGTGATGGACCACTGGTTCCAGATGGAGCACTTCCGAACCGCCCATGACCCGATGCTCGAGGGCTACACGACTCTCGGCTACGTCGCGGGGCAGACCTCGACCATCGAGCTCGGGCTGCTCGTCACCGGCGTCACCTATCGCCATCCCGGTCTGCTGGCCAAGACCGTCACCACGCTCGACGTGCTCTCGGGCGGTCGCGCCTTCCTCGGCATCGGCGCAGCCTGGTACGAGCGCGAGCACCATGCTCTCGGCGTCCCGTTCCCGCCCGTCGCCGAGCGCTTCGAGCGGCTCGAGGAGGCGCTGCAGATCTGCATCCAGATGTGGAGCGAGGACGAGGGCCCTTACGAGGGCAAGCACTACCAGCTGGCCGAGACGATCAACCGACCGCGGGCGATCCGGACTCCGCGACCGCCGATCATGATCGGGGGTGGGGGTGAGAAGAAGACGCTGCGCCTCGTTGCGCAGTACGCCGACTCCTGCAACCTCTTCGGAGTAGGCCCGGACCTCGTGGCGCACAAGCTCGACGTGCTGGCACGGCACTGCGACGACCTCGGACGCGACCCGTCGACCATCCAGAAGACCATCCTGGCCGGCGGCTCGGACCCTGCTAGCAACCCCGACGCCTTCCTGTCGGCGATGGAGGCCTACGCGGAGCTCGGGATCGACCAGGTTTCGGTCACTCCGCTCGGGGACGACCCGGCAGCGTGGGTCGAGCGCGCCACCGCCAACGTCACCTCACGGCTCGCCCAGCTCTGAGCCGTGAGGTGTGCCTGCCCTGACCGTGCTCCCTCGGTGTGACCACGGCACTCACCCTTTCGGGCGCGAGGGCGGCCCGAAGCTGACCATGTGTGACATTCAGCCTCCCAGCGCCCACGTTCGGTCTAGCGTCAAAGGCGCACCGCCCCGTACTGGGGGACCTCCGGTCCTCACGGGGCCGGCAAGAGGGGACGAACCATGAAGTCACGCACCCCCAAGAGACTGCTCGCCCTGAGCGTCACCACGGTCGCCGCTCTCGGCCTCGCCGCCACCGCCTCGGGCGTCACCGGCGCCTACTTCAGCGACACCAAGGCGGGGACCATCAGCGGAACTGTCGGTTCGGTGAGGATCGACACGTACGGCGGCACCGGCGACGACGACCTGAACCTGGCGTTCAGCAACCTCATGCCGGGCGAGCCGAAGAACGTCACGTTCGGCTACACCTCCCAGGGGACCGGCTCGCAGGACCTGTGGCTGACCTTCCCGAGCGTCCCTGCCCTGCACGCGCTGAACAACCTCGGCCGTTTCGGCGCGCTCACCGTCACGGACTCCTCCAGCGGCGCGGTGTTCTACTCCGCCAACCTTCAAGACGGCCGCACCCGGGCCGACGGCACGAACTCGTGCGGCACCTTCGCACCTGGTGGGACTCCGACCAACTGCTGGCCGCTGCCGCCCAAGCTGCTGGTGCGCAGCAACCTGGCACCCGGTGCCAGCGGGAGCGTGACGATCACATTCCAGTACTCCTCGGCGCTTACCGGCACCGGTGGTCCTGCTGCGTGGAACTCCTACCCGGCCAACCTGTTCCCCGGTGGCGAGGCCTTCGGCGCTGACGCCGCCCTCCCGGCGGGCAGTGGTCTGCCCTACCGCGTTGTGGCCACCCAGGCTGGCCAGACTCCGTAGTACGTGTCGGGGCGGGTGGCACCGCACGGTGCCCCCGCCCCGTCCGCACGGATCCAGCCAAGGAGAGGAGCACCACGATGCGCGCACGGCTGCAACCGGTCGCCGTCTTTCTGGTGGCGTTCGTGGTCCTCCTTGCGCTGATGTTCGCCACCAAGGCCGTGGTGACCCATCAGTTCTACGCGGTGGCGACCGGTTCGATGTCGCCGACCATCCCGCCCAAGAGCCTGGTGGTCGTTGCTCCGGGCCGCTTCACCCTCGGGGAGCCGATCACGTTCCTGCATGACGGGGCGACGATCACGCACCGGTACGTCGGGGTGAACGCCGACGGCACGCTGGTGACCAAGGGCGATGCGAACCAGACCGTAGATCCGTTCGGGGTGAGCCGGGCCGATGTGCTGGGTGGCGTGGTCGCCTCCTCGTCGCAGTTGGGGTACTGGCTGATGTACGTGAAGACCCCGTTGGGTCTGGGCTCGATGGTGCTGTTCCTCCTGCTGGCCTACCAGGTGTGGGTCCTGTTCCGGGAGCCCGACGACGATGACGGCGCCCGCGCCGGGGCTGGCCGCCACGAGATGCTGGGCGCGGCCTGAGGCGTCCACCGTCTGCGACGGCGAGCCGGCAGCGGTGCGCCGCGGGCCTCGGTGGATCGGGAGCGAACGGGCCAGTCACTCAGCGGACGGGGGGCGCCGGGGTCGGGGTGCCCGCGTCGGAGTCGGCCTGCTCGATCTCCTCGCGCGTGATGCCGAGCAGATAGAGAACCGGGTCGAGGAACGGCGCAGTGAGACCGGTGTCGGCCTGCGCGCGCACCACGGGCTTGGCGTTGAAGGCGATCCCGAGACCCGCCGCCGCCAGCATGTCGAGGTCGTTCGCGCCGTCACCGATCGCGACCGTGCGGTCGAGGGGGATGCCCTCGAGGGCTGCGAACTCTCGCAGCGCCTGGGCCTTGGCGGCCCGGTCGACCACGGCGCCCACCACGCGCCCTGTCAGCACACCGTCGACCACCTCGAGGACGTTGGCGCGCGAGTGGTGGATCCCCAGCTCCTCGGCGAGCGGATCGACCACGGCAGAGAACCCGCCGGACACCACCGCGACCCGGAAGCCGAGCCGCGTCAGCGTGCGTACGAGGGTGCGCGCGCCGGGCGTCAGGCGTACGGCGGCTCGCACCTCCGCGAGGGCCGACTCCGGTACGCCGGACAGCAGGGCCACGCGTGCGTGCAACGACTCGGCGAAGTCGAGCTCGCCGCGCATCGCGCGCTCGGTCACCTCGCGCACCTCGGCCTCGCAGCCGGCGTGGCGGGCGATGAGCTCGATGACCTCGTCCTGGATCAACGTGGAGTCGACGTCCATGACCACGAGGTACGTGCCGCGTCCGCGGAGTCCGCGCCGCTGGACTGCGACGTCGACACCGAGCAGGGCCGACTCCGCTGCCAGAGCCACACGGAGTTCCTGCTGGTCGGCGCCCGACACGGTCAGCTCGATCGCAGTGACGGGGTAGGCGGCGGTGCGGACGATGCGGTCGATGTTGCCGCCGAGCGAGGAGATGCGTCGGGTGATGCCCGAGAGCGCGGACGGGAGGAGCGGATGCCCCAGCACGGTCACCAGCAGTCGGCCTCGGCGACCGGGCACGTGCTCCGCGGCACCGAGGACGACATCGGCGTCCATCTCGAGCTGGGTCGCGACCTCGCGGGCGGTCGCTGCAGCCGCGTCGAGGACGAGCGTGGCGCCGTGCTCGACGGTCGGGCCGACCAGGACGCCGAGAGTCAGGCGGCCGCGGATCACCACCTGCTCGACGTCGAGGATCTCGAGCTCGTGCGCGGCAAGGGCTGCGGTCAGCATGGCCGTGACGCCAGGTCGGTCGCGGCCGGTCAGGGTGATGAGCAGGGTGCGCGGCTGCTCGTCTGCGTCGTGGTCCATGTCGGCGCCGAGCCTAACGACCGATCTGCCAGCCCTTCGGTGGAGGCTCCGGCTCGGCCTCGGCAAAGCACGCGGCACAGAGTGCGTGCCGCGCAGCGACTCGAAGCGGTCGGAGGAGCTCGACGCGGGCGACTATCTCCCCGGCGGTGACTGCCGCGCCCTCGGTCAGGAGCGCGACGTCGAGGATCCCCAGCAGCCGCGCGGCCTGGACGACGCTGCGCTGCGCCCGCGCGGGGAGGGAGCTGGGCAGATCGATGCGGGCAGCTGCTCGCTCGACTGCGGCCAGGCGTCCGGCCACGTCGTCGCGGCCACGTGCGAGGTCGAGGGCAGCCAGGGTCGACGTCGTCTCGCGAAGGGTGTCGGCCAGGATGCGCTCTGCCTCGTACAGGGTCGGCAGCCCATGGGGGTGCACGGAGTACGGCACCTCGCGCACGTCCCAGCGCACCACGTCCCCAGCCTCGCTCGCCGCCGCAGTGGGGACGAGGGCCCAGTGCTGCGTGTCGGGGCCGGCCACCGTCATGACCACCTCACCCGCAGCCATGGCATCGGCGTTGAGGGCCGGCGGGCCCGGAAGCCCCACGGGGTCACCAGGCTCCGGAAGGACGACCCGGAAGGCCGTGGCACCGGCCGCCCGCAACCTTCCGAACGCGACGGCCATCGGAACTGCGTCGGACTCACCGGGCACACCCACGACCCGGTGGAGGGCGTCGTCACCGACCGCGTGCACGGCGGCGTCCTCGACCGTGGTCGCACCTGACAGGCTTGCGTTGCCCCAGAGAGTGAGCAGGGCCGCCCGGGGAAGGGCGGCACGTCGGTCCGAGGGCACCCCACAACCCTAGGACGAGCATCGCGACCCGTAGGGTTCGGCACGTGAGCGACGTCCTCCGATTCCTCGACGTCGACGTCGTCCGTGGTGGCGTGGCGATCGTCGACAACGTGACGTGGGACGTCGCCGAGGGCGAGCGCTGGGCGGTGCTCGGGCCCAACGGCGCCGGAAAGACCACGCTTCTCGCGCTGGCCGCCACACTGATCCACCCGACGCGCGGCACGGCCGAGGTGCTCGACGAGATGCTCGGGCGTACCGACGTCTTCGAGCTTCGTCCTCGCATCGGAGTCGCGAGCCCGACGCTGAGCGACTACATCCCTGACGATGAGATCGTCGCCGACGTCGTCGTGACAGCGGCGTACGCCGTGGCCGGACGTTGGCGCGAGCGCTACGAGGTCGACGACCACGGTCGCGCGCAGGCGCTGCTCGACCAGATGGGAGTCGGGCACCTCGGGAGACGCACGATCGGGACGCTGTCCGAGGGGGAGCGCAAGCGCGTCCTCGTCGCCCGCGCGCTCATGACCGATCCCGAGCTCCTTCTGCTCGACGAGCCGGCCGCCGGCCTCGACCTCGGCGGTCGGGAGGACCTCGTCCGCCGCCTGGGCGACATCGCCAACGACCCGTACGCCCCGACCACCGTGCTCGTCACGCACCACGTCGAGGAGATCCCGTCGGGGTTCACCCACGGGATGCTCCTGCGCAAGGGCGCCGTGGTCGCGCAGGGAGCGCTGCACGAGGTGCTCACTGCTGAGCACCTCTCCGCCACGTTCGGCCTCGCGCTCGCTGTGGAGTTCCGCGGCGACCGCTGGTGGGCCCGCGCCGTCTGAGCGGATGCGCCGTCCGATCGATCTCGTGGCAATCCTGCGCTGCGCCAGGCCCGGACCGGCCTAGGATCGAGTCATGGACCCGTGGGTGTGGTGGTTGATCGCGACCGGTCTGCTCCTGGTCGGTGAGATGCTCACGACCACGCTCGTGCTGGCGATGATCGCCGGCGGCACCGCCGCTGCGACCGTCGTGGCCGCGGCCGGCGGAGGGCCCGCGCTGCAGTTCGGCATCTTCGCCCTCGTCTCGCTCAGCCTTCTCTTCGTCGTACGGCCGATCGCGCGTACTCACCGCAGGCAACCGCCCGCCATCCGTACCGGGGTCGATGCCCTGGTGGGCAACGACGCCGAGGTCGTCGAGCAGGTCACCGGCCGGGACGGCCGGGTGAAGATCGGGGGCGAGACGTGGTCGGCCCGAGCACTCGATGCCGACCGCGTCATCGTCGCCGGCGAGATGGTGCGTGTGATCCGCATCGACGGCGCGACAGCCCTCGTCGACTAGCACCTCGAGCACGTCACGTCCGCCGACCGGCGGTACGGGGAACGGGCGCAGGACGCGCCTAGAAGAGGAGCCCCACTCATGGAGATCGGAAGCCTCGTAGCGGTGGTGATCGCGCTGATCATCGTGCTGTTCGTGGTCGTCACGCTCGCCAAGGCCGTGCGCATCGTGCCGCAGGCGCGAGCCGGCATCGTCGAGCGGCTCGGTCGCTACAGCCGCACCCTCAACCCCGGCCTGTCACTTCTTGTGCCCTACATCGACCGCCTCAAGCCGCTCGTCGACATGCGCGAGCAGGTCGTGTCGTTCCCGCCGTCCTCGGTGATCACGCAGGACAACCTCGTGGTCAACATCGACTCGGTCATCTACTTCCAGGTGACCGATCCCAAGGCTGCGATGTACGAGATCGCGAGCCCCATCACGGGTATCGAGCAGCTCACCGTCACGACGCTCCGCAACGTCATCGGCGGCATGGACCTCGAGCAGACGCTGACCTCACGCGAGTCCATCAACGACGCGCTCCGCGGTGTCCTCGACGAGGCGACCGGCAAGTGGGGCATCCGTGTGAACCGCGTGGAGCTCAAGGCGATCGACCCGCCCGCGAGCGTGCAGGAGTCGATGGAGAAGCAGATGCGGGCCGAGCGCGAGAAGCGCGCCTCGATCCTCACCGCCGAAGGCTTCAAGCAGTCCCAGATCCTCACCGCAGAGGGAGAGCGTCAGTCGGCCATCCTCCGCGCCGAGGGTGACGCGCAGTCGCAGATCCTCCGCGCCGAGGGTGAGGCCCAGGCCATCCAGAAGGTCTTCGACGCCATCCACGCGGGCGACGCCGACGAGAAGGTGCTGGCCTACCAGTACCTCCAGGCCCTCCCGGCGATCGCCAACGGCACCGCCAACAAGGTGTGGGTGCTGCCGGCCGAGCTCTCGCAGGCGATGCACAACCTCGGCTCGGCGTTCAGCAAGGGCGCCGGCTCGAGCGAGAACGGCTGATCAACCTCGGATGGAGCTGCTCCTCCTGGTCGGCGCGGGTGTGGTCGCCGGCGCTGTCAACACGGCCGTGGGGAGCGGCACCCTCCTGACCTACCCGCTGCTGCTGGCGTACGGCCTGCCGCCGGTCGTGGCCAACGGAACGAACAGCGCTGGGCTCGCACCGGGAAACCTGTTCGGAGCGTGGGGATATCGGCGTGAGATGGCAGGGCGTCGACGCGAGGTCGTGCCCCTGGCCATCGCCGTGGGCTCAGGGGCCGTGGTCGGGGCGCTGCTCGTGGTCGCGTTGCCGGCGACCGTGTTCGAACGTGTCGTGCCGTGGTTCATCCTCATCGCCTGCACGCTCGTCGTCGTCGGACCACGCATCACGGCGCTGCTCAACGCGCGCGGCCTCGACCCGACCACGCTCCCGAGGCGCGTGCTGCTGCCGCTGCTGGTCGTCGTCGGCCTGTACGCCGGCTACTTCGGTGCTGCGCAGGGCGTCATCATCGTCGCCGCGCTCACGGTGCTCTTCGACGTCGACGTCCAACGGTCCAATGCCGTCAAGAACGTGCTGCAGGGCGTCTCGAACGGTGTTGCCGCCGTCGTCTTCGCGATCGCGGGAGTGGTCGCGTGGGCGCCCGCCCTGGCCCTTGCGCTCGGTGCCTCGGTGGGCGGCGCGGTGGGTGCCCCCGTCGCACGCCGCCTGCCGGCGGTCGCACTGCGCGGTCTCATCGTCGTCGTCGGCGTCGCCGCCGCCGTCGTCAGCTTCGTGAGGATGTGAGCATGGCCAAGCTCATCCACGTCACGGATCCGCGCGACCCGCGCCTGCGCGACTACACCGATCTCACCGACGTCTCGCTGCGTCGGATCCGCGAGCCGGCCGAAGGACTGTTCCTCGCCGAGGGCGAGAAGGTCGTGCGCCGTGCCCTCGAGGCCGGGTACGCCCCCCGGTCGCTGCTCATGGCGCAGAAGTGGTGGGACGGACTGCGTGATGCCGTCGAGCCGCACGACTGCGACGTGTTCCTCGCCGACGACGCGCTGCTCGAGAGCGTCACGGGCTTCCGGGTCCACCGCGGGGCCCTGGCCTCGATGCACCGTCGTCCGCTGCCCTCTCTCGACGACGTGCTGAGCACCGCACGCCGGGTGGTCGTGCTCGAGGACCTCGTCGACCACACCAACGTCGGCGCGGTGTTCCGCAATGCCGCCGCCCTCGGAATGGACGCCGTGCTCGTCAGCCCCGAGTGTGCCGACCCCCTGTATCGCCGCAGTGTGAAGGTGTCGATGGGTTCGGTGTTCTCGGTGCCGTGGACTCGGGCGGATCCGTGGCCTGGGGCTCTCCACGCTCTCGCTGACCTCGGCTTCGCGACGTACGCCCTGTCGCCCGATCCGACGGGAGTCGACCTGCGCGCGCTCGAGACTCCTGATCGCGTCGCGATGGTGCTCGGCACCGAGGGGGAGGGCCTGACCGACGCGGCTCTCGCGGCGTGCTCGGACCGCGTCCGCATCCCGATGGCTGCCGGAGTCGACAGCATCAACGTCGCGGCGGCGAGCGCCGTCGCCTTCTACGCCCTCGGTCAGGCGTAGCGACCCGCGTCGTCGCTGGCGGCGCCGGTGCGCACGACCTCCTCGTAGCTGTCGACGAAGTCGGGCAGCAGCTGATCGAGCACGCCCGCGTGCGCAGGCGACACCATCACGTGCAGCCCCGGCTGACCACCGTTGGTTCCCGTGAGCCTGTTGAGATACCAGCCCTTGCCCTCGAGCAGGTCCGCGACGGCGTAGAGCGACACGTCGGGCCGTTCGGAGCGCCACGACAGGATCGTGCCGACCGGTGTGCCGTTCACGACCACGCCGTCGCACGACTCGAAGCCGTCACGGATGCGGGCCGCGGTGTCGAGCATCGAGGCGACGACCCGCTCGAACCCCTCGCGTCCGAGGTGCTGGAGCACCGCCCAGGCGGCGATCACCGGGGCGGCCGACTTCGCACCTGCGACCGCGGGGGAGCCGTAGACGCCCGCCGGCCACTGGTCGTAGACGAACCACTGGTGCTGCGCCCAGTCGCCGTCCCTGTGCAGCACCACCGAGCAGCCCTTGGGCACGAACCCGTACTTGTGCAGGTCGACCGACATGCTTGTCACACCAGGGACGCCGAAGTCCCACGGCGCAGGGGGATCCGCCAGGAACGGCAGCACCATCCCGCCGACGCAGGCATCGACATGGCATCCCGCACCCGACTCCGCCGCCAGGGCCGCGACGGAGGCCACGTCGTCCATCACGCCGTGCGGGTAGGAGAACGCCGACGCCACGACGAGGGCCGTGCGCTCGTCCACCAGCCCCTGCAGAGCGTGGAGATCGACGGCGAGTGAGGACGGGTCGAGCGGTGCCTGCTGGAAGTCGAGGTCGAGGAAGTGGGCGGCCTTGGCGTACGCCGGGTGCGCGGACGCCGGCGCGACCACGACCGGACGAGCGACGCCGCGAGCACGTGCCCGCTGCCGCGCCACGAGCACCGCCATCAGGATCGACTCCGTTCCGCCCGAGGTGGTGCTGCCTCCACCGCCACCAGGCAGCGACACGAGGCGCGACACCTCGCGCACCACCTCCTCCGACAGCCGCGACTGCTCCGGGAAGCGGAAGGGGTTGAGGGCGTTGCTGTAGAGGAGCCGGTCGTGCACCGCGTGGGTGAGCCGCTCGATCTCCTGGTCGCCCGTCGGATACGTGAGCCCGAAGAGATGGGCGCCGTGCGGGTCCGGATCGCTGCTCCGCGCAGCATCGAGCTCGGCCAGGACGTCGTCGACAGGTCTGCCGTGGGTCTCCACGACTGGCAGGCTACGACCATGACCGGGCCGAAGGGACGCATCGTGGTGCTTCGGCACGCCGAGACGGCCTGGAGCAGGGACGGGCGTCACACCGGGCGTACCGACGTTCCGCTCACTCCCGAGGGCGAGCAGGCTGCGCGGGACGCCGCGGAACGCCTCGCGCCCTTTCGACCGTCCCTCACGCTCGTCAGCCCGCTGCAGCGTGCCCGGCGTACGGCTGAGCTGGCCGGGCTGTCGGCCGATCTGGACGCCGACCTGCTCGAGTGGGACTACGGCGTCTACGAGGGGCGCACGACGCAGGGCATCAAGGACGACCTCGGCGACCCCGCCTGGAGCGTGTGGACCACCCTCGACGGGCTGGGGGAGTCGGTGGCGGACGTCGCCGCACGCGCCGCACGGGTGCTGACCCGCTGCCAGCCGGTCGTCGACGACGGTGGCGTCGCGGTGCTCGTCGCGCACGCGCACCTGCTCAGGGTGCTGACCGCCGTGCACCTCGGCCTGCCTGCGGTCGGCGGGCGGGCCTTCGTGCTGCCACCAGCCGGGATCGGGATCCTCGGCTGGGAGCGCAACACGCGTGCGCTGCTCGGGTGGGGGCTCTAGCGGCGTGCGGCGCTGAGCACGGTCCCTGTGGCGAACGCCCCGAGGAACGCGCCGGCCGCGCTGCTGAACGGGTTGTCGATGAACGGAAGCCACGCGAGCAGGAACGTGCCGGTGCCCACGACTGCGCCGCTGACCACGCCCGCTACGAGTCCCGTCCGCAGCGATCGACCCCAGCGGCCGGGGGCTGCTCCGGACGTCGCCACCTCCTTCGAGGCGGCGGCCTTGGCCGGCGTGGCCGACGTACCTGCCATCGATGCGTCTACCTCGCGCAAGAGCCTCTCGAGCTCGTCGTCGTTGCTCATGCCCCCATTGTCCGTCGACACGGGCAGCACGGCCTCCTGTTCCGACGGGCGGAGTCACAGAGGCGACGTACCCTTGCCCGCATGCCACGTCGCTCCCGTCACTCCCGGTACGCCGCAGCCGCAGCCGCAACGGCGCTGCTGCTCACGGCGTGCGGCACAGGCACGCACCAGGACGACGCGGGGGCGCCGACGCCGTCCGGGGAGGCGTCCTCCGCCCACGCCACCGACGGCACGCCCAGCCCGCCGCCCTCGCCGAAGCCGCTCCGGACGGGCGAGACGTTCGTGACCGTGGGCATCGCGGACACGCTGCCGGGCGCCCTCTACGTCCCCGAGGCGCCGGACGGCGGCACCGACGACTACCGGTGCTTCCTCGCGGACCCGGGAGTGAGCGCCGACTCCTTCGTCACCGGCGTGCAGTTCCTGCCGCAGAACCCCGCCGTGGTGCACCACTCGATCGTGTTCCGCGTCGAGCCCGAGCAGGTCGAGGCCGCCAAGGCCAAGGATGCCTCCGACCCGCGCCCAGGGTGGCAGTGCTTCGGCGGCCCAGGCCTGCCGTCGAAGGGGAGGTCGGTCCTCGACGGCCTCGACGCGGCGCCGTGGCTTGCGGGCTGGGCACCCGGCGGTCGCGAGAACCAGTTCGCGGACGGTCTCGGGGTGCCGCTCGCAGCGGGCAGCCAGGTCGTCGTGCAGATGCACTACAACCTGCGCGTGGCCACGGGTGACGCCGCCGCCGACAACACCCAGGTCCGGCTGAGGGTGTCCTCCCGCTCCGACCTCACGCCCATGCGGACGACTCTCCTTCCCGCCCCGGTCGAGCTGCCGTGCGCAGACGGGCAGTCCGGTCCGCTCTGCACGCGGGGGAGCGCCGTGACCGACGTCGTCCAGCGTTTCGGCCCGGGTTCGCTGCGCACCATCGGCGGGCTGCAGCTGCTCTGCAACGGAGACCCGTTCGCGCCCGCGGCGAGTCCGACCCAGACCTGTACCCGCACCGTCCGCGCGCCTGAGACGGTCCGGGCGGCGGCAGGTCACATGCACCTGCTCGGCCAGAGCATCACGATCGTGGCTAACGAGGGGACCGACCGGGAGCGCACGCTGCTCGACATCCCGGTGTGGGACTTCGACAACCAGTCGGCGCAGCCGCTGGCCGAGCCTGTGCGGCTGGCTGCGGGCGACACAGTGACCGTCACCTGCACCCACGACGCCACGTTGCGCGACAAGCTGCCGGCGCTCGCCGGCGTCCCCGACCGGTACGTGGTGTGGGGCGAAGGCACCACCGACGAGATGTGCCTCGGGATCCTGATCGTCTCTGACTGACGTGAGGTGTACGACACAACCCGACAACCCCGGTCTCCGCTCGTAGAACGCTAGATGGTCTAGCGTTCGAACGTGAGCGACACCGGAACGGCCACCTCAGCGAAGACCACAGCCGAACCGCGCCCCAGCTGGGTGCCGTGTGCCGCATCGCGACGTTGTCATCTGCTCCTTCCACACGCCCGACGAGTACTACGCGGACCATGCCCGCGAGCTCAAGGAGCAGCTGGAGTCCCTCGGTCTGCCCTACGAGCTGCTCGAGGTCGAGAAGCGTGAGGG
>JBBQAY010000037.1:0-30191 GCA_038316965.1 Candidatus Nanopelagicales bacterium
CTCGGGGCTACAGTCGAGCTCTCGACTCCCCTCTCGATCGGCAGGGTCCGCGATGTCCCGAGCACGCATCTTCGTCATCGTCGGCGTCGTCGCCGTCGCCGCGGCCGGGCTCGCCTACGCCGCGTCGCGGGCGATCGCGACCAAGCAGCACGCCGAGGAGGTAGCCGACGACATCGAGGCCCAGCTCGCCGCGCTCGACCCGGTGACCCGGACGGCGGTCATCGGACGTCTCAGTGCCGACGCGGCACAGAAGGTCCGCGGCCAGTCCTGAGCCCTGCAGGCCGGCAGCGGGCCAGCAGCGACCGGCTTGCCCTACGTCCCGTCGCGGCCGCCGCGGCCCCGTAGCTCGCCTGGCGCACAACGTCGCAGGTTCGTCCAAGGTTCGGGCACGTTCTGTCGGTGACCCTTCAACTATCCGCGACGAGGGCCGACCATCGGGTCAGGCCCTGCGTATCGCCGGGCTGGCAGGCGCGGAGGTACCGGGACGTATGGACGGCTGGTGGGCGCTCCCCACGGTGGGCGACCCTTGCGACATCCGGTCCGCCGGTCGGCGCCCCACAGCGTGGTCGTCGGCCTCGACCGCTCGCGCGGCCGTCGCACCCTCGATCGCCGAGCCCGCCGGCCACGGCACGTCGACTGCCGTGCGCTCCTGGACAGAGGGGGAGCCAGAGGTCGATGACATGTCCACCGTCATGCACGAGTCGACCGTCGCACCGGTCGCACCACCGGCTGTTCCCCCTCAATCGGTGCTGCGACAGGCGATGACGCGCTTCGTGCTGGCTGGACTCGTGGCCCTGCTGCTCGTCTCGACCGGCGTCTGGTTCGCGGCCGACCGCGCCGCCGAGCGCGAGGCGGTCGAGGATGCCCGCCAGCGAACGATCACCCTCGCCCAGTCGCTCGTGCAACCCGTGATGACTCAGGCCCTGGCCGACAGCGACCCGACTGCCGTCGCCGCCTTCGACGCCCTGGTGCGCCAGCGCATCCTCTCCGAGGACGTCGTGCGGGTGAAGGTGTGGAACGGCGACGGCGTCATCGTCTACTCCGACGAGCCTCGCCTCATCGGCACCCAGTACGCGCTCGACGAGGAGGAGATCGACGTCCTGCGCGGTGGCGGGTCCGCCGTCGCGGAGGCCAGCGACCTCCAGCGTCCGGAGAACCGCTTCGACGCCGGCAACGGCCCGCTGCTCGAGGTCTACCTGCCGGTGTGGACTCCGACCGGGCAGACGCTGCTGTTCGAGACGTACCAGACGCGCACCGCGGTGGACGCCCGGCAGCGCGAGGTGCTGCGCGAGTTCGGACCGCTCACGATCGGCGGCCTCGCACTGCTCCTCTTCGCACTCGTCCCGATCGCCTGGTCGCTGGCCCGCGGGCTCGACCGGGCGCGCGCCGAGCGACTCCGCCTCCTGCAGCACGCGCTCGACGCCTCCACCACCGAGCGACGTCGCATCGCCGCGCACCTGCACGACGGCATCGTGCAGTCGCTCGCCGGCTCGAGCTATGCGCTGTCGGGCGTCGCCGACAAGCTCGGCGCCGACGGGCAGCACTGGGCCGCCGGCACCGTGCGCAACGCGGCCACCGAGCTGCGCCAAGGCGTGCGAGGCCTGCGCTCGCTGCTCGTCGAGATCTATCCGCCGGGCCTGCGTCGAGCCGGGCTCGCGGCCGCGCTGAGCGACCTCACCGCGCAGCTCGCCAGTCGCGAGATCGACGTCGAGCTCGACGTCGACGGCATCGAGCAGCTGCCCGAGGACGTCGAGATCGCGCTGTTCCGGGTCGCGCAGGAAGCCGTGCGCAACATCGTCAAGCACGCCGAGGCGACGCACGTGCGCGTCGCGGTGACGAGCGACGGCGAGACGGCAACGCTCGTGGTCGCCGACGACGGCGCCGGCTTCACCCTCGTCGACCCCGGCCGGCCGTCGGCGTCGACTCCGGAGGGGCACCTCGGTCTGGCTCTCCTCGAGGATTCGGTCGCAGAGGTGGGCGGCACTCTCGCCGTACGCTCGGCCCCGCACCAGGGCACCACACTCACAGCGAGGATCCCCCTTCGATGATCGACGTCGTGGTCGTCGACGACCATCCCGTGGTGCGCCACGGCGTGAGCCTCATGCTCGAGGCGCACGGTGACATCCGCGTGGTCGCGGCCTGCTCCAACGCGGCCGATGCCGTCGCGGCCGTGCGCGAGCACCACCCGCGAGTCGTGCTCATGGACCTCTCGATGCCGGGGCGAGACGGTACGTCGGCCACGCGCGACATCGTCGCGCTCGACGCCGACGTCGCAGTCGTGGCCCTCACGTCGTTCTCCGACCAGGACCGGATCCGCGACGCCCTCGACGCCGGCGCAGTCGGCTACCTGCTCAAGGACTGCGACCCGGCAGAGATCGTGGCCGCGGTGCGCACCGCGGCACGCGGCGAGTCGCCGCTCCACCCCAAGGCTGCGCGCGTCGCCCTCGCCCGCCGTACGTCGGCGCCGACCACCACTCCCGCTGACGACCTCACCGACCGCGAGCGCGACGTGCTGCGGCTCGTGGTGCAGGGCCTGACCAACGGGCAGATCGCGCGACGTCTCGGCATCAGCGAACGCACGGTCAAGGGCCACCTGACCAACGTCTTCACGCGGCTCGGCGTCGGCGACCGCACGAGCGCCGCTCTTTGGGCCAAGGAGCACCTGGTCGACCAGGGCGCCTGACCCGCGCGCCGCCAGGTGCCGCTACACCGAGGTCGCCACGCCTTCCCCTTCGACGGCGGGCGAGCTGCTCGCGAGGTCGCTCACCGGCATCCAGCCGTCACGCGCGTCACGGCGCAGGAGCATGCCGGAGAGCGGGTCGACCACCACGAGCTCCACCCACTCGCCGAGCACGAGCCGGGCCACGTCCTCGCGCCGGCGCAGCACGTCCTCCACCACTGCGGGGTCGGCGTGCACCACGGCGAGCAGCCGCACAGGCTCGTGGAACGGGAGAGAGGTCCAGCGGCCGTCCACCGGTGCCTGGGCCGACACTGCCTGCCACGGGAGCCCGATCCTCAGGTCGCCGCGCGCTCCGGTGACCACGCCGGTGAGGGGCGCCGGGTCGCCGGAGTACGACGCGAGGACGTTGTGCGTGGTCTTGTCCCCTGCGCCGAAGCGCTCCGGGTCGACCGTCGAGCACCAGTACTGCGACGAGATCCACTGAGCCACGACCAGGGGCGCGGTCAGGAGGAACTCGAGGGCGCTGCCGTCGGCGTCGAGGTCCGACCGGTACGAGTGCAGGAACACGCGGCCGTCGAGGTCGAGGCCTCGCGTCAGGGCACGGGGGCCGATCACGATGGCCGCGTTGCGGGCCAGTCCCCACTCCGGACGCACCTGCGCCCAGTCGACCGCACGCGCGTCGAGCACCCGGCGAGCAGCGGCGAGCCCGGACGGCAGCCCGCCAGGGAGGTACGCCGCCCGCTCGAGCACGACGGCGTCGCACGCGAGCGAGAGGTCGCGCTCGAGCCGCTCGACCACCGGCCGGACGGCAGCAGGGACGTCGTCGAGCAGCTCGACGCAATCGCGTGTCGTGTCGTGCAGACCTGCGAGGAAGACCGTGCCATCGGGGATGTCGATGCCCTGCTCGCGCAAGCCGTCGCGCACACGGACGTCGTTGAGCACCTGCGCCATCGCGCGGGCGCTGACGTCTCCCGCATAGCCGCCGCAGGCCCCGCAGTCGTAGGCCGCGACGTGCGGGTTGTTGGCCGCGTGGCCACCGTGTCCGAGCAGCACGACCACGGGTGCGGGCGCGAGAAGGCCTGTGGTTCGCAGGAATGCGGCCGCAGCCGCAACCAGCTCGTCGAGCTCGAAGCCCTGCGGCGCCTCGGCACCCCGCTCGAGGACGAGCATGCCGCGCCCGGGCGCGGTGAAGCGCGCACCGATCCGACGGCGCAGCCTCTCCCACACCCGCGGTGACGCCGTGTGGAGCACCGCCGACAAGCCGGTGACCCAGCCCGCGGCCTCGGCGAGCGCGAACGGCGCACCGACAGCACCCTCCGCGCCGTGGACGGCCGTGGAAGCGTCCGACATCAGCTGCCGACTGGCCGGCACGTCGGGGCACGACTCGGTGACCACGTGGACCGGGCGCAGCAGTGCCGGGAGCCGCTCGGTGAGGGCACCGTTCGGCGACACGTGAGCCAGGGCGATCCCGAAGAACCCTGCTGCGCCGAGCGTCTCCCACGGGCCGGTCTCCTCGAGGCGGCGACGAAGCCTCTCGCTGCGGACGTCGATGCAGGTGACGACCTGGGCCGGCGAGTCGTCGGCGTCGAGGCGCAGCACCTGGGCGCGCTCGGTGATCTGGTCGAGCACCGGACGGCGGTACGACTCCTCCCACGCCCGCAGCCGCAGCAGGTCGGCGCCCTGCTCGTGCACAGCCGCGGCGAGCGCCACGAGGTCGTCCAGTGCGACGACGCTCATCGTGGCGAGGTCCGCCCCCGACGCGGCGAGCAGCACCGCGACGGACGGCGCCAGATCGACGACCTCGGTCTGCGCGGAGCCGGGTGCCGACCCCGCCGCCGCGACGACGACGGCCTCGAGGGCGAGCCGCGCGACCAGCAGGTCGAGGACCTCGTCCTGCTCGCCCGCCACGGCGACCCGACGACGCCAGGCGAGGTGGGCGACCCAGCCGGGGTCGCACGCCAGCACCCGCGCGAAGGTGGGCACGAGGTCGGGGCCCTCCAGGCCCAGCCGCGCGACCAGCTCGGCGAGTGCCTGGGCCGCGTCGGCCGGAAGGGTGCGCACCGACGCGCCGGCTCCGCGCGTGCCGAGCAGGGAGTCGAGCGCCGGCGCATCCTGGCGCACCGCGGCCCACACACCGGTCGTGGCCACGGGCCAGCCGGGTGCGCCGTACTCGCGAGCGACGTACGACGAGACGAGGTCGCGGGCACGGGCGGCCAGCGGCGCGAGCGCGGGGTGGGCGCTGGCTGCACGCTCCGCCGGGGTGGTGAGCACGCCCACGCGCGCCTTCGCCACGGCTCCGTCGCCGACGGCGGCGCGCACGGGAGCGACGTCGGCCTCGACGGGGTCGTGGGCGAGCAGAAGCGCACGCACGAGCGCGCGGCGCTCGCGGACCGGCGCCGCCAGCGCGAGATCCGGGCCTGGTGCCACCTCACCGGCGATGCGCAGGAGGGCGTCGTCGTCGACCAAGCCTCGGGCGACAGCGGCCCGCAGCATCGAGGCATCGACCCCGGGGCGGCTGCCCCAGGCGCGGGAGGCGGCCTGCATCGCGTCGTCGAACGGCAGCCGCTCGAGCCCGGCGACCGGGTTGCTGGCCACGAACGCGTGCAGCGGCCAGACCGGGGCCACGACGTCCGCCGCGATCCTCGAAGCCTCGACGGCGACCGAGCCGTCGATCACGGGCGTGACGGACTTCGCTGCTGCGACACGTGTGCGGCGAAGGAGCGGAGCCGGCGCGAAGGTGGTGCGGCCGACGTACGCCGCGAGGCCCGCGAACCGGCCCCGGCGCACCGCGGAGTCGACACCCCATGCGGCCAGACCTGTGGCGACGAGCAGCGCCACGACCACGGCCAGGCCGAGCGCGCCGGGCTCACCCCACGCCGGGGTCGCCCAGCCGAGCTCAGGAGCGAGGGCGTGATCGACGGCGCGCAGAGCGACGAGGTACGCCGACGCCGACACGAGGACGAGCAGCACACCGACGCCGCGGCGACCACGGGCCGAGGCGGCCACGGCGTACGCGGCCGTGGCTGTGGCGGCCGCGGCCGCGGCGACCGGCAGGAGGGTTGCGGGAGCCGAGAGGAGGGACGACCCCCACACGCCGGACACCGCGGCCGCGGAGATGGTGACGAGCAGCCCCAGGAGTGCGGCCGCGGACGGCGCCCATCCACCCTGGCCGCGCTGCCCGGACGACCCCGCGCGCTGCATCGACGAGGGGCCGGAGGTCGACGCTCCGCGCACGCGCTCGACGGCGCCGCCGGCGCCGAGGAAGAGGCCGGCCTTCCAGAGGCCGTGACCCACGAGGTGGACGAGCACCGCCGCGGGAAGCCCCACGCCCACGGTGATGGCGAGGTAGCCCATCTGCGCGGAGGTCGAGGAGGCGAGCCGACCCTTGACGTCGGGGCGCACCCGCTGCTGGGCCGAGGCGAGGAGGGCCGTCGCGACTCCGACCACCAGGGCGAGACCCCGGGCGACGGGGCTGGCCGAGATCAGCGGCCACAGGACGAGCGCGAGGATGCCGATGCCGTTGACGAAGCCCGCGTGCAGCAGTGCGCTCACCGGCGACGGCGCCTCGGCCACCTCGGGAAGCCAGCGGTGGGCGGGCACGAGGGCGCTTCGTACGACGCCCGCGGCGACGACCAGCGCCGCAGCCAACCCGACCGCACCGATCGATGCGTCGACGACGGCTCCGGAGAGGTCGGCGACGTTCCAGGTGCCGGCGCCGAGGCCGGTCACCACCACGGCGGCGGCCAGCAGTGCGTCACCGAGCAGGAGGCGGCGGCGGACGAACCGGCCGGCGGCGCGGGCGCGCTCGCTGCCGCTGTGCGACACGAGCGCTGCCATCGCGAGGCCGGACGCCGTCCACCCGAGCAGCAGCAGCGGCAGGCTCGCGGCGGTGACGGCGAGAGCGAGGCCGAGGACCACGGTGATCTGCAGGACGGCGAAGCGCGGGAGGCGGTGCTGGCCCTCGAGGTTGCGGGCGGCGTACACCGCGACCACGGCGCCGAGGCCGGTCACGAGGGCGAGAAGGACGCCGGATACGACGTCGAGAGCCACGCCCAGGGTGGTGATTCCGAAGGGGCCGAGGTCGGGCGAGGCCACGGTCAGCGCGGGACGCTGCCCGGCGAGCACGAGGACGAGCAGGGCCAGGGCCCCGAACGAGGCGACGACGAGGCCGGCGGCGGCAGCGCGCGGGAAGGACATGCGAAGAACAATACATGAAGCATTCTTCGTATGTCACCCCTCGCCGGGTCCTTTCCGGACATCGCGTGCCGGGAGGGCCATGATGAGCCGGTGCCCGAGCCGATCTCCAGCCGCTCGACCGCTCCGAGCCGGTCGTGGACCCTGCTGACGAACCACGCGCGGCTCCTGCTGCTCATCGCCCGCGACCCCGACAGTCGCCTTCGCGACCTCGCCGAGGCGGCCCAGATCACCGAGCGCGCCGCGCAGGCCATCGTGCGCGACCTCGAGGTGGCCGGGTTCGTGACCCGCACCCGGGTCGGACGCCGGAACACCTACCAGGTGCACGCTGAGGGCCACTTCCGGCACCCCGCCGAGGCCGACCACGAGGTCGGCGAGCTCCTCGCGCTCTTCGGGCCCGTCGACCAGGCCTGAGCCCGACGTCGCCGACGCGGCTGCTGCCTGACGCCGCGCCTTCCGGCCGGCGGCCCGCTCGGTGCGGCGGCAAGGTGCGACACGCGCTCGGCCGTGCCCGGCCACTTCTGAGCGCCGCCCGCGCCACTGTGCAATCTGCCTAGTGGCGATTCCGCGGATCGTTCGGCCTCGAACACACGCGGCCCGAAACCCTTGACGCGGCCGGCGGTACACGACACTCTTGCCCAGTCATTCGGGTCCGAACGGATCCGCCGCCCTCGCCGAGTCCCGGCGTCACGAGGAGAGCCATGACCCAGCTCCAGCCCCCGCCGCAGGAGACCCCTGAGACCGCGCTGCACCACGGACGCCTCGGCGTCCTGGGCATCGTGTTCTTCGTCGTCGCAGCGGCTGCCCCGCTCGTCGGCATGACCGGCGCCGTACCCGTCGCGATCGTGCTCGGCAACGGCGCGGCCGCACCTGGCGCGTACGTCGCCGTCGGCCTGATCCTGCTGCTGTTCTCCGTCGGCTACGCAGCGATGGCCGGCAAGGTCACCAACGTCGGGGCGTTCTTCGCCTACGTAGGCCGCGGCCTGGGAGTCGTTCCCGGTGTCGGCTCCGCATTCGTGTCGCTCGTGGCATATCTCGCCGTCCAGCTCGCCGTCTACGGCTTCTTCGGCGGCGTCGTCGGAGCTCAGATGGCCTCGCAGTTCGGCATCGAGTGGGCGTGGTGGGTCTGGGTGCTCATCGCCTGGGCGGTCGTGCTCGGCCTGTCGGTGCTGTCGGTCGACATCGGTGCCAAGGTGCTCGGTGTCCTCATGACCCTCGAGCTGCTCTCCCTGCTCGTAACGGCGTTCGCCGTGTTCTTCTCGTCCAACAAGCCCGAGGGTGTCGACGTCGCCGCGTCGTTCGCCCCGTCGAACATCTTGGCGGGCGGCCTCACCGGTACGGCGGGCATCGCGTTCGCCTTCGCGTTCGCCTCCTACATCGGCTTCGAGGCCACCGCCATCTACGGAGAGGAGTCCAAGGACGCGCACCGCACCGTCCCGCGGGCGACGTACCTCGCCGTCATCACCATCACGGTGATCTTCGGCTTCACCGCCTTCGCCATCGTGACGGGTCTCGGCGCCTCGACCATCATCGAGAAGACCGCGGAGCTTTCGACCGTGGACGGGGTTCCGCTCGCCAACCCGGCAGCCGTCCTGTTTGCGGTGGCCGAGACCTACGTCGGCTCGTGGATGGCCACGCTCATGAGCTGGCTCGTCATCTCGTCCCTGTTCGCGGGCCTGCTGGCCTTCCAGAACTCGGCGGCGCGCTACTTCTACGCGATGGGCCGTGCCGGCGTGCTGCCGACACGTCTCGACCGCGTCAACGGCCGCGGTGCTCCCTGGACCGCCGCCGCCGTCACGTCGGTGATCGGCCTCCTGGTGATCTTGATCTTCGTGGTGCAGGGGCTCGACCCGATCCTCAACCTCTTCTACTGGTTCTCCGGCCTGGCCGTGCTCGCGATCGTGTTCGTCGAGATCCTGGTGTCCATCGCGGTCATCGCCTTCTTCCGTCGGCACAAGGGCGAGGCTTCACTGTGGGCCTCGGTCATCGCACCAGTTCTCGCCATCATCGGCCTGGCCATCGGGCTCTACCTCCTCGCATCGCGCTTTGGCCTGCTGGCTGGCACGGTCGCCGAGGGCGTCGACCCGACCGTCGAGTCCTGGGGCCTCAGCGCGACCGGGTGGATCCTCGTCGCGACGCCGTTCGTGATGTTCGTCGTCGGCCTCGTGGTCGGCGTCATCCGCAAGAAGGACGAGAACGTCGACGCGATCGCCGACCTCGTCACCTGAGCACGGCGTACGACCTCGGAGGGCCCGGAACCGCACAGGTTCCGGGCCCTCCGCACGCCCACCCCCGCGCTGACACTGATCAATCCGTCGTTTCCCAGGGCCGGAAGCGACGGATTGATCAGGTTGAGCGAGGGGGTGCCTACGTCGAGAGGCGGCGGCCCTCGGCGACGAGGTGGCGGCAGAGCGCGGGCACCTCGTCGACCGAGCGCACGAACATCGACGGCTTGAAGCAGATCGTGGTGAAGCCCTGCTCGATCTGGCGCGGCAGGTCGGCGAGGGCAGCGTCGACGTCGGCGACGTCGTCGGGCCCGGTGAAGGTGCCCTGGATCCCGCCGACGAGCTCGAGCTCGGCGAGGTCGCGGCCGGCGTCGCGCATGCCGTCGGCGAGCGCGGCCATGTCGGCGTCGGTGAGTCGGCCGAAGGGGTTCAAGCCGCTGCCGTAGCGCGCGATGCGGCGTACGACGTGGGGCGGCATGCCCTGACCGCCGAACCACAGCGGCGGGCCGGCGGCGGTGTGGGCTCCCGGCTCGAGCCAGACGTCGGAGAACGGGAATCGGGGGCCGTCGTGGCTGATCGGGTACGGGCCCCACGACTTCGCGAGCACCTCGAGCTGCTCGTCGAGGATCCGGCCCCGCTCGGCGAAGGGAATGCCGAGGGCGGCGTACTCGTCCTTCGACCAGCTCACCGTCGGCAGGACGACGAGGCGGCCGCGCGAGAGCAGGTCGAGCGTGCCGAGCTCCTTGGCGAGGAGCAGCGGGTGGCGCAGCGGCGCGATGATGGCGCCGGCCACGAGCCGAAGGCTCGACGTCGCCTGCGCGATGGCCGACATGAGCACGATGCTGCTGGGCCATGGGTACGCCGGCGACTGGTTGCCGGGGGCGGCGTAGTCGCGGGGGTTGTGCATCTCACCGGCGGCACCCGAGTCGCGTCCGAGCGCGACGTGCTCGGAGAGCTGGACGCCGTCGATCCCCTGGGCCTCAGCGGTCGTCGCGAGGTCGACCAGGGCGGCGAGGTCGCGCGGGTCGAGGATCGCCTCGTTCTCGGTGAGCACCATGAGCCACCGCACGTCCGCCATCCCGCCGAACCCTTCTTCGAGTTACTGCCCAAAGTGGGGCTTTGGGCGGCGCCAGCACCCCACTTTGGGCAGTAACTCGCGTCCTTCAGCCGTGTGTCGGGGCTACTTCTCCTGGACGGTGCTCGGGTAGAGGTCCTTGGACGGCGTACGGATGCCGCGAAACTCCCAGTCGCCACCGAGGGCCGTGGACACGACCTCCTCGCTCTCGGTCGGCTGCGCGCCGACGTCGGTGCGGATCGGCGTCGGGCCGGTGACGATGTGGTTGGTGAGCTTCCCCAGCCCCTCGACCTCGACCTCGACGACGTCGCCCGGTACGACGGGCCTGGAGTTGGCAGGGGTGCCCGAGTAGATGAGGTCGCCGGGCACGAGCGTGATGGTCCGCGCGAGGTCGGCGACGAGATAGCTCATGTCCCACTCCATGCCGTCGGTCGTGTCGTCCTGGACGACCTGGCCGTTGACGAGGGTGCGGATCTGCTTGCCACGGAAGTCCCAGTCGGTCACGAGCCCCGGCCCGACGGGGGCGAGGGTGTCGGAGCCCTTGACGCGCAGCATCGAGCCGGCGTCGGTGTCGCGGAAGTCGTGCAGTCCGTAGTCGTTGCCGACGGTGTAGCCCGCGATGTAGTCGGCGGCCTCGTCGGGAGACACGTTGCGGCAGGTGCGGCCGATCACGATGACGATCTCGCCCTCGTAGTTGAGCCACCGGCAGCCCTCGGGCCGCACGACCGCGCCCTTGTGGCTGTTGAGCGCCGTGATCGGCTTGTGGAAGTACGTCGGTGCCGGCGGGAGCTTGGTCATGAACTCCTGGGTGCGGCTGTCGTAGTTGAGGTGGACGGCGATGATCTTCGTCGGCTCGGTCGGAGGAAGGTGATGGGCGTCCTCCACCCCCACCTCGCGGCCGTCGGCGGCCACCAGGGTGTCGCCGTGGCGGACGACCTGCACGGCGCTGCCGTCGAGCAGGATCCGGCGGTACTCGGTCACGTTCTCTCCCAGGGTCTCGGGCGGCGTCTGTCGGGATGCGCGGACGGCGCCCAAGTCAGGGCGCCGTCGCGTCGTACGTCGCTCAGGCGGTCGCGGCCTCAGAGCGCGGCGCGGTCCAGCCGGCGTCGGGCCGGTCGAACCAGACGTGCACCTGGCTGGTGCCGATCGAGTTCTCGTAGTCGCCGTACTGCACGCCCGGTGCTGAGAAGTCGCTCTCGCCCATGGCTCCGGCCATCATCAGGTAGTGGGCGAACATGCCCTCGGGGCGTACGGCGAGGAAGTCGGGCATCGTGTCGAGCACCCGGTCGTGCCGGCCCTCGAAGAACCAGCCGAGCCGCTCGTTGTCCATGTCGCGCGCCTTCTGGCTGATGATGTGCGACGGGTCGCTCGACTCGTGCTGGCGCAGCTCCTTGAGCTTGTAGAACGTGTGCGACAACGAGCCGGTCGCCAGGATGATCACCTTGCGGTCGGTCTTCTCGATCGCCGCCCGGATCGCGCGCCCCACCCGAAGGAAGTCGTCGGTCTCACCCGTCTGGCACACCGAGATCGAGATCCACTGCTTGTCGAGGCCCTTCCCGAGGAACGACCAGAGGTTGATCGACGGGTAGTACAGCGGGAGGTAGGGGTCGTCGATCGCGGTGATCCAGGTGCCGGCTGGCTCGCCCTCCGCCGCGATCGCCTCGGCGAGCTCGCGGTCACCCCTCCACTCGTACGGGATGCGGCACATGCCGCGAGGAAGCTCCTCGGCCGTGAACAGGCCCGCTCGCAGGTCCTGCGAGGTCACGATGAACTCGACGGTCGTGAACCAGTGCGAGTCCAGGACGATCACGGTGTCGTAGTCGAGCTCCTCGAACTTCTCCGCTCGGATCCTGTGCAGCGCGGGGACGAGGGAGATCTCCTTGCCCCCGTTGAGCTCCCGACGCGTGGCCTCCGGAAGCATGATCGTAGGGACGTGGGACAGCAGTCCCGCTCCGACAACTTCACCCATGTCAGTTCCATCCCTTCGGGGCGAACACCGAGTTCTTGACGTCGCAGTAGAAGTCGAACGACCAGAGGCCGCCCTCGCGCCCGATGCCAGACCGGCCGCTGCCGCCGAACGGCGCAGACAGGTCGCGCACGAAGAAGCAGTTGATCCACACCGTGCCGGCGCGCAGCCGCGACGACACCCGCTCGGCGCGTTCCTGGCTGCCCGTCACGAGAGTGGCTGCCAGGCCGAACTCCGTGTCGTTGGCCATCGCGACGCCGTCGTCCTCGGTGCCGAAGCGCTGCAGCGTGAGGACGGGGCCGAAGACCTCCTGGCAGGTGATCTCCATCGAGCTGTCGACACCCTCGAACACCGTGGGCTTGTAGAAGAATCCGCCGGTCGCGCTGTTGAGCTCGTGGTTGGGCTCGCCGCCCAGCACCACCTGCGCGCCGTCCGCGATCGCACGCTTCACGAAGCCGTCGACCCGGTCGAAGTGCGCCTTGCTCACGAGCGGGCCGATGTCGCTGCTCTCGTCGCGGCTGTCGCCCTGCTTCACCTGTGCCGCGCGCTCGAGGAACCGTGCGCGGAACTCGTCGTAGATGCCGTCCTGCACGAGCAGGCGTACGGCGGCGAGGCAGACCTGACCGGAGTTGTCGAACTGCTCGACCGCGAGATCCACCGCAAGATCGAGGTCGGCGTCGTCGAAGACGAGCAGCGGTGACTTGCCGCCGAGCTCGAAGCTCACCGGCGTCACGTTGCGCGCGGCGGACTCGCCGATCCTGATCGATGTCGGCACCGAGCCGGTGAAGCAGATGCGGCGTACGTCGGGGTGCGCGACCAGAGGTGCGCCCGCCTCGACGCCCAGCCCCTGCACGACGTTGAACACACCGGCGGGAAGGCCCGCCTCGTGGGCGATGTCGGCGAACAGCGAAGCCGTGAGCGGCGCCCATTCCGGCGGCTTGGCGACGACGGTGTTGCCTGCGGCCAGCGCCGGGCCGATGCGCCAGGTCGCGAGCATGAGCGGCGCGTTCCACGGCGTGACGATCGCCGTGACGCCGGCGGGATCCCACGACACGTGGTTGCGGTGGCCGCGGGTGTCGAAGTCGGGGTGGCTCAGCTGCTCGAGGGCGTACTGCGCGAAGAAGCGGATGTTCATGGCCACACGCGGCATGACGCCTCGACGGTGCGAACGAAGCAGCGAGCCGTTGTCGAGCGTCTCCACCTGGGCGAGGTCCTCGATGCGCGCCTCGATGCCCTCGGCCACGCGGAGCAGGATCGCCGAGCGCTCGGCGACCGGCAGAGCGGCCCAGGCCGGGAACGCCGCGACAGCGGCGGCGACCGCGGCGTCGACCTCGGTCTGCCCGCCGCGGCTCACCTCGGCGATCACGGTGCCGTCGAGCGGGGAGACGTCCTCGAACGTGGTCGCGCTGGCAACACGCTCGCCACCGATCCAGTGCCTGGTGTCGATCTCGACTCCAGCGACGACTGTCTTGGTCATGGAGCGAGCCTCCGCGAGGATGGGGTGGTCGAGAGAGCCGGACCCGGCTATCGTTCGGACACAAACGTATGGCCCGACCGCGGAGGCGTCAAGAGATGTCGAGGACCCCGATCGTCGCGATCCCCGCACGATTCTCGTCCTCGGCCTCGGCACACCGCCATCGCGCGATCAGCACGGCGCGAGCGCTGTCCGAGGCCGTCCTGCTCGCCGGCGGCGAGCCGGTCACGATCCACCCCTTCGCCCCGGGCGGCGGCGTGGTCGCCGGCGACGTCGCGCGGCGGTTGTCGTTCGTCGACGCCGTGCTGCTCCCGGGCGGCGGCGACCTCGACCCGGCGACGTACGGGCAGACCGTGCAGAGCGACCACGTCTACGACGTCGATCCCGAGCAGGACTCCTTCGACGTCGCGGTCGCACGGTGGGCGATCGAGTCGGGTACGCCGCTCCTCGCGATCTGTCGCGGCTGGCAGGTGCTCAACGTCGCACTCGGTGGCGAGCTCGAGCAGCACATGGCCGAACCGCACCGCAACGTCGTGCACGACGTCACGGTGGACGCCGGCAGCGCCCTGGCCGAGGTCGTGGGCACGACCACCGCAGCGTCCTGCTACCACCACCAGCGCGTCAGCCGTCTCGGCGACGGCCTCGTACCCGTCGCGCATGCGGCCGACGGCACGATCGAGGGTGCGGTGCTCCCCGGCGCGAACGGCTGGGTCCTCGCGGTGCAGTGGCACCCGGAGGACACGTTCAGCAGCGATCCCGATCAGCTCGCCCTCTTCCAAGCCCTGGTCGCCGCAGCCCGCTGACCGACTGCCCTCGATGAAGGGCCCGTGTGTTCGCCTCTATGGGATGAAGGTGGCCTTCATCCCATAGAGCCGGACACACGGGTCAATCACGTTCGGAGTCTCAGGCGTTCTCGGCCCGCTTGACGACCGTTCGCAACGAACGAGCCATCGCGAGCTTGGCGGCGTCGTCGAGATCGCTCGACACGAACGCCTCCTCGGCGTTGAACTTCGGGAACAGCTCGCCCATCAGCTTCTGCCCCTTGGGCGAGAGTGAGAGCAGCACTCGGCGGGCGTCATCGGGGTGCACGCGGCGCTTCACGAGACCGCGCGAGATCAGGGTGTTCTGCACGCCCGTGAGCGTCCCCTTGGAGATGCCGGCCTCGGCAGCCACGTGGCGGCTCTCGATGTCGCCCCAGATCCACACGACCCAGAGCACCACCCACCCGGTCCAGGTGAGCTCGTGCGGCGCGAGCACCGTGCGCTCGAGGTGATTGCGGACGGCGTTGGCGGCCCGGTAGATGTTCGAGACGGCAGCCATCGCGGCCATGTCGACCTCGAGACCGGCGAGGCGCTCGGCCACGGCCTGCTCGGTGGCCTCCAGCGTGTGCTCACCCGTGGGACTCGGGTCGGAGGCGGCGTTGGTGGCTCGCACGTACTTGCTCAAGGAGCACTCCGCGTCGTCGCAGGGGCAGGTGCTCGGGTCGCAGTCATCCGGGTGCACGACGTGGGCCACGGAGCGCCGGGCAGTGGACTCGGCGCGCGGCGAGGTCGGGCTCGACGGGGTCACGGCTGCCACATCCCGCAGTCTACGAGGATCGTTCGGACCCGCACGCTCGCATCACCCCTGCGGCCGTGAGGCGACCTGGTCGAGGAAGCGGTCGACCAGCAGCCGGCTGCGCGCCTGGGACTCCGACGCCGTCCGCACGGTGCGGTCCATGAGCGCACCGGCATCGAGGCCATGGGCATCGAGGTAGACAGTGCCGCCGTTGTCGAACCAGCCCTGGAGCTCGTCGGGGGTGAGCTCGGGGTGGAACTGCACGCCCATGCTGCGACCGATCGTGTACGCCTGCTGCGCCTGGGCGGTGCGCGCGATGACCGCGGCGCCCGGCGGGGCGACCCAGCGGTCGTGGTGCCACTGGAACCACGGGCCCGGCTCGACGAGGTCGGGCCGGTCGCTCTCGATCTCGTACCAGCCCACCTCGGCCTCCGGTGCACGCTCGACAGCACCGCCCAGGGCGGTGGCGAGAGCCTGCCCGCCGAAGCAGATCCCGAGGATCGGTACGCCGGCCTCGTGCGCCGAGCGCAGGAACGTGATCTCCTCGAGCACCCACTCGCCGATCGTGACGTGGTCGTACACCGACCACGGGGCGCCCATCGGCACGATCACGTCGAAGTCCTGCGGGTCGGGGAATACCGCTGGCACGTTGGGCTCGTGGAAGCTGCTCTCGGGCACGACGACGAACTCCTCGACCGCGTACCCACGCACCTCGAGCTGGGCGCCGACGGGTCCGACGGGCGAGACGTGGTCCTGCTGGACGAACAGCGCGCGCACGATGGCTCCTCTCGTTCGGACCCGAACATATGGCCGCGGCCGCGCCCCCGCAAGGGCACGGCGAGTTTGCGCCGAACCCTTCCCCCGCGGCCGCGAGGCCACTATCGTTCCCTCATCGTTCGCATCCGAACGACTGTCTGCGCACCGCGCCCACCGCAAGGAGAGCCATGGACCACGTCGACGTGACCGCTCTGGTCGAGGACCTGCGCGCGAAGGGGATCGACGTCATCCGCGTGTCGTACCCGGACCTAATCGGCGTCGACCGCGGACGCGACGTGCTCATCGACGAGCTTCAGAACGTCATGGGCCACGGCATCGCGTTCTGCCGCGCGGTCTACCACACGACCCCGATGGGCGACGTCGTCCCGGTGCAGGGCGGGATCGAGAGCGGCCTGCCCGACATCACCGCTCGACCCGACCTCTCGACCATCACCAACCTCCCGTGGGAGCCCGGCGCGGCCTGGTGCCTCGCCGACACCACGGTCCTCGGCGGGCTCGTGGCCGAGGAGTCACCTCGCGAGGTGGCACGCCGCATCTCGGCGAAGCTGAGCGAGGTCGGCGTCAGCGCGGTCATCGGGCCGGAGCTCGAGTTCTACCTGCTCGAAGAGGACCCCGCCAGCGCCAACGGCTGGCGCCGGTACGCCGACCAGCCGGGCAACGTCTACGTCGTCGGGCGCAAGGGCGATCCCAAGGGGATGCTGCTGACGATGCTGCGCTACATGCGCGACGCGGCCCTGCAGGTGACAGCGGCGAATCACGAGTTCTCACCGGGCCAGTTCGAGATCAACCTCAACCACTCCGACCTGCTGGACGCCGCCGACCGTGCCTTCCGGATGAAGTCGGCCGTGCAGGAGATCGCCCGCCACGAGGGAATGCTCGCCACCTTCATGGCCAAGCCGTTCAACGACGAGGGGGGCAGCGGCTTCCACCTGCACATCTCGCTCGTGGACGCCGACGGCACCAACGTGTTCGGCGACCCTGACGGCGCGGACGGGCTCTCTGCCATCGGCCGTGCTGCGATCGCCGGCGTGCTCGCGCACGCCCCGGCGCTGGCCGCGATCCTCAACCCGACCATCAACTCGTACAAGCGATTCGGGCCGGACACACTGGCGCCGTGGCTCATCGACTGGGGCCTCGACAACCGCAGCGCCATGGTGCGCATCCCGCCGGAGCGTGGTGGCGCTGCGCGCATGGAGGTGCGCCTCGGCGATGCGACGGCGAACCCGTACCTCGCGATGGCTGCGGTCAGTGCCGCGATCTACCTCGGCGTCCGCGACAAGCTCGAACCGGCGGCGCCGCTCGAGGGCTACGGCTACGACCCCGAGAACGCCGCGATGCTGCCGCAGTCGCTGCCTGAGGCGCTGGACGCCCTCGAGGCCGACGCCGCTCTCACCGAGGTGCTCGGCGAGTTCTTCGTGAAGTCGTTCCTCACGTACAAGCGCGACGAGGTCGAGCGCTTCTCGCGCTTCGTCACCGACTGGGAGTTCCGCGAGTACGCGTACCACTTGTAGATGCCGCTCCAGGCGGGCGCCTCCGCAGCACGTTCGGCAGAACGTGGACTCACCATGTTGGTTACCTCGGAGGCCTCGACCAGCGGAGTTGCGCGTCGTCCCTGCTCGAGACCTCACCGGGTGTAGCGCGTTACAGAGGCACTCATGCGAAGAACCGAGAGGCGCGTTTCCGTGGGGTCGTCCGGCAGCAGAACCCAGCACCCGGGGCTGCGGCTTGACCCGCGGTAGCTCGGCACGGCTCCTGCAGCCAGGACCCCCTCCGCTCCGCCCCCAGGTGTGTGAGGGAGGCGCCAGGCACCGCATTTCGGCCAGCTCAGGTGCTCGTATGCGCCCGGTTCCCCTCGTCGTGCTTGCGGTGTGGTCTCGGCGCTAGGGTGGAGGAGCCAGGCTGGCGGGTGGAGATGACATGAGCCGAGTCGAGGCTGCTGAGCCCCGTTCGTGTGCGCGCGCAGTTGACGCGGCGCCTCCTGCGCTAGGACTCCGGATCTCCACCAACGACCGCGCACGGGCACGCCCCGTGGTGGCCTTCCCGCCCACGGCCCGCAGACAGGCCACCGCCCTGACACCGCTCTGACAGCTGCGCCCGCCCGGGCGAGATGCCGGGGTGGCACGCAGGAACGCACGACCGGATGGAGGAGCCATGCGCACCGACACCGAGACCCCCACGGCGACCAGGTCGCCCTTCACCGCGATCGGGACCGTCGACCGCGGTGCACGCCTGTCGCTGATCTGGGTCTTCGCGATCCTCAACTACCTGTACTGCGACGTCCTGGGACTCATGGACGCCGACTCGCTGCGCGGGTATCTCGCCGGTGAGGTCAACGGCATCGCGGTCACCCAAGGGTTCCTGCTCGGTGCCGGTGTCCTGATGGAGATCCCGATCGCGATGGTCCTGCTGTCCAGCGTCCTGCCGGCCCGCCCCAGCCGGTGGGCGAACATCGTCGCCGGGACGATCATGACCGTGGTCATGGTCGCGACGCTGTTCATGGCCGGCCTGACCGTGTACTACGCGTTCTTCGGCGTGATCGAGATCGCCGCCACCGCGTTCATCGTCTGGTACGCGTGGACCTGGCACACCCCGGCCCGCCGCGCGCCGGAGCCCTCCGCCTAGACCCGAGAGCCGCTGGCCCGCCGGAAGGAGCCCGCGATGAGCACGACTGAAACTCGAGCACCCAAGGCGCCTCCGCCCTGGTTCATGCACGCGTTCTGGCGCGCGCACCGCGCGGCGTACCGGCTCAGCGGCGGGCGCTTCCTGTGGACCCCGGCGAGCAAGCGCGGCTGGGGCGCCCTGCACCTGACCACCGTGGGTCGGAGGTCGGGGCGGGAGCGCAGCGTCATCCTCGGCTACCTGCAGGACGGCGAGGACCTCGTCACGCTCGCGATGAACGGCGGGGAGGAGGGCGATCCGGCCTGGTGGCTCAACCTTCAGGCACACCCCGACGCCGTCGTTCGGCTCTCCGGCGGCCAGCCGCGCCCGGTGCGAGCACGCGCCGCGGACGGCGCGGAAGGCGACCGGCTCTGGGCACGCTGGGTCGCGATCGACCCGGACCATGACACCTACGCCGCGCTGCGCACCACCGAGACCGCCGTCGTCGTGCTCGAACCCCGCGTGGCCGCCGACTAGCCCGAACATCCCATCGGGCGGCGTCCCGCTCGACGCTGCGCTTTCCTCGCCCCGCACCGCCGACCCGCGACACCAAGGAGGAGCCGACCATGACCCACATCCGTGAACACCGGACCGCCGCCACGATCGCGGGGGTGCTGTACATCATCGGGACGGTGGCCGGGGTCCTGGCCAAGGTCCTCGTGCAGATGCCGGTCCGCGACGCACCCGACCCGCTGGCCTACGCCGGGGCGAACCCCAGCCTCATCGCGACCGGCGCGGTGCTCATCCTGGTGATGGGACTGGCGCTCGCGTTCGTCCCCGTCGTGCTGTTCCCGGTGCTGCGCCCCGTGAACGAAGCCCTCGCGATCGGCTACCTGACCCTGCGCGGAGCGGTCGAGGCGACCTGCTATGTGATCAGCGCGATCACGCTGCTCGCACTCGTGCCTATGAGCAACGTCCTGGCCGCCGGGCCGGGCACGGCGTCGCCGGCCGCGGTGCGTCTGGGCCTCGCACTGATCGACTCCGACGCCACCGCCGCGGTGCTCAGCGTGGTGTTCTGCCTTGGCGGCGCGATGTTCTACGTCCTGCTCTACCGCTCGGGCATCGTCCCGCGCTGGCTCGCGGTATGGGGCCTCGCGGCGCTCCCGCTGTACCTCGGCGCGTTCATTCTTGCGATGTACGACGTGATCGGGTCGAGCTCTACGCAGCTGAACCTGTTGGTCCTGCCCCTGGCCGTGCAGGAGATGGTGCTCGGAATCTGGATGATCGCTCGCGGCTTCCGACCAGCAACTGCCACCGCCGCGTCCCAGCTCACGACCAGATCACTGGCCGACGCTGCGCGGTGAGGGGAGCCGCTCCGGGGCCCTCAGGCGCGTCGAGGCCACCCATCGGTACCGTCGAGGGCGCCGCCGTACCTGACTTGGCTTGACTGGGTCTGGCTGATGCAACGCGCTACACCCGTTCAGGGTCGTAGCCCACATACAGGTCCACGTTCTGCCGAACCTGCTCCGCAGTCGGCCCAGGCTCGTCGCCGGCGCTCCTCGCGGACGACGACTACGCGGACCCTTCGGGCCCGCTCGCCGTCGTCGGGCCTTGGTGCTTCGGCGTACTGCAGGTCGAACACCATCGGTTGCACGCGCGGCTCACACATGACGAAGGGCCCCGCCGGACGGCGGGGCCCTTCGTCATCGAGGCCTAGAACGCGTACGGGCCGAAGCGGCCCCAGGCTACGAAGGCCACCATGACGCCGAGCACGATGTTGGGGACGATCGCGGCGAAGCCGTCGCCGCGGCGCAGGTGCATGACCGCGGCGAGTGCCATAACGATGGCCAGGCCGGTCGCGGCGATCGGGACGAGGATCGGCGCGATGCCGGTGACCCCGGGCAGGATGAGGCCGATGGCGCCCAGCACCTCGACGACGCCGATGAGCTTGACCTGGCTCTGCTCGTAGTCGGCCACCCAGGCCATGCGCTCGAGCATCTGCTCGCGCTTGCCGGTGATCTTCATGAGGCCCGCGCCGAGGAAGGCCGCGGCGGCGAGGCCGGCGACGACCCACAGGACGATGTTCATTCCGTCTCCCTGAATTGAACGTTCAACTGCCCCAGTTGTAGCACGGTTGAGTTGAATGTTCAAATACTTCTTCCGCTACCCTCCCGCCATGGCGAACGACACCCCCTGGCTGACGCCTGACGAGGCCCGCACCTGGATCGCAATGTCCGTGCTGCTCACGGCGCTCCCCGCAGCGATCGACACCCAGCTCAAGCGCGACGCCGGGCTGAACACGTTCGAGTACCAGGTGATGGCCGGCCTCTCGGATGCGCCAGGGCGGGCGCTTCGCATGAGCGTGCTCGCGGCGTTCGCCTCGGGATCGCCGTCGCGGCTGTCGCACGCGGTGTCACGCCTCGAACGCCAGGGCTTCATCGCCCGGCGTCCCGTCGCCGAGGAGCCCCGGGCCGTCGAGGCCGTGCTCACCGACGCCGGGCTCGCGAAGATGGTCGAGTCGGCACCCGCTCACGTGCGCGAGGTGCGGCGCCTCGTCGTCGACGTCCTGACACCCACGCAGATGACCCAGCTCGGCCGCATCTCCCGAACGCTGCTGGAGGTCGCCGCTCCTCTGACCGCCGAGATAGTGGCCCAGGGCCCAGGAGCCGTCCGCCGGTAGTGCTCAGCGGTGGGCGAGGGTCGTGCCGCCGTCCCAGCTCGTGCCGACCTGGACGTAGTAGCCGCTGAGGATCTCGCGCACGGGAAGGGTCGAGGCGACGTCGTCCCACGGCGAGTCGAAGAGGTCGAGCGTCGCCTCGGCCTTCCATGGCTGACCCGCCTCGAAGCCGACTCCGCTCATCGTGAGCACCTCGTCGAGCGCCCAGCCCTCGGCGCCGCGCTCGATCGGCCGCACCTGACGGTGGTGCAGCATCGGCAGCGCGTTGACGAAGCCGTTGGTGTCGGCCGGCTCGGTGAGCGTGATGACCGCCTGGGCGAGGCGGTGGTCGTACGCCGCCAGCGTCGCGCCGAACTTCGCACCGGCCTCGATGCGCGGGGCGCCGAGACCGTACGGCATCGGGCGGGTCTGGTGGATCGAGCCGAGCTTCTTCGGGTAGCCCTGGTGCACGCCGCGCGCGATGGCGAAGTCCGACGTCACCCAGATCAGCACGCAGCGCGAGTACGTCGTGCCCTCGTACTGGCACCGCACGACGGCGAACGCCTCCTTGTACTGCGACCGCGTCGGGTCCAGCAGCTCCTCGCCGCCGCTCGAGCACGACTGCCAGTCGGCCCAGATGAACGCGACGGCGCCTGGGTCCCCCGGTGCCAGCTCGACGTCGGCGGGAAGCAGAGCTCGCACCTTCTCGACGTCGGTGCGGTACTCCACCGTCAGCAGGTCGCCGCTGTAGAACCACGGCGGATTCGGGATCAGCGCGCTGCGCCCGCTCACGGTGTACGGCGGGGCGAACCCCTTCAGCTCCGGCACAGCATCTCCTTCGTCGACTCGTTCTCGGCCATCAGACGCGGGCGCGACGCGTGCGTACGACGGGGCTCTCCTCGGCGAGCATTCGGAGCACGATCTCGCGGACCTTCAGCCCCGCGACGTCGGCTGCGACATTGACCTCCGGGCCCGGGCCATCGGTGTCGAGCACCGCCTGCGCGATCTCCATCGCGCGGAAGACGCGGGCGTAGTAGTCGTCGAACATCGCGGCCACCCGCTCGCCGGCGGCAGCGTCGGCGGCGGCGAAGTCGCGGCTCACCCGCCACAGCACGCGGCTGCGACCGGGTGCGGTGGGCGTCACGAGCTGGGTGAAGCGCAGCCGAGCGGTGGTGCCCTCGGCGTCGGCGACGTCCCAGTGGTCGACCCACACGGCCGGCGACACGAAGTGGCCGTCCTGTGTCGTCGTGAAGTCCGCGGTGGGGCCGCCCAGCATCTCCGACTGCCACGACGGCAGGGGCGCCGGCGGGTACTCGCGATGCAGCGACACGGTGGTCTCGGTGACGACGACGTCGAGCGGAGGGCTCACCGCACCGAGGACCGCCGGAGCGATCTCGGGGGCTACGAACGGCACCTGCGTGACGTCGGCGAAGCTCTCGTGCAGCAGGAGGAACCCGGCCGCCACCTCGGTCTCGCCGCCGACCGACGCCCAGCCCTCGGCCACCAGCCAGGGGAGGCTGGGGATGCGGTGCAGGCGTGCTCGGCCCGGCTCGCCGAGCCAGACCCACACCAGTCCGTCCGACTCCTGAACGGGGTAGGCCGCGACGCTCGCGCCGAACGGGACGTTGTCCTGGGACGGCACGCTGACGCACTGGCCGCCGGCGTCGTACGTGAAGCCGCATAGGCCACAGCGCACGGCGTCACCGACGAGCGTGCCCGCCGACAGCGGATAGGCGCGGTGGGCGCAGCGGTCCTCGAGGGCCACGGCGCCGCCGCTCTCGGTACGGAACAGCACCACGGGCCGGTCGAGGGCGCGCAGCGCGAGCAGGCCGCGGCCGACGCTGGAGGACGGCGCTGCGGCGTACCAGCAGTCGCTGGGCATCTCGGAGGTCGCGGAACGGCGAGCGGGGGTCATCGCGGTCTCCTCACATGTCCAGGACGAGGCGGTCGGTCAGGCAGCGCGAGACGCACACCATCATCGCGTCGTTGGCGGCCTGCTCCGAGGCGCTGAGCACCGAGTCGCGATGGTCGACCTCGCCCTCGAGCACGATCTGCTCGCACGTGCCGCAGATGCCCTCGTGGCACGAGCCGAGGACGCTGATGCCGGCGTCCAGGATGACGTTGAAGATGGACCGGTCCGGCGGAACCGTCAGGGTGACACCCGACGCCGCGAGCTCGAGCTCGAACGACCGCTCACCTCCGGCCGGCGCCTCGATCTCCTTGGCCGTGAAGCGCTCGAGATGCAGCGCCGAAGCGGGCCAGGACGCCGTGCAGATCTCCTCGATGCCGTCGAGGAGTCGCTCGGGCCCGCAGGTGTACACCACGGTGTCGTCGGACGGATCGGCGAGCACCGCAGCGAGCTCGAGCGGGCCGGTCTCGTCACCGGGCAGGAGCGTGACCCGGTCGCCGTACTCCGCGAGCCGGTCGACGTACGCCATGCCCGCGCGGGCTCGGCCGCGATACCAGAGGTGCCAGTCGGCGCCCGTGGCTTCGGCCTCGGCGATCATCGGCAGCAGCGGCGTGATGCCGATGCCGCCGGCGACGAACCGGTAGCGGGGCGAGGAGACCAGGGCGAAGTGGTTGCGCGGCCCGCGCACGGTGACGCGGCTGCCCACGACGAGCTGCTCGTGCACGTACGACGAACCACCCCGCGACTCGGGCTCGCGCAGAACCGCCACGGTGTACGACCGCGAGTCGGCCGGGTCGCCGCAGAGCGAGTACTGACGCACGAGCTCGCCGAGCTGAAGGTCGACGTGCGCGCCCGGCGTCCACGGGGGAAGTGCACCGCCGTCCGGGTCGACGAGCGTGAGGGCGACGACACCCTCGGCGACACGATCCGCCGACTCGACGACAAGCTCGACCTCGTGCTCGCGGACGGTCGTCTTCGTACCCGCCACGTCAGGCCTGCTTCGACTCGATGCGCACCGGGAAACCCTTGATGCCGTTGACGAAGTTGCTGCGCACGCGACGGATGTCGCCGGTCTGCGAGATCGAGACGATCCGCGGGAGCAGGGTCTCGAAGATGATGCGCATCTCGAAGCGCGCGAGGTTCGCGCCCATGCACGTGTGCGGGCCCTTGCCGAAGGTCATGTGGTCGTTGGGGAAGCGTGACAGGTCGAGCTTGTACGGGTCGTCGAACTTGGTCTCGTCGCGGTTGCCCGAGGCGAACCACATGACGACCTTGTCGCCTTCCTTGATCGTCGTGCCGTGCAGCTCGACGTCCTTGGTCGCCGTACGCCGGAAGTGGTAGACCGGCGACGCCCAGCGCAGCAGCTCCTCGATGGCCTGCGGGTACTTGTCGGGGTTGTCGAGCAGCCACTGCATCTGGTCGGGGTTGTCGATCAGCGCCTTCATCGAGTGGCTGATCGCCTGGCGGGTGGTCTCGTTGCCCGCGACGACGAGCAGCAGAAAGTAGTTGTCGAAGTGCTCGTTCGAGAGCGGGATGCCGTCCTCGGGGATGCGGTTGACGAGCTTGGACACGAGGTCCTCGCCATCACCGCCCTTGCGCTCCGCGGCGAGCTTGCGGCCGTACTCGAAGATCTCCTGCGACACCGGCGAGCTGAACGGCAGGTGGCGGTACTTCTCCGCCTCCTCGCTGTTGACCAGCACGCGCGCGAACTCCGGGTCGGAGAAGCCGACGATCTCGTTGCCCCAGGAGATGAGCTGCGGCGTCATCTCGTCGGGGGTGTCGAGGAGTCGCGCGAGCACGGCGATCGGGTAGTCGGCGGCGATGGCGTCGACGAAGTCCATCTCCTCCTGCGCCAGCGCCGTCTCGACCGTGAGGGCGGCGAGGCCGCGGAGGAAGTCCTCGTAGCGGCGCAGCTGCGCGGGGTTGAAGTCGCGCATGAGGAGCTTGCGCAGCGAGAGGTGGCGCGGGCCGTCGGTCTCGAGGATCGAGCGACGGAGCTCCTGGAACTCGGGCGGGGGCTCCTCGAGGTTGGTGAACTTCATCGAGGTGAAGGTGTCGGGGTCCTTGTCGATCATCTCGATGTCGTCGTACCTCGTGATCGACCAGAAGCCGGAGCCGCCGTCGTGCTCGGGGTTCCAGTGCACGGGTGCCTCGCGGCGCAGCGTGTCGAACATCCCCCACGCCTCGTTGGTCTCGAACACGTCGAGGTTGGCGAGGTCGACCTGGTCCAGGGGAACGGGGGTGGGCTGCATGGGGGCTCCTCGGTCGGTCCGGCGACGGTGCTCAGAGATCGTTTGGGTCCGAACGGGACACTAGGGGGGCACCGGCGGCCCGTCAAGGGTTCCGCCAGGATCAGGGCCGGGAGCGGCCGAGGCGTGGGCGGTAGGCCAGGAGTGCCCGCAGCATCCCGAGGCCCACCACACCGACCAGGTCGTCGCCCCGGTGGTAGCCCACGATGCACTCGCCGGCGAGGTCGCCCTCGAGCAGGGCGACGCCGTCGGGGTCCGCCAGGCCGGGCATGCCGTACGACTGCATCCGGATCTCGTACTGGTCCGACCAGAACGACGGCAGGAGGTCCCACTCGCGGGCCACCACCTCGGCATAGCCCTCCCCCGAGAGGTACGCCGCGAGCACGGCACCGGCCCGCTTGCCGGTGTCGGTCGGCACGCTCCAGTGCTCGACGCGGTGGGCGGCGTCCTCGAACCGCACGTGCGGGAACCGCGCGATGTCGCCCACCACGGCCACACCGTCGACCGGTGTGCCCTCCCTCAGCGGGCGCAGCGCGGTGTCGGCGAGCACGCCGTCGGTGAGGTCGAAGCCCTGGCCCTGCAGGAGGCCGATGTTGCACGTGGACCCCAGCGCCTCGACGAGCACGTCGGCCTCGAGCACGGTGCCGTCGGAGAGGACGACGCCGGCGACGCGCTCCGCGCCTCGGATCTCCGTGACTCCGACACCGAGGTGGAACTCGACGCCGTGCCCCTCGTGCCGGCGCTGCAGCTCGGCAGCCAGCATCGGTCCCAGGGGCCGGACCATCGGGTAGGGATCGAGCGCGACGCAGCGCACACTGCACCCGAGCTTTCGAGCCGTGGCCGCGACCTCGCAGCCGATGAATCCCGCCCCGAGCACCACCACGCGCGCGCCGGGCGTCAGTGCCTCGCGCAGCGCCACGGCGTCGTCGAGCGTCCGTACGACGTGGCGGCCGGCCGCGGCCGTCGGGGCTGGGCCGGGCACGGGGATCCGCCGGGCGCTCACGCCGGTCGCGAGCACGAGCGCGTCCCAGGTCAGCCGCTCGTCGCCGGTCGTGACCGTGCGTCCGTCGAGGTCGACGGCCGTGACTTCCTCGCCGAGCCGCCACACGACGTCGTCCACGCTCGCGCGTCGGCGGAACTCCAGACGGTCATGGACGATCTCGTCGGCGAGCGCCTCCTTCGACAGCGGCGGCCGGTTGTACGGCGCATGCCGCTCGTCGCCGACGACCACGAGCTCGTCGGCGTACCCCGCCGCCCGCAGGCCCTCGGCGGCACGAAGCCCCCCGAGACCTGCTCCGACCACCACGACCCGCTGGGAGCTCACGCCCTCGAACCTAGCCGTGGCCATGCCTGGGTGCAGCACGCGTCGCAGGGAGCGCGCTCGTCACCCCGGCGATGCCCTTCCCGAGCTCAGAAGCCCTGGAAGACCTGGCGGAGGTCGGCGATGCCGCGCTCGCCGGTCTCGGTGATCCCGGCCGGCGTGTGGTCGACGTCGAGCCGTCCGTAGACCAGGCGCAGCAGCGCCGCGGAGGGCAGGACGATCTCACCGTCGTACGCCTCGGCGCCTTCCTCGGCCGGTGCGAACGCCGCGCCCTCGCCCGCCGACACCGTCCACGCGCCACGGCTGTCGGACGTCGTCAGCAGCACGCGGAACGGCACCTCCACGGGCTTGCCGGAACGCCCGGCGAGCTGGCCGAGGCCGGGGAGGAGCAGTGCGACCGCCTTGTCGGCCACCTCCGCGTCGGCGTCGAACGTGACGGCGACGTCCCACACGTGCACGGCGTGCTCGGCGAGGCGCGTGCGGGCGAAGCCGGCGAGGTCGAGCTCGAACGGGCCCATGGAGAACTGGAGAGCGGCTGCCTCGTCGGCGCTCAGCCCCTGGAGCCGGTCCACCAGAGCCTCGTCGGACTTGAGAGCGTCGTCGCGCATCGCTCCCGGCGACTTGGCGTTCCAGACGTCCCAGATGGGGTGGAGCTGCTCGATGCCGGGGGCCGCGGCGCCCGTCCGCGACGCCTCGAGCATGAGGGCGAAGATCTCCGCGCCGCTGCCGAGGTGCGAGAGAACCTGCGCGACCGACCACTCGCTGTCGTACGACTGCGCCGTCAGCTGCTGCTCCGTGAGCCCCGAGGCGACGGCGTCCAGCCGGTCGTGCGAAGTGCGCAGGGCGGTGATCCAGTCGGCGTACGTGAGCGTGGTCATGGGGAGCCTCTCGGTGGGCGACGTAGTTGAACCGTCAACCCCGAATCTCCGACCGGTGTTCCCGCCGATGCTCAGAACGCAACGGTGTGGGCGAGGAGCCCCTCGCCCTGCTCCCGGCCCGCCAGCGTGCGCGCGAACTCGACGGCGTCGAGCTCGAGCCGGACGCCTCCCACGCCGCGCACCATCCGCTGGCCCGCCGGGCCAGTGAGCACGAGGTCGACAGGGGCGCCGTGGACGTCGGCCCACTCGGCCGCAAGGTCGGCGACGAGCCGGCCGTCGTGCTCGGCGCTTACGTGCAGCGGCCTGCCGGTCGCACGGGCGATATCGATCCGGTGCATCCAGGCGTCGCGGGTGTAGATGCAGTCCATGAGGTAGCCCACGGGCTTGGTCCCGACGGGGGGCCCGATCGGGACGACGACAGCCCGCACCCAGCCAGGCAGGCGGGTGCGTGCCGCGACGCCGCGGCGGCCGGCGTCCTCGAGCTCGGCGACCAGCTGCGCCGGCGTGCGGTCGGCCCGGTCGGCGATCTGCACCATGTTGATCGAGTCGACGAGGATCGGGCGCCGGTACGTCCGGCGGCCCGCCCACGCCTGCCGCACCGACTCGCGGATCCGGGCGTTGCCCTCAGCCGCGCCGGCGAGGTGCGCCACCATCGCGCGGACGTCCCACTCGTCGCAGTCGGTGGGGCGGAGCCAGTCGTCGTCGTCGAGCGTGCGCAGCAGGTCGAGCAGGAGCCGGTACTCCTCCGTCGCCGCGGTCATCCATGCGTCGTGGTCCATCGCTGCCGCCCGTCCCGTGATGGTGGTCATGGTGCCGCCTCCCGCATCGTCCCGCATGTTTTCCTAACAGCATTAGGTTGTCCACATGGTTGCCTGATGTCAAGGGGTATCCCTAAGGTTGTTAGGAGAACAAGGGAGGACGACGTGGCGGCAGCCCTGCCCCGGCGCGACCGGCGTGCGGAGCGGCACGAAGCGACGAGGCGCGAGATCCTCGAGGTCGCGTGGCGGCTGGCCGCCGAGCGCGGCCTCACCGGCTGGACGCTGAAGGACGTCGCCGACTCGGTCGGGATGCGGACGCCGTCCCTCTATGTGTACTTCGCGAGCAAGAACGCCGTCTACGACGCCCTCTTCGCCGACGGCTACCGGCAGCTGACCGAGGGCGCCGCGGCGATCGACCGGACGGGGACGCCGCTGGACCTCCTGCGCAGGACCGCCCACTACTACGTCGAGTTCAGCGTCGCCGATGCTGCGCGCTACCAGCTGCTCTTCCTGCGGACGATCCCCGGCTTCGAGCCTTCGGCGTCGTCGTACGAGGGTGCGGTGGCCATCCTCGACCGTTCGCGCGCCGTGCTGAGCGCCGCCGGCGCGACCAAGGCCAAGGACCTCGACCTCTGGACGGCGCTGGTCACCGGGCTCGCCTCGCAGCAGATCAGCAACGACCCGGGCGGCACCCGTTGGCGGCGTCTCACCGACGACGCGGTCGACATGTTCGTCGCGACCCGTGTGGTGAAGCCCAAGCGCCGTACGCCGTGAGCGCCAGTCAGGGGCGACGGGCGAGGGTGTGCCGCACTCCCTGCACGAACGTCACGGACCCGTCCGCTGCCGCGTGCCCCGCGAGCCGGGCGTAGGCCTCCGCGCGGACGGCGTCGCGCTCGCCCTCGGGCACGCCCATCCACATCCGCCGCTGCCCGACCGACCACGTGAAGGCGTGCCACTGGTCGAGATCGGCGAAGCGCACCTCCACTGCGGCGTCAACCGTCCGCACGTCGGTGAAGCCGGCGTTCGCCACCAGCGCCTCCATCCCGGCGTCCGAACCGAAGGGGCCCGCCGCACCCGTGGTGCGCGCATCGCGGAGGTCGGGCGGGAGGTAGGGCGCGAACACGTCGTCGACCTCGTCCCAGCGGGCGTCGTTCGTGCCGAACGTCGTGACGCCGAGGCGACCACCGGGGCGTAGCAGCTGGAGCCAAGCCTGCAGCGCAGCGAGCGGGTCGGCGAGGAAGAACAGCACCAGCGAGGACGTCACCGTGTCGAACTCCCCCGTCACGGCCGGCTGCTGCGCGTCGTCCTGCACGAGCTCGACGAAGGCGAGCCCGCGCTCCTCGGCGACGTCGCGACAGGCCGCGAGCATGCCCGCTGAGATGTCGGTGCCGACCGCCCGCCCGGCGTCGCCGATCACGTCGGCGGCAGGCAGGAGCACCGCGCCTCGTCCGACCCCGATGTCGATCCACCGCTCGCCGGGCATCGGAGGCACGGCCTCGAGCAACCCCGCGGCGATGGGGCCGAAGAAATCGACGCCGACTGCGTCATAGGTGGTGGAGAGGGCGTCGAACAGCCGACCCACCTGTCGCGAGCGCTCGCTGCCGATCTCGTCCTCGCTCATGGGGTGAGCGTGGCACCCGAGGGCTGCGGCCGCGCCCGGATCGCCCAATCCCTGGGCCGGGAGCGGGGGACCTGGGGGCGAGGGTGCTAGACCGACCAGCGGCTGACGGGGTCGTCGCTCCAGCGCGGCGCGAAGTCGTCGCACGCGGAGCACGGGATGTGGCGGGCCGGGTCCTGGCGCACGGCCCGGACGACGGCGACCACGGCGAGCGCCACGGTCGCGAGCAGCAGGAGCAGGAACAGTGTGGTCGTGG
>JBBQAY010000038.1:0-29380 GCA_038316965.1 Candidatus Nanopelagicales bacterium
GGTGGTGCGTCCGCGGTGGTGCCGTAGTCGACGACGACAGCCACCCGCTTCTGCCCGTCCGGCGCGCTCGTGAGCGACGGGCACAGCGCCGAGAACGGCAGCTGCGCACGGGGTGCCTTGCGACCTCCGCTCTCGGTCGTGACGGCGAACCGCCACCCGAGCACGGCACCGTCCTTCGGCCGGTCGCTCGCGGGGCCGAGCCGGGCGAAGGTCCACGACGTGGCCGTGGGCTGCCCCCACCAGTAGGTCCAGTAGCGGTACGACGCCGCCTCGGCGCCCGGCGCGGCCGCGACCCCGGCGAGCAGCAGCGCGAGCAGGACGGACCCGAGCACGCCGAGGACGCCGGCCGCGTGTGCGACCGCCGTCCGTCGGCGTGCGCGGGTCACGAGTGGCTGCCCTGGCGGCGGGTGAGTCCCAGTACGGCCGAACCGAGCAGGAGCAGCAGCACGCCGGCGCCGGCGAGACCGGGGGTCAGCGGTGAGGCACCCGACGGCGCCAGCCCACCGTTGCTCGTGCCCGACGGGCTGGGCGTGGGCGAGGTGGGTGTCGGCGTCGGGGTGACCGACGCGGGTGCGGTCCGCATCGTGGCACCGACCCGGGCGACGAGGCGCTCGACCGTTGCCTGGCTGCCGTCGGCCGACACGACCGCGAGGGCCGCGAGCGAGAGCAGGCCGGGAGTCTCGTCGGAGACCGCCGCCGCGGCGCGAGCGCCGCCGCCGCCGACCTCGGCGAGCAGCACGTCGAGAGCGGCGTCGCGCTGCGTGCCGCCCACGCCGATGGCCGAGAGCGCGAGCACGGCCCACGCCGTGTCGCCCGCCGAGACCGTCCCCGGCTTGCGCTCACCGGTGGCGTAGTCGAGCGCCGGGATCGCGTTGCCGTACGTCTCGAGCGTGCGCGCGACGTACCCGCCGGCGAGCTCGGCCGACGACGGGGCGACGGCTGCGGCCGCGGCCGCAGCCGGCGTACTCGCCGTGGCAGCTGCTGTGGCCGTGGTGGCTGGCGTGGCCGTGGGGGTCGGGCAGTCGGCGCGCGGGATGTCGAGCGCGGGCGGGTCTGCGGCGAACGGCAGCGCCGCACCGGTGATCGCGAGCGCTGCCTGCACGCTGGCGGCGTCGTTGGCGATGCCGGCGGAGAAGTCGGCGTACGCGAAGCCGCCGTCCTCCTCGGTCGCGACACCGGGGCAGCCGATCTGCAGCCCCACGAGGTAGTCGGCTGCCGAGGCGCCGTCGCGAGCGACCTGCGTCGGTGCCAGCCCGACGGCGTTGGTCGCGAGCAGCGCGATCGCGGTGGAGTTCACGTCCGAGGTGCCACCGAGGAAGTACGGGAAGCCGCCGTCGGTGTTCTGCGCGGCCTCGAGCCATCCGAGCGCGTCCGAGGCGGAATCGAGCTCGCCGAGCACGGTGAGGGCGGCCGAGGCGAGCGCGGTCGAGTTGGAGTCCTCGCCGACGTAGTTCACGGGGTCGGACTTCGTGCACGGCTTGCTGGTGTCGGCGCGGAAGGCCTGGAAGCCGCCGTCGTCGCACTGCTGCCCGAGGAGCCAGTCGACCGACTCCTGCGGCGGTGCCTCGCCGGCCGCGGCGAAGGCCAGCAAGGACAGGGACTGACGGAACACTCCGTCGTACGTCGGATCCTGCGTGCCGAACAGGCCGACCTGGACGGGCGTGCCCGCGGCCGACGCCGACGGGGCGCCGAGGGCGGCCGAGGCCACGATGGTCGTGGCGGCCAGCAGGCCGACCATCGTGCGGCGGGCAGCGGGCGCGCGTCCGGGGGAGACGGTGACCACGAGGGTCCTTTCGATGGAGCGGGCACGAACCAAGTGGTCCGGACTGCTCCCCGTACGACGACAGAGCCCCTCGAGCCGTGGTCCAGCAGGACCGGGCGCGAGGGGCGAGAAGTCGGACCAGGGGGTGGTCCGGGCTCGTTCCGTAGACCTCGACGGATGGGAGCCGATCTCGCGCCCGCCAGGTGCTCCGGCTCGCGGTCGGTCCCGTCCCTACGGGTCGACCACCTACGGTTGCGGGTTCAGCGCCGGATTCGGACCGGCTTCCCCTGGACGTCAGGCGCGGGTGTTCAGTTGTGACCCCCACGGTAGGGGGCCCGTGTACTCGACCACGCACCGGTGCCCCGCGTCAAAGGCCCTCGCATCGGCGCAGGTGGGCGACCCGTCGCGGCGTGTCGGCGGGTCGCGGGCGCGGCGATCCCTCGCGTGCGCGCCCGCGGGGGCCGATGATGATCGCGCAGGCTACGACCGCGCTGGAGGTGAGTGCATGGCTCGGCCGACGACCACGCGCGTGCACGACGTGCGCGTCCCCGTCGCGGGCATGACCTGCCGTGCCTGCGAGACGCGGGTGACCAAGGCGCTCACGCGGGTGCCAGGTGTCGTGGCCGCCGAGGTGTCCGTACGCCGGGGCGCCGCCGTCCTCACCGTGGCTGACGACGCCCCGCAGGCCCAGGTCGAGGCGGCCGTCGAGGCCGCGGTGGCGCGGGCGGGCTATCGGGTGGGCCGTGAGTCGTGGCTCAGCCCGGACGTCAGCGTCTGGCGCGAGGCTCTCGTCGCAGTGGCCGTGGTGGCGATCGGTGCCGTCCTGCTCACCTTCTTCGGTGTGTCCGAGCTGCTCGCGGGCTCGGCGTCGACGTCGTCGGGCAGCCTTCTCGTGGTCCTGCTCGTCGGGCTCGCCGCGGGGGTGTCGACCTGCATGGCGCTCGTCGGTGGGCTCGTCCTGGCGGTCTCGGCCTCGCACGCGGCCGCGGTCGGCTACGAGGACGGGCAGCCGAGGCCGGGCAGCATGCGCCCGCACCTCGTCTTCCAGGCCGGCCGCATCGCCGGCTTCGCCGTGCTCGGGGCGGCCCTCGGCGCAGTCGGCGCGCAGATCGGGCTGCCGGAGCGGGCGCAGGCCGTCCTGACCCTGGCCGTCTCCCTCGTCATGGCGGTGCTCGGCCTCCGGCTGCTGAGGATCTCGCCGCGGCTCGCGGCCTGGTCGCCCTCGTTGCCGCCGTCGCTCGGTCGCGCTCTCGGTGTCGAGCAGAGGTCGGGGATGCCCTACTCCGACTCGCGCACGGCGGTGCTGGGCGCCCTGACGTTCTTTCTTCCGTGCGGCTTCACCCAGGCCATGCAGCTCTACGCGATGACCACGGGCTCGGCCCTGACCGCCGGACTCACGATGGCGGTATTCGCGATCGGCACGGCCCCCGGCCTGCTCGCCGTCGCGGGCCTACCGCGACTCGGCTCGGCGGCGCTGCGCCAGCAGGTGCTCGCCATCACCGGTGCCCTGCTCGTCGCCTTCGCGCTGGTGAACGTGTCGGGAGCCGCCGGGCTGCTGGGGTGGACGCAGCGGGCGGCCAGCGTGCCGACCGCGATCACCGACAACGTCACCGTCGGGTCGAGCAGCCAGACCGTGGCCATGGAGCAGACCACTCGCGGCTATGTGCCTCAGACCACGGTGGTCAAGCCCGGCGTGCCCATCAGGTGGGAGATCACGTCGGTCTCCGATCTCAGCTGTGCCGCGTACATGCGCGGGGTGAGCTGGGAGTGGAAGGCCAACCTGAAGACGGGCCCGAACGTCGTCGAGCTCCCCGCCCTTGCCGCAGGGGGGCGCTACGACTTCGCCTGCGTCATGGGCATGTACAGCGGGTCGCTGGTCGCAGCCACGTCCTGATCGCGAGCCGGGGTCAGCCCGCCGGGTGCAGGCTCATCGGGCCGTACACCACGCGCTCGCCCTCGAGCAGGGTCACCGCGTCGACGCCGGCCTCGAGCAGCCGGGCCCACTCCTCCCCGATCCAGCTCTCGGCGTCGGCCTGGCTGGGGAACCCGTCGACGGAGTCGGGAGGGGTCAGGGTGAGGACGTCGCCGGACGCGGTCTCGTAGCGCCACGTCCAGTCGGTCTCGCCGGCCACCGCTAGGCCCGCGGGTTGGGGGAGACGGTGAGACGCGGGTCGGTCTGCACGACGTCGCCGAGCACGATGTCGATCGCGTCGAGCAGCTCGGGCTCGAGCACCACTCCGGCGGCCTTGACGTTCTCGGTGACCTGCTCGGGGCGGCTGGCGCCGATGATCGCCGAGGAGACGTTGTCGTTCTGCAGCACCCACGCGACGGCGAGCTGGGCCATCGAGAGGCCGGCCTGCTCGGCGAGCGGCTTGAGCTTCTGGACCCGACCGAGGATCTCGTCGGTGCGCAGGCGCTCGGTGAAGTGGCCGTTGACGGGGTCGGTGGCACGCGAGCCCTCGGGTGCTGCCTCGCCGGGGAGGTACTTGCCGGTGAGGATTCCCTGGGCGATCGGGCTCCACACGATCTGGCCGAGGCCGAGCTCCTGGCTGGTCGGCACCACCTCGGCCTCGATCACGCGCCAGAGCATGGAGTACTGCGGCTGGTTCGACACGAGCCGGTCGAAGCCCATCTGGTCGGCGATCTCGACGGCCCGACGGATCTGCTCCGCGTCCCACTCCGAGACCCCGACGTACAGCGCCTTGCCCGAGCGGACGACGTCCTCGAGGGCACGGATGGTCTCCTCGAGCGGCGTCTCGTGGTCGTAGCGGTGCGCCTGGTAGAGGTCGACGTAGTCGGTGCCGAGGCGGCGCAGCGAGCCGTTGATGCTCTCGAGGATGTGCTTGCGGGACAGGCCGCGGTCGTTCACCCCGGGGCCGGTCGGCCAGTAGACCTTGGTGAAGATCTCGAGGCCCTCGCGGCGCTGGCCGGCCAGCGCCTTGCCGAGCACCGACTCAGCCTTGGTGCCTGCATAGACGTCGGCGGTGTCGAAGGTGGTGATGCCGGCCTCGAGGGCGGCGTTCACGCACGCGAGCGCGGCGTCCTCCTCGACCTGGGACCCGTGGGTGATCCAGTTGCCGTAGGAGATCTCGCTGACCTTGAGGCCGCTGCGGCCCAGACGTCGATGCTGCATGACCACGACCCTATGCGCCTCGGTCGAGAGGCGCGATCGAGGCCGGTGCCATCACGGCCCGCGGCCGACACGTGGGCTGCGGGGGCCAGGCGGCTACTTCGTCTGCTTCTTCGCCTTCGGCACCACCGGCTTGCCGTTGGCGCGGACCTTGGGCGGGGGGAGGCGCAGGCGACGGATCTGCAGGCTGCGCAGGATGCCGTACGACAGCGCGCCCCGACGCTGCTCGTCCGGGAACTTCTCCGGCAGGTTCTTGCGCAGGCGGAACCAGATGAAGATCGAGTCGAGGATGACGCCGAGGAGCATCGCCGACCAGGCCCAGAGCAGGACGACCTGCACCCACTGGATCCGGACGAAGCCGGCCACGAGCACCACGAGGGCGACGGGGATGAAGAGCTCGCCCGCACTGATACGGCCATCGACGAAGTCGCGGACGTAGGCCTTCACCGGGCCGGCGTCACGCGCGGGGAGCCTGCGCTCGTCACCAGCCTGCAGCGCCAGGCGGTTCTCGTAGCGGGCCTTGCGGTCGGCCTCGCGCGCGGCCTTCTTGTCGGCCTTGGGGTCACCCGTCGTGCCGGCGAGTCGGGCCTTGCGGGCCGCCTCGGCCTCCTTGCGGGTGGGCGTGGCAGTGCCCTTGCCCTGCGATGACGGGGCGGACTCGGTGGCGGGCGCGGACACCTCGGTGTCGGGGCTCTTGCGGCGGAACACGCCGTCACTCTAGGCGTCGCCGGTCATCACCGACGAACGGGCAGGCCCCCGCCCGAGGGGCGGGGGCCTGAGAGGTCGCGGGGTGTCAGGCGACGGTGGTGGTGACGTAGCCCTGGACCGTGAACTTCACGACCGCGTTCTTGTTGACGTACAGGGTGAAGCTGGTGGTCGCCGAGGTCTCGGGGAGGGAGACGTAGGCGCCGGCCGTGGCCCAGTCGGCGCAGCTGTTGCTGCCCGCGTCCCAGCTCGGTGCGAATCCGGTGCCGCAGCCGAAGTCGCTCGCGTCGGTGTCGTCGTCGAGGAGCTCGAGGAAGACCTTGGGTGCCGAGGTCTCGCCGACGCGCACGATCGTCGCGGCCGTGTTGGTCGAGGAGAAGGTCCAGCTGCCGCCCGAGGACTTGGACTGCCAGCCGCTCCAGAGCGGCGACTTCACGGTGGTGCCGACCTTCCAGCCGGCCTTGAACTCACCGGAGCCGAGGGAGTCGCTGTCGTCGGCCAGGTTGATCTTGGTCACGTGCCACGTGGCGGTCCGCTGCTTCACGCGCACCGAGCGCCATTCGGTCCAGGTCTTGCCGAGCATGTCCTTGGCGACGAGCTTCACGGCGTACGTCGCGCCCTGGGTGAGGGCCCCGTTGGTCGAGCTGGTGAAGGTCCACGAGTTCGTCCAGGTCTCGGTCTGGCCGTCGATCAGGTAGCCGACGCGGGCCGACTTGTCCGACTTCCAGATCTCCCCGGTGACGTTCACGTAGCCGGTGGTGACGACGCTGGCGCGGATGGTCTTGGTGTCGGCGGTGACCGGCGCGTACGAGATGCAGTCGGTGGCGCAGAGGCTGGCGGCCGAGGCAGGGGCGGCGAGGCCGAGGGCGCCCGCGACGAGCGCGGTGGCGGCGGCGAGGGCGGTGGCTGTGCGGCGCAGGGTGGTCTTCACGGTGCTCTCCTTGGTCTGGGCCGGCTGGCCCTCTGTCCGGTGGTGCTGGTCCGGTCGTGGCGCCCGGAGGCGCCGCTCGTGGACGAGTCTCGGGAGATCGCGGCCGTGGGGGATGGGTAGCGACTACTCAGATCCCGAAGACCGCTACTCACGGACCCGCCAGGCGCCCCGGGGCGTGGAGGGTGGGACAGGCACCCAGGTGGCAGGTAGGTTGGAACTCCCTGGTGCCGCCGATCGTCGGCACCGCAGGACGCATACGACGTCGCATCGAGGAAGGGACGCCCACGATGGGCCTCTGGCAGCGCTTCACCCTGATCTTCAAGTCCAAGGCGAACAAGGCCCTGGACAAGGCCGAGGACCCGCGCGAGACGCTGGACTACTCGTACGAGAAGCAGCTCGAGCTGCTGCAGAAGGTGCGCCGCGGCGTGGCCGACGTTGCCACGAGCCGCAAGCGCCTCGAGCTGCAGATCACCCAGCTCGAGCAGCAGAGCACCAAGCTCGAGGGCCAGGCCAAGGCCGCCCTCGCCGGTGGCCGTGAGGATCTCGCCCGCGAGGCGCTCACCCGCCGTTCGGGCCTCGCGACCCAGATCGTCGACCTCCAGACGCAGCACGCCGCCCTGGCCGACCAGGAGGAGAAGCTCGTCCAGGCCAGCCAGCGGCTGCAGGCCAAGGTCGAGGCCTTCCGCACCAAGAAGGAGACGATCAAGGCGACGTACTCCGCAGCGGAGGCGCAGACCAAGATCAACGAGGCCTTCTCCGGCATCAGCGAGGAGCTCGGCGACGTCGGCATGGCGATCCAGCGCGCCGAGGACAAGACCGCACAGCTCCAGGCACGTGGCCAGGCGATCGACGAGCTGCTCGCCTCGGGCGCCCTCGACGACCCCACCGGCACGAGCAAGGACTCGATCACCATCGAGCTCGAGCGGATGGCGAGCGGCAACGACGTCGAGGCTCAGCTCGCGGCGATGAAGACCGAGATCGGCGGCTCGGAGGCCGCTCCCGCCATCGAGTCGGCCGACAAGCCGCAGGCCTGACCGCCGTCCCGCACCCACCTTCGAGAGGGGTAGTCACGTGCTCATCCGCATCCTGGGCGAGGGGCAGTACGAGATGCCCGAGTCGGCCCTCGTCGAGCTCAACCGCCTCGACGGGGCCCTCGAGGCCGCGCTCAAGTCGCCCGAGCCCGACGTCACGCCGGCGCTCGACGCGCTCCTGGACTTCGTGCGCACCAACGGCGTCCGGCCTCCGGACCACGAGGCCCGAGAGTCGGACGTCATCCTGCCGTTCGCAGACTCGAGCGAGGACGACATCCGCGGCATGCTCACCGAGGAAGGCCTCGTGCCCGACCAGCCGATCGGCTGACCACTCGGCTGAGAATCTGCTGTACGTCGGACGGGCCGGGGAACGCTTCCCCGGCCCGTCGGCGTTGCACCAGCAGGAAGTCAATCCGGACGACGACGAGGGAGCGCGACACAGTGGCCGCCACGCGGTACGACAGCGACAAGGGCTTGACCCGACGCATGGTGGGGACGACCTTCGGCCTCGGCCTGCTCTACGTCGCTCTGGCGGCCGTGCTGATCTCGCTCGGATTCAGCGCCGCGTTCGTGCTCATCGTGGCCGGCGGCATGCTGTTCGGGCAGTGGTTCTTCTCCGACACCATGGCGCTCGCAGCGATGCGCGCGCGCATCGTCACCCCGGAGGAGGCCCCCGAGCTGCACGCGATGGTCGACCGCCTCTGCGCGATGGCCGACATGCCCAAGCCGCGGATCGCCGTCGCCGACACCGACGTCCCCAACGCCTTTGCCACGGGCAGGTCGCCGAGCCGGTCGGTCGTGTGCGTGACCACCGGCATCCTGCGCCGCCTCGAGACAGAGGAGCTCGAAGGCGTTCTGGCGCACGAGCTCTCGCACGTCGCGCACCGCGACGTCACGGTGATGACGGTGGCGTCCTTCGCCGGTGTCGTGGCCGGCCTGCTGACGCGGATGGTCATGTGGGGCGGCATGGGCCGCAACAACCGAGACCAGAACGCCGCGCTCATGTTCCTCGTCGTCATGCTCGTGTCGGCGGTCGTCTATGTCGTCTCGTTCCTCCTCACGCGGGCGCTGTCCCGCTACCACGAGCTGTCCGCCGACCGCACTGGAGCCCTGCTCACCGGCAAGCCGAGCGCGCTGGCCTCGGCGCTGGTGAAGATCTCCGGTGACATCGCGACCATCCCCGATCGCGACCTGCGATCGATGGAGTCGGTGTCGGCGTTCGCCTTCGCGCCCGCCATCACCAGCAAGGCCTCGCTCTCCACCTTGTTCCTGACCCACCCTCCGCTGGAGAAGCGGCTCGAGGAGCTCGCCAAGGTCTCCGCCCAGCTCGGCCAGCGCTGACCCCGCTCAGCCCGAGTGCACGTCCGGGCTCGCGCCGGTCGGGTCGTCACAGGTCGCGCCGGGCTCGGGCGTCTGCGGACCGTTGGTGTAGGCGGCGAGGAAGGTCCGGATCCGCGGATCGCTCACGCTGTCGGCGTCCATCTGGTGGCCCCAGGCGGTCAGCGTGATGGCGGCGACGAGCCCTGGGTACGGCGATCCGAGCCGGTAGTCCACTCCCTCGACCAACGCGTGCAGCGCCTCGACGTCGGCCGGCGCGAGCGACGGCTGCCAGGTCACCCAGACCGCGCCGTGCTCGAGGGAGTGCACCGCCTTCTCGTCCGGGATCGCAGCGTCGTAGACCCGGCCGTCGCACGCGGTCCAGACCGGGCTGTGCGCCCCGCCGACCGGCGGGGACTGCGGGTAGTCGACCGGCCCGTCGACGTGGTCCTGGACGAGCCCGGTGTAGGTGCGCTCGCCCGACACCACGGTGGTTCCGGCCGACGCGCTGCCGGTCGAGGTGGGCTTGGGGGACGCCGTCGTGCCCGGGTCGACGGTCGAAGCGCCGCACGCGCTCGTCAGCAGGGCGAGGGACAGGGCGGCTGTGGCCGCGGCGCGCTTCACCCCTCGAGTATCAGCCACGGCTGCGCGCACACACACGCCGGACCTGAGGGAGAGTGGACCCGTGGGAATCTTCGACGTCATCCTCGGGCGCAGCAAGCCGGCCAAGCCCGACCTCGACAACCTGTTCGGGCTGCCGTCCGCCGCCATCACCCTCGACGCCTCGATGGGCTTCCACCCGTCCGGCACGGGGTCTGTGGCGTTCCGCGCTCCCGAGGGGCGAGCGTTCGCCGACGTGCAGGCGGAGGTGCAGGCGCTGCTCGACGCCGGCGGCGGCCCGAAGGTGGAGGTCGAGGTCGACTCCTTCGGCTACACCTGGCTCGTCTGCCGCAGCGACCCGCCGGACGCCAGCGCACTCGTCACCGACCTGCACGCGGTGAACACGACCTTGCAGGACTCAGGATTCGGCTCGACGCTGCTGTGCTCGCTGGTCACCTTCACGGACGGCACGCGCACGATCGGGCTGGTCTACCTCTACAAGCAGGGCACGTTCTACCCGTTCGTTCCCCTGGCGGGAACGGGTACGACCGTCGACGGCAAGCCCGTCCAGAAGCGCGACAACATCCTCGAGATCCAGCTGCGTGACCTTCTGACCAACGACCTGCGGATGGAGACCGACACCAGCCGCTGGTTCGCCATCTGGGGAGCGCCCGGCTTATAGCCCCCCTCGCTTGGAGGGCCAGAAACTCAGTCCTGGGACGTGGGTGGGGCGACTGCTACGCCGGGGAGGGCGAGCATGCGGTCGAGAGCGATCCGCGCCCAGTGGGCCACGTCGGGGTCGACCTCGATGCGGTTGACCACGGTGCCCGCGACGAGGTTCTCCAGCGCCCACACCAGGTGCGGGAGGTCGATGCGGTTCATCGTCGCGCAGAAGCAGACGGTCTTGTCGAGGAACACGACCTGCTTGTCCGGGTGCGCGAGGGCGAGCCGCTTCACGAGGTTGAGCTCGGTGCCGATGGCCCAGGCGCTGCCGGCGGGGGCAGCGTCCAGGGTCTTGATGATGTACTCCGTCGACCCCACGTGGTCGGCCGCAGTCACGACCTCGTGCTTGCACTCGGGGTGGACGAGCACGTTGACGCCGGGGACGCGCTCGCGTACGTCGACCACCGACTCGAGCGAGAAGCGACCGTGCACCGAGCAGTGGCCCTTCCAGAGGATGACCTTGGCCGCGCGCACCTGCTCGACGGTGAGGCCGCCCTGCGGCTTGTGCGGGTCGTAGACGACGCAGTCGTCGAGCGAGAGCCCGAGGTCGAGCACCGCGGTGTTGCGGCCGAGGTGCTGGTCGGGCAGGAAGAAGACCTTCTCGCCCTGCTCGAAGGCCCACTCCAGCGCCCGTTGCGCGTTGGACGACGTGCACACGGCGCCGCGGTTGCGCCCGGTGAACGCCTTGATGGCCGCGGTGGAGTTCATGTACGTGATGGGGATCGTGACGTCGGTGACGCCGGCGTCGGCCAGGACGTCCCAGGCGTCCTCGACCTGGCCGATGGCAGCCATGTCGGCCATCGAGCAGCCTGCTGCGAGGTCGGGCAGCACCACGGCCTGCTCTGCGCCGGTGAGGATGTCCGCGCTCTCCGCCATGAAGTGGACGCCGCAGAACACGACGAACTCGGCGTCGGGCCGGGCCGCGGCGTCGCGCGCCAGCTTGAACGAGTCGCCGGTGACGTCGGCGAACTGGATGACCTCGTCGCGCTGGTAGTGGTGGCCGAGGATGAACACACGGTCGCCGAGAGCGTCCTTGGCGCGGCGAGCGCGGGCGACCAGGTCGGGGTCGCTCGCGGCGGGGAGGTCGCCGGGGCACTCGACGCCGCGCTCGGACTGCGGGTCGGCGCCTCGGCCGAGCAGCAGGAGGGCGAGCGGGGTCGGGCTGGGGTCCACGAAGCTCTCGGTGCTCACGGAGTCATCCTCCCAGACAGTTCCGGATCGGGACCGGCCGCCGCCGGAACCTCGTCCCGTCCCAACACCCGACGCGGCACGATGCTTCCGTCCCGGTACGGTCGATCTCGTGAAGGTCCTCGTCGCGCCGGACAAGTTCGCGGGCACCCTGTCGGCGCTCGAAGCCGCGTCGGCCATCGCCGAGGGCTGGCAGCGGACCTCGCCCGGAGACGAGATCGTGCAGGTGCCGCTTGCCGACGGTGGCCCGGGCTTCCTCGATGCGCTCGAGCGCACGCTGGGCGGACGCCGTGTCGCGGTGGAGGTCACCGGCCCTCTGGGAACCCCCGTGAGCGCGTCGGTCCTGATCGTCGGCGATGTGGCGTACGTCGAGTCCGCGCAGGCGTGCGGCCTCCACCTCGTCCCGGTCGAGCTCCGTGATCCCGTGCGCGCCACGACGTACGGCGTCGGTGAGCTCATCGCCGCCGCGGTCGGCGGGGGCGCGACCACGGTCGTGGTCGGTCTCGGGGGCAGCGCTACCAACGACGGTGGCATCGGCATGCTGGCGGCACTGGGTGCCACGGCCGAGGGCGCTGAGGGCAACGACGTCACGCCGCTGCTCGCCGAAGGTGCCTCCGCGCTGCGGTCGGTGCTGTCGGTCGATCTCGCGCCGGCCCGTGCCGCTGTGCGCGACGTCGCGATCGTGCTCGCCTCCGACGTCGACAACCCGCTGCTCGGCCTGCGCGGCGCGGCCAACGGATTCGCTCGGCAGAAGGGCGCGGACGACGGCGCGGTCATGGAGCTCGAGGGCACGCTCGAGCACCTCGTCGCCGTGGTCGGACGACGCCCCGACGGCAAGGACCCGGCCGTGGCGCTGGGTGCCGGCGCCGCGGGAGGGCTCGGCTACGCGCTGCTGCACCTCGACGCCACGCGCGTCCCCGGAATCGCCACCGTGCTCGAGACGCTGGGCTTCGACGCCCTCGTCGCCGGGGTCGACCTGGTCATCACGGGAGAGGGGTCCTTCGACTGGCAGAGCCTGCGCGGCAAGGTGGTGTCGGGAGTGGCGGAGTCGGCTCTCGCCCACGGACGTGCCTGTGTCGTGCTCGCGGGCCGGGTCGAGGTCGGACGTCGGGAGTACTCCGCGACGGGCGTCAGCGCCGCGTTCGCCATCCTCGACGACCTGCGCGACCGAGGGCTCCCGGAGGCCGACGCCTTCGCGCACCCGGCCGCGCAGCTGGCCGCGGTCGCGGAGCGGGCAGCGCGCACGTGGGGTGGAGCGGGCTGATCCGGCCCCGGCATGGCACCATGGAGCCAGTGAGGGTGCCCTCACCCGGTGGGAATACGACGCCGGGTCGCCGGGTTGGCCCTCACGTACCGGAACGACCAGTCCCAACACGGAGGACCGCCGCATGACCGCCGACGTCACGATCGAGACCTCGACCCCCGTCTCCGACGGCATCCTGCTCACCGAGACCGCGTCGTCCAAGGTCTCTGCGCTGCTTGCTCAGGAAGGCCGCGAAGACCTGTCGCTGCGCGTCGCCGTCCAGCCTGGTGGCTGCTCGGGCCTGCGCTACCAGCTCTTCTTCGACGACCGCTCCCTCGACGGCGACGTCGTCAAGGAGTTCGGCACCGTCAAGGTCGTCACCGACCGGATGAGCGCGCCGTACCTCACCGGTGCGACGGTCGACTTCGTCGACACGATCGAGAAGCAGGGCTTCACCATCGACAACCCGAACGCCGGCGGCTCGTGCGCCTGCGGCGACTCGTTCAGCTAGTCCCAGACACCACGAAGGCCGCACCCGACTCGGGTGCGGCCTTCGTCGTCGTCTGAGGTCAGGACTTCTCGACCGGCACGACGCGCTCGGAGTTCGAGGTCTGGTCGATCACCGTGCGGCTGCCGAGAGGCTCCTGCAGCTTCACGGTGACCTTGATCTCCTTGGCGATCTCGATGCATGCCTCGTCCGGGGCGAGAGTCGACCGCGAGGTGACGTAGCCGTAGACATGGGCGGGGTCTTCCTTGACCTCACCGGAGTACTCGGCGCACACGCCGCCCCATCCGACGAGCGTGAGGCTCATGCCGTCGGCGCTGGCGATCGCACTCACGATGGAGACGTAGCCGGGCGCGGGCTCGGGTGAGAGGCCGCGATCGGTCGGCGGCTCCACAGGAGTGTCGGGAGTGCCCGGCTGCGGCGGGATCGCGCTGCCGCCGCTACCAGGGTCGGAGCCGCCGCCGGTGCCCGTCGTCGGCTCGGGGATCGGGGTCGGGTCGGCGAGGTACTGGTCGGCGACGGCGATCTGAGCGAGCGGGGTGTCCCAGCCGGTCACGGCGAACAGCCACGCCGGCACGAGGATCGGTGTCAGACCCTCCCAGCTGAGCGTGAGTCCGAACGTCGCTCCGGTGATGACCATGGGCTCGGGGCTGGCGCACGGCATGGTCTCGGGTGCTCCCGACTCCATCGGGCCCGGGGCGATGTCCGGACACGCGATGGCGGCCAGGGGGCGCGGCATCGAGTCGAGTCGGTCGAACGCCTTCTGCGCCGACAGCACGGGGTAGTCGCCGTCGGCCGTGAGGTCGCCGAGCCATCCGGTGGCGCCCACGACGCCCTGCCCGTCGACGTCCACCACGCTGCTCAGCCCTGAGGTGGGCAGGCCGGAGATCGTCGGGTCGGCCACGACCGACGCGACGGTGCCGCTCTGGCCGCCGGCACCGCCCCGCACGCGCGGGGTGGCATCGACGCCGGCCGCTGCGAGGACGGGCTCAGCGGTCGCGAGGGCGGCGTCGTCCGTGACCAGGGGCAGGTCGTTCGCGGTGGGTGCGTCCGACGGCGCGTCGGGGGGCAACGGCACGGTCACCGACGCCGGTGCATCCGCGACGGCGCACGACACCCCGGTGCTGCCGTCGGTGCGGTCGACGTCGACGAAGTACGACGGGCAGTCACTGCTCCGCGAGAAGGACCACTGGCCCGAGGCGTCGTTGCGGACGCGCAGCTGGCCGGCCTTTCCGTCGACGACCCAGCCGTGGGCGCGCTTGCCGGGTGCGGCGGTGAGGCCGAGCGCCGCTGCCAGGGCGCGTACGTCGTCCTCGCCCGGCGCGCCGGTGAAGCGCAGCACCGGGCCGCTGCCAGGACCGGCGGGCAGGGAGCCCTGCAGGGTCCACCCGGAGGCGAGCTTGCCGCCGGAGGAGTCGGAGCCCGCTGCCGGGGCACCGTTGCCGCTGGCGGAGCCGATCCGCAGCGGTGCGAGCCCCTCGCCCGAGCCGTTCGCGACCTCGGTGCCGCAGGCGGCGAGTGCGAGTGCGGTGACGAGCCCACCCACTGCAAGGGCCGAGCTGGTGCGGGCTCGGGCCCGCTTGGTCGTCTGGGTGCTCGTGCTGGTGGTCATCGCCGTGCCTCCCTGCCGTGGCACTGACATCGTCCCTCAGCTGCCGTCCCGGTGTCCTACGGTGCTGTGACGCCCGTCACCGCATGCCGGTTCCGTGAGCCGGTTAAGGTTCTGCGCGTCCGGGACCGCGAGCTTCATCCACGACCACCACGAGAAAAGAGGGGCCGTGCGCGTCTGCGTGACGGGGTCCATCGCGACCGACCACCTCATGACCTTTCCGGGCAAGTTCTCCGACTCGCTCGTGGCCGACAAGCTCGACCGCGTCTCGCTGTCGTTCCTCGTCGACGACCTCGATGTCCGGCGCGGGGGAGTGGCCGCCAACATCGCGTTCGGCATGGCCGTCCTGGGTCTGCGCCCCACCCTCGTCGGCGCCGTCGGCCAGGACTTCGCCGACTACCGGTCCTGGCTCGACCGTCATGGCGTCGACACGGCGTCCGTGAAGGTGTCCGACGTCCGTCACACGGCGCGGTTCGTCTGCACGACCGACACCGAGCAGTGCCAGATCGCGTCGTTCTACCCGGGTGCGATGTCCGAGGCTCGCGAGATCGAGCTCGGCCCCATCGCCGACCGGCTCGGTGGGGTCGACCTCGTGCTGATCGGCGCGAACGATCCCGAGGCGATGTCGCGCCACACCGACGAGTGCCGCTTCCGCAACATCCCGTTCGTCGCCGACCCCAGCCAGCAGCTGGCCTGGCTCGACGGCGACGGCATCAAGCAGCTCGTCGACGGCGCGGCGTACCTGTTCAGCAACGACTACGAGGCCGGGCTGATCGAGCAGAAGACGGGGTGGACCGCTGAGGACGTGCTGGACCGGGTCGGCGTGCGGGTCACGACGCTCGGCAAGGACGGCGCCCGCGTCGAGGTGAAGGGCAAGGAGACGGTGTTCGTGCCGTGCCCACCCGAAGAGCTCAAGGCAGACCCGACCGGCGTGGGCGACGCCTTCCGAGCCGGCTTCCTCTCGGGCCTGGCCTGGGACCTCTCGCACGAGCGGTGCGCACAGATCGGCTCGCTGCTCGCGACGTACGTGATCGAGACCGTCGGCACGCAGGAGTACGACCTCGCGCAGCAGCACTTCCTCGCCCGCTTCACCGCGATGTACGGCGCCGACGCAGCAGCCGAGGTCGAGGACAAGATCCGGTGCGCGCGCCCGTAGCCCGCGGTCGACCAGCGGGCAGAGGCGGATCGTCCGGCTCCGGCAGCGAGGGAATGGCAGGGTCGTGCTGTGACGCCGCAGGAGCCGGACCCCACGATCTGGGTGCTTCCCGATGCAGCCCTGGGTGAGCCAGGCCAGGAAGTGCTCGGCGTGGGCGCCGACCTCGAGCCGGGGACTCTGCTCGCGGCGTACCGCAGCGGTCTCTTCCCCATGCCGTTGGACTCCGACGGGCCGCTCGGCTGGTGGTCGCCCGACCCGCGCGGAGTGCTGCCGCTCGACGGGCTGCGGGTGACGCGGTCGCTCGCGAAGTCGTGCCGGCGCTACACGACCACCGTCGACACCGCGTTCGAGGAGGTCATGCGCGCGTGCGGCGACCCGCGTCGGCCCTCGGGCTGGATCACCGACGAGTTCGTGGAGGCGTACCTCGACCTGCACGGCCTCGGCTGGGCGCACTCGGTCGAGACGCGCACGGTCGAGGGCGATCTGGTCGGCGGTCTCTACGGGGTCGAGGTCGGCGGCCTGTTCGCGGGGGAGTCGATGTTCAGCCGCGAACGCGATGCGTCCAAGGTCGCGCTCGTCGCCCTCGTGGGGATCCTGGCCGCCGCGCCGGGCCCGGGACGCCTCCTCGACGTCCAGTGGCAGACGGACCACCTCGAGACGCTGGGGGTCGTGGAGATCGACCGCCCCGACTTCCTCGACCTGCTGGCCGCTGCTCTTGCGCTGCCGCCGGCCTTCGCCGACTGAGCTAGGAGAGCAAGGGTGAAGGCTCCGGGTCGAGCGGGACGACGAGGTAGGCGCGGCCGTGACCGTCAGGGGCCGGCCCGACCCAGCTGAGCATGCGGCTGCGGAAGCCGCACCAGGCAGGCACGTCGGTGTCGGCTGCGGCGTCGTCGGCCAGCAGCAGGATCCTTGCCGCAGGATCGGCGCTGGCCATCCTGGCCAGGGAGATGATCGGCTTCGGGCATCGGCTTCCGCGCTCGTCGACCACGCGGTCGTACGCGGGGATACCGGTCTCGTCCATGTCCGTCACAGCCCTTCGGCGCCCAGGGTCGCACGCACCCGAGCCACGACACCCGGCAGGACCGCGAGGAAGCGATCGACGTCCTGCTCGCGAACGCCGCTCGGCAGCGACACGCGCAGGTTGCCCTGGGTCAGCGCGCCCATCGCGGCCAGGACGTGGCTCGGCTCGAGGGCATCGGCCACGCACGACGAACCGGACGACGCCGCGAAGCCCTCGGCGTCAAGGAGATCGAGCAGCGTCTCGCCGTCGGTGTAGAGGCAGGAGAACGTGACCACGTGCGGGAGGCGATCGATCGGGTCCCCGAGCACGACGACGTCGGGCACGACCTCCGGGACGCGCGCCCGGATCCGATCGACGAGGGCATGCAGCCGTGCGCTCTCGGTGGCACGCTCGCTCTCGGCCTCCTCGAGCGCGGCCGCCGCGGCGACCACCAGTGGCACGGCGACGAACCCCGGCACCCGGCCCGTCTCGCGCGGGTCGTCGGGCGAGGGCGAACGCCAGCGGACGCCCGTGCGCACCGCCAGCACGCCGACACCGCTCGGGCCGCCCCACTTGTGGGCGCTCGCCGTGAGCACCGACCAACCACCGGGCAGGTCGTCTCGACCCACCGACTGGGCCGCATCCAGGAGTAGAGGGACGTCGTGCTCCGCTGCGAGGTCGACGGCGGCGGCCACCGGCTGCCGCGTGCCCACCTCGTGGTTGGCGCTCTGGACGGCGGCGAGAGCGACGCCGGGGGAGCCGACCTGGCCTGCGAACGCCTCGAGGTCGAGCCTGCCGAGGCCGTCGACCGGCACGATGACGGGCACGCCGTACGCCCGCGCAGCGTGCAGGACGCTCGAGTGCTCGACGGCCGTGGCGGCGATGCGGTCGCCGGTGCGGACGCGGCCACGCACGAGGCCGGCCACGCCGAGGTGCACCGCCTGGGTGCCGGACGCGGTGAAGGAGACCTCGTCCGGCCTCGCCCCGATCCGCGCAGCCACCGACTCCCGGGCCGCATCGAGCAGGAGCCGGGCCCGACGGGCGTCGTGATAGCGCCGCGCCGGGTCGGCCCAGCCGTGGTCCAGGGCAGCGTCGAGCGCGGCCCGTGCCGTAGGCCGTAGGGGCTGCCCGGAGGCAGCGTCGAGGAAGCCGCCGGGCGGCTCGACCGAGTTCTTCGGTGAGGCTTGCCTCACACCCTCGGACGGTCCACGCCGACCTGCATCGTCGCTGGTCAGATGCTGCGCCACGCCCTGACGTTAATGCCCCACCCCGGCAGGTCGAGGGAGCCTTGCTGCGCTAGTCTCGGCGCGTACGTCAGACCCGCCCCACGGGTCGTTGCGAGCCGCCCCAACCGGCGGCCCGCTCTCGTTCCGGGGGCACCACCTCACCAAGGGATGGCGATCCGTGGGCTCGACCCGCTCGCAGCGCCCCTCGCGGGCTCGCCGCGTCGCATTGACAGCTGGCGCGGCACTCGTGCTGGCCGGCACCGCAGGGTGCTCCTCAGACACGCAACTGGGACGCCTCGGCTACCCGGAGCCGGTCACCGAGCAGGGGCCCTTGCTGCTGTCGTTCTGGCAGAACTCCTGGATCGCGGCGTTCGCGGTCGGCGTCCTGACCTGGGGCCTCATCTTCTGGGCGATCATCGCCTACCGGAAGCGCGCCAACTCGGGTGCTCCGGTGCAGACGCGCTACAACGCGCCGCTGGAGATCCTGTACACGGTGGCTCCGGCCGTCATGATCGCGGCGCTGTTCGTGGTCACCGCGCGCGACCAGGCCGAGATCACCAAGCTCACGCCCGACCCCGCCAACACCGTGGGGGTCGTGGGGTTCAAGTGGAACTGGGGCTTCAACTACGAGGAGGGCGCGTACGACGTCGGCACCCCGGCCCGGCCCGCCGACCTCTGGCTCCCGGTCGACGAGCGCACCCGGTTCCAGCTCACCTCGCCCGACGTCATCCACTCGTTCTGGGTGCCGCAGTTCCTGTTCAAGATGGACGTCGTCCCCGGGCGCCTCAACCAGTTCGAGCTCACGCCGAACAAGGAGGGCATCTTCGCGGGCAAGTGCGCAGAGCTCTGCGGCACCGACCACTCGCGGATGCTCTTCAACGTCCACGTCGTGAGCCGTAGCGAGTACGACGCCCACATCGCAGCCCTCAAGGCCGCGGGCCAGGGCGGCAAGCTCGAGACCGGCCGCGTGATCACCGACGGCGACGCCGGCGGCCGGACCGGTCAGGAAACCGCCACTGCGACCCCGGGGAGCTCTTCGTGACGCTGCTCAACGACCGCCCGGTCGTCAACGCGCCCGACCCCGACGGCATGACGACGGCGGACCCTTCCCGTCGTAAGTTCGGCCGCACCCTGGTGAAGTGGATCACCTCCACCGACCACAAGGTGATCGGGTACATGTACCTCATCGTCTCGTTCTCGTTCTTCGTCTTCGGCGGCCTCATGGCCCTCGTGATCCGCGCCGAGCTCGCGCAGCCGGGTCTGCAGTTCGTGTCGAACACGCAGTACAACCAGCTCTTCACCATGCACGGCTCGATCATGCTGCTGCTGTTCGCGACCCCGCTGTTCGCCGGGTTCGCCAACGCGCTCATGCCGCTGCAGATCGGTGCCCCCGACGTCGCCTTCCCGCGCCTGAACGCCCTGGCGTTCTGGTTCTTCGTGGTCGGCGGTGTCATCGTGTGCGCCGGCTTCCTGACCCCCGGTGGTGCGGCCGACTTCGGCTGGTTCGCCTACACGCCGCTGTCGAACGCGATCAACTCGCCCAACGTCGGCGCCGACCTCTGGATCCTGGGCTTCACCCTCGGTGGCCTCGGCACGATCCTCGGCTCGGTCAACTTCATCACCACGATCTTCTGCATGCGCGCGCCCGGCATGACGATGTTCCGCATGCCGATCTTCACCTGGAACGTGCTCTTCACGAGCATCCTCGCGCTGATGGCCTTCCCGGTCCTCGCTGCCGCGTTCGTCGTGCTCGAGGCAGACCGCAAGTTCGGCGCCCAGGTCTTCGACGCCGCCAACGGCGGGGCGATCCTCTGGCAGCACCTGTTCTGGTTCTTCGGCCACCCCGAGGTGTACATCCTCGCGCTGCCCTTCTTCGGCATCGCCTCGGAGATCCTCCCGGTCTTCAGCCGCAAGCCGATCTTCGGCTACAAGGGCCTCGTCTTCGCGACCGCCGCGATCGCCGCGCTCTCCATCGCGGTGTGGGCGCACCACATGTACGTGACGGGTGCGGTCAACCTGCCGTTCTTCTCGTTCATGACGATGCTCATCGCCATTCCCACGGGCGTGAAGTTCTTCAACTGGATCGGCACGATGTGGCGAGGGTCGGTGAGCTTCGAGACACCGATGCTCTGGACCCTGGGCTTCCTCGTCACGTTCCTGTTCGGCGGCCTCACCGGCGTCCTGCTCTCGGCCCCGCCCGTCGACTTCCAGGTGTCCGACTCCTACTTCGTCGTCGCGCACTTCCACTACGTCGTCTTCGGCACCGTGGTGTTCGCGATGTTCGCCGGGTTCTACTTCTGGTGGCCGAAGTGGACCGGCAAGATGCTGGACGAGAGCCTGGGCAAGGTGCACTTCTGGCTGCTGTTCATCGGCTTCCACACCACGTTCCTCGTCCAGCACTGGCTGGGTGCCGAGGGGATGCCGCGCCGCTACGCCGACTACCTCGCCTCGGACGGCTTCACGACGCTCAACATCGTCAGCACCGTCGGCTCGGCGATCCTCGCGGTCTCGATGCTTCCGTTCTTCTACAACGTGTGGAAGACCGCCCGCACCGCACCGCTCGTGACCGAGGACGACCCGTGGGGCTGGAGCCGCTCGCTCGAGTGGGCCACGACCTGCCCGCCCCCGCGCCACAACTTCAACTCCATCCCGATCATCCGATCCGAGTCTCCGGCGTTCGACCTGCACCACCCGGAGCTGGCAGACCACCACGCGCACGGGAAGGTCGTCGACGCCCTCGTCGACGCCGACACGAAGGGTGACCAGTCGTGAAGATCGAAGGCGCCCTGTTCGCGATCGGCACGGTGTTCTACGGCATCGTCGCCGGGGCGTACTGGTTCGTCACCGAGGAGATCGTGGGCACCACGGCCCTCGCGCTGACCGGTGGGCTGGCGTTCCTGGTGGCGTTCTACCTGCTGTTCACCGCGCGTCGTGTGGGCACCCGCCCCGAGGACGACCCGCTGGCGGTCATCGAGGACGCCGAGCCTGACTACGGCTTCTTCAGCCCGCACTCGTGGTGGCCGATCGCGGTGGCCCTGGCCACCGGCGTGACCATCCTCGGGCTGGTGTTCGCCGTCTGGTTGCTGATCCTGGGCGTCGGGCTCCTCATGCTCACGCTCGTGGGCTTCGTCTTCGAGTACTACGTCGGCGAGTTCGCCGACTAGCTCCGTTCGTGTGCACGAGGGGCGGGGTCCGGTCGGATCCCGCCTCTCGTGGCGTACGGGGGACCCCGTGCTGCCCGATCGTCACCCATCCGTCACTCTGGAGTGGTGGATCCACGGGTCCGACCTGCCGACACTGAGGGCAGGGAGCTCGGTCGAGCGGACGGAGGTGCGACGTGCGACGTGCTCCACGCGCCCACGCGACTGCCGCCGGCGTGCTCGCCCTTGCCAGTGCGCTCGTGCTCTCCGGCTGCGGCACGGGCACCCTCGAGATGCGCGCCGGGTCGGTCGCCCCCGGCTCTACCGCCACGATCGTGATCACCCCGGCTCCGACAGGCAAGCCCGTGGCTCCGGCGTCCCGCCTTGTGGTGACGGCTGACTCCGGCCGCCTGACGGCGGTGCGCGTGGTCGGCCCCGACGGCATCGTCGCCGGCAGCTTCTCGGTCGATGGCCGCACGTTCGTCGTGGCCGGGGGGCGCCTCGAGTACGCCTCGTCGTACACCGTGCAGGCCGATGCCGTCGACCGTGCAGGTCTGCCCACGCGCACGACGACCACGCTCACCACGGTGGCTCCCTCGGCCTTCCTCGGCTTCACGATGTCACCGCGCGACGGCGGCACGGTCGGCGTGGGGATGCCCATCACTCTCACGCTCGACCAGCGACTGACCACCACCGCCGGCAAGGCTGCGTTCGAGCGTTCGCTCGCCGTGCGCGCGGACGGCGAGCAGGTGGCGGGCGCCTGGGCCTGGCAGTCGGACGACGTCGTGCAGTACCGCCCTGAGGCCTACTGGCCCGGTCACGCCGCGATCACCGTCGAGGCCCGCCTCAAGGGGCGCAGGATCACCTCGGCGATCTGGGGTGAGTCAGACCGCAGCCTCTCGTTCTCCACCGGCGCGGCGATGGTGTCGTACATCGACATCCAGAAGCACACGATGCGCGTCACGCGCGACGGGAAGACGATCAAGCGCATCCCCATCACCACGGGGAAGGACGGGTTCACCACCCGGAGCGGGGTCAAGGTCATCTCGACCAAGGAGCCGACTCGCCTGATGGACGCCTCGACCGGCGGCACCCTGGTGAACGACCCCGAGTACTACCGCCTCGAGGTCCAGTGGGCGATGCGCCTCACCAACTCCGGCGAGTTCATCCACGCCGCACCCTGGTCGGTCTCCCACCAGGGCAAGGAGAACGTCTCGCACGGTTGCACCGGCATGAGCACCGAGAACGCCAAGTGGCTCTACGACCGCTCCCGCATCGGCGACGTCGTGGTCTACACCGGCAGCAACCGCTCCATGCAGTCGTGGAACGGCATCGGCCTGTGGAACACGGCGTACGACGAGTGGAAGACCGGCTCGGCCCTGTCCTGATCGGCGACGGCTCGCGGACGGCACGGCACTGCGGGTCGGCACCCCTCTCTCGGTGTGCGGGAAGCCGCGGCAGGAGGCCGCCGCCGCCTACGAGGCACTGGGCTGGTCCGAGACCGCCCGCGTGCCGGCGCCCGCGGGCTGATCAGTCGTCGGAGGGGTCCAGGAGGGCCCCTGCGGGCCCGAAGAACCATCGGCCCGCACGCCGGACCATGCACGATCCTCGGTGGCCCAGGGCGACCTGGATCGCCAGGGTGACGGCGTACCAGGTGCCGAGAACCACGGGCAGCCACGGCCGGGCGCCGGGGAGCCAGATCCAGGCTGCGGCGCAGATCAGACCGAGCACGACGGCGCCGAACCAGGCCGAGACACGGCCGGGCACCTGGCCGAGCTCGCGATTCTCCCCGGGCCCGGAGCGGCCGGTGTGACCGCGGCGGCAACCTGTGCCGACGCGCGGTGGCTCGAAGATCTCGGGGTCGCCGTCGGGCCTCGGCACGGGAGTGGTGTCCACCGGCCCAGCCTGCCAGGGAAGCGGGGTCCGACAAGCGCGAAGGCCCGGTCCTCGCGGACCGGGCCTTCGCGGTGGAGCAGGTCGACTCAGTGCGAGTCGGGGGTGAGGGTGCTCGGTGCGTGCTTGCCGGCAGCCTCGAGCTCCTCGACCTCGTGGTCGTGCAGCTCGTGCCCGTGGTGCGCAGCCTCCTCGAGCTCGGCCGCCGTGGGCTTCGCGACGTTGTCGCCGAAGTAGGCCTGGGAGAGCTTGGCCCGCCAACGCTTGCCACGCAGCCCCGGGGTCGCGACACCGTTCTCGTCGGTGGCCGGGGGAGCCTCGATCGGGGTGACGTCCTCCTTGGACAGGATGACAGCCCGGACCTCGTCGGAGACCGGCGTGTGGATCTCGATGAACTCGCCGTGGGGCAGGCGCAGGATCTGGCCGCTCTCGCGACCGTGCAGCAGGAGCTCGCGGTCACGACGCTGGAGCGCGAGGCAGAAGCGGCGCGTGGCGAGGAACGCCAGCGGCGGGATGATGAAGATCCCGATGCGGGTGAACCAGATCAGCTGGTTGATCGACAGGTTGAACGTGATCGCGATGACGTCGTTCGCGCCGTTGATGACGAGGATCCCGTAGAACGTGATGACCATGACGCCGATCGCCGTGCGCGTGGGGTTGTTGCGCGGGCGGTCCAGCAGGTGGTGCTCACGCTTGTCGCCGGTGATCCACGATTCGAGGAAGGGGTACGCGAGCAGCAGCGTGACGAGGATGCCCGGCATGACCGCCGCCGGGATGAAGACGTTCCAGCTGATGGTCCACTGGCCGAACAGCACGGTCTCCCACGGAGGCATCGCGCGGAGCATGCCGTCGAGGAAGCCGATGTACCAGTCGGGCTGCGAACCTGCCGTGACCTGGTCGGGCACATAGGGGCCGTAGGCCCAGATCGGGTTGATCGTGACCAGGGCACCCATGAGCGCGGTGACGCCGAAGACGATGAAGAAGAAGCCGCCGGCCTTGGCGACGTACACCGGGAAGAGCGGGAAGCCCACGACGTTGGTGTTGGTGCGGCCGGGCCCGGGGTACTGCGTGTGCTTGTGGTAGAAGATCAGGATCAGGTGCAGGCCGATGAGGGCCAGCAGGATGCCCGGCACGAGCAGCACGTGGAACGTGTACAGCCGTGGGATGAAGTCGTTGCCCGGGAACTCGCCACCGAAGATGAAGAACATCAGGTAGGTGCCGACGACCGGGATCGATTCGACGATGCCGGCGACGATACGGACGCCCACGCCGGAGAGCAGGTCGTCCGGGAGCGAGTAGCCGGCGAAGCCCTCGAGCAGGCCGATGAGGATCATCGAGCCGCCGATGACCCAGTTGAACTCACGTGGGCGGCGGAACGCTCCGGTGAAGAAGATCCGGAACATGTGCACGATCATCGCGGCCATGAAGAACAGCGCGGCCCAGTGGTGGATCTGGCGCAGCAGCAGCCCGCCGCGGACGTCGAAGCTGATGTCCAGTGTCGAGGCATAGGCCTCGGACATGTGGATGCCCACGAGCGGGGTGTACGAGCCGTTGTAGATGACCTCGGTCATCGAGGGCTTGAACCAGAGCGTCAGGTAGACGCCCGTGAGCAGCAGGATGATGAACGAGTAGAGCGCGATCTCGCCCAGCATGAACGACCAGTGGTCGGGGAAGATCTTGCGCATGTTGGCCTTGAGCAGCGAGCTGATCGGGGCTCGCTCGTCGGCACGGCTGATGGCCTTGCCGGCCTCGTTGACGATGGCGCTCATGCGCCACGCTCCCAGAAGCTCGGGCCGACTGGCTCCTGGAAGCCGTCTGCGGCCACCAGGTATCCCTCGTCGTCGACGGTGATGGGCAGCTGCGGCATGCGGCGCGCAGCAGGTCCGAACACGACGTTGCCCGAGTCGGCGAGATCGAACGTTGACTGATGGCAGGGGCACAGCAGGTGGTGCGTGCGCTGCTGGTACAGCGCGATGGGGCAGCCCACGTGGGTGCAGATCTTCGAGAACGCGAGGATCCCGTTGTAGTCCCAGTTCTCGCCCTGCTGGTTGCGGATCTCCTCGGGGCGCATGCGCACGAGGATGATCGAGGCCTTGGCCCGGGCGTTCTGCGTGCCCTGCTCCTCCTGCAGCTCCGAGAGCCCCTCGGGGGAGGCGGACACGAGCGTGCCGACGCGGAGGTCCTCGGGCCTGATCGGCTGCTTGGTCACGTCGACGACGATGCGGTCGCCCTTCTTCCACACGGTCTCGCGAAGCGAGGTGCCGGGCAGCGGGCCCATGTCCTTGAGCAGCACGATGAGCGGCACGGGGAACAGGGCAAGGGCACCGAGCAGGGTGCGGCGGACGAGCTTGCGCTCGGCGAAGCCGGACTCGGCCACGCCTGTCTGGAAGGCGGCGAGGGCGGCGTCCTTGTCCTCCTGCGGGGAGCCCACCGGGTGGCGCTCGTCGGTGACCTCCTCGTCGGCCATGAGCTTCTTGGCCCAGTGGATCGCGCCGATGCCGATGAGCAGCACCGCGCCGCCGAAGCTCAGGCCCAGCAGCAGGTTGGAGGAGTTGACGACGCCGATCGGGCCGAGGCTGACGAAGTTCTCGGTCGGCACCGTCACGTAGGCGACGATGAAGCCGACGACCAGCAGCGCGGAGAGCGCGAACATCGTCGCGACCTGGCGCTCGGCGCGGCGGGCGGCGCGAGGGTCGGTGTCGGTGAGCCGCAGGTGGTGCGCAGGCAACGGGAACTGCGGCTCGTCTCCGTGCCCCGTCGTCGCGAGGTCCGTGGTGGTGTCGCTCATCGAACCTTCGCCCCGATCCAGACAGCTGCGGCCAGCAGGGCGCCGAGCCCAGCCGTCCAGATGAACACTCCCTCGGTGACAGGGCCGAACGACCCGAGCGCAAGACCGCCGGGGGCGTCACCGTTCTGCAGGTTCTTGATGTACTTGATGATCGCCTGCTTCTGCTCGGCCGGCATCGTGGTGTCGGGGAAGTTCGGCATGTTCTGAGGGCCGGTGGTCATGGCCTCCCAGATCACCTTGTCGCTCGAGTTCATGAGCGACGGGGCGTACTTGCCCTCCGAGAGCGCACCGCCCTTGCCTGCGAAGTTGTGGCACTGGGCGCAGTTGGTGCGGAAGAGCTCGCCGCCCTCCGCCAGGCTCGCCTCGTCGGTGTTGAGGTCTTCGGAGGTCGGGATCGCCGGGCCGGGCGCGAGCGAGGAGACGAACGCGGCGAGTGCTGCGACGTCGTCAGCGCTGTAGGAGTACGGCTTGCGCGGTGCCTGGTTGGTCGGCCCAGCCAGCGGCATGCGCCCGGTGCTCACCTGGAAGTCGACCGCGGCAGCGCCCACGCCGATGAGGCTGGGGCCGTCGGTCGATCCCTGTGCGGCAAGACCGTGGCAGGTCGCGCAGCCCTCGAGGTAGAGCTTCTTGCCCGCCTCGACCTGGGACGCCGACGCCGTGGGCGCCGAGGCCTCTGCCGACCCGGTCACGGCTGCGTAGCCGATCCCGGTCGTCAGGAGCCCCACCATGAGGACGGCGAGGCCGGTGGCCTTGTGCCGTCGGACTGAGCTGCTGGTCACGAGTGAGCCTTCACGTGTCGTCGTGCGGGATGGAGATCAGCGGCAGGGCCGGACTACTTGATGAGGTAGATCATGGTGAACAGGCCGATCCACACCACGTCGACGAAGTGCCAGTAGTACGACACGACGATCGCCGTGGTCGCCTGGCGGTGCGTGAAGCGCCGCGAGACGTAGGTGCGTCCGAGCACGAACAGGAAGGCGATGAGCCCGCCGGTCACGTGCATGCCGTGGAAGCCGGTCGTGAGGTAGAAGACCGAGCCGTACGCGCTCGAGGAGAGCGTGACGCCTTCCTTGACGAGCTCGGCGTACTCGGTGACCTGGCCGGCGATGAAGACCGAGCCCATCACGAACGTGATGATGAACCACATCCGGAGCTTCTGGACGTCACCGCGCTCCGCGGCGAAGACGCCGAGCTGGCAGGTCACCGACGACAGCACGAGGATGACGGTGTTCACCGTGGCGAACGGGATGTTGAGGATCTCCGTGAAGGTCGACCACTCGTCGATGTTGACCGCGCGCAGCGTGAAGTACATCGCGAAGAGGGCAGCGAAGAACATCAGCTCGCTGGACAGCCACACGATCGTGCCCACCGACACCATGTTGGGTCGGTTGGCAGGGGCGTGTGCGGGTGCGTTCTCGATCACGGATGCGGTCGCCACGGACAGGATTGTGGCAGGTCTTGGGCCCTCGCACCCGTCCACCCCCCGAGTCCGTGTCGCGGCTGTGACCAGGACGCCGCCGGGTCAGGCTCATGGCCGCTGACCTGGGTCGATGCGCGAACGCACAAGTGAGGTAAGCCTCATCTGCCTGGCGGCCGGGAGGCGGCTCGCGAACCGGCCCGTCCGACGTGCCCCGAGGGTCGTGACCGTCGGTACGATGCCGGGCATGAGCACCGTCGAGCGCAGCCTCACCGTCCTCGTCTACTCGTCCGAGGCGCCCGTCCGCGCCGCCGTGCGCCAGGCCCTCGGCCGGCGTCCCGCCGCGGACCTCCCGAAGATCGAGTACGTCGAGTGCGCGACCGAGCCGGCGCTCATCCGCCGCCTCGAGCAGGGCGGCATCGACCTCTGCGTGCTGGACGGCGAAGCACGTCCTTCGGGCGGAATGGGCATCACCCGTCGGATGCGCAACGAGATCTACGAGGCGCCGCCGGTCCTGCTGCTCATCGGCCGCCCTCAGGACGCCTGGCTCGCCACCTGGTCGCAGGCCGAGGGCGTGGTCCCTTCGCCGATCGACCCTGTCGTGCTCGCCGAGACCGCGGCCACGCTGCTGCGTCCGCGCGCGGCCCTCACTGCGGGCTGATCCTGCGCTCGCGCCGTACCCCGACTGCGCCGGGAACCACGCGGGGGCCAGCCGCTCGTCGCGGCTAGGGTTCGTGCGTGACCTCGGCACCCGTCAGCTCGGCCGCCCCTGACCCCGGCTCCCGATCCTGGGCCGACCTCATCAGCGCGCTCCTGCGTCGTGAGGACCTCACGTCCGCCGATGCCGAGTGGGCGATGAGCGGCGTGATGTCCGGCGACGCGACGCCCGTGCAGCTGGCGGGGTTCCTCGTGGCGCTCCGGGCCAAGGGCGAGAGCGCGGCCGAGGTGTCGGGCCTCGTCAGCGCGATGCTGTCGCACGCGGCCGGCGTCGACCTCGCTACCTCGATCGGCGCGACCGTCGACACCTGCGGCACCGGTGGCGACCGCTCGCACACGGTGAACATCTCGACGATGGCCGCGGTCGTCGTGGCGGCTGCGGGTGCCCCGGTGGCCAAGCACGGCAACCGCGCCGCCAGCTCCGCCGCCGGGTCGGCCGACGTGCTCGAGGCGCTCGGGGTCGCCGTCGACCTGCCGCCGGCCGGTGTGGCCGAGGTGCTCGAGCGCATCGGCGTGACCTTCTTCTTCGCCCCCGTGTTCCATCCGGGGATGCGGCACGCGGCGGTGGCCCGTCGTGAGCTCGGCGTGCCGACGGTGTTCAACGTGCTCGGCCCCCTGGCCAACCCGGCCCGTCCGGCGGCCCAGGTCGTGGGGTGCGCCGACCTGCGCCTGGCACCGGTGATGGCCCAGGCGCTGCTCGAGCGCGGAACCCGCGCTCTCGTCGTACGCGGTGAGGACGGGCTCGACGAGCTGTCGACGTCGGCGCCGACCCGGATCTGGGATGCCACGGGGTCGTCGTTGGTCGAGTCGCTCGTGGACGCGGCCGACCTCGGCATCGCCCGCGCGTCGGTGCAGGCGCTGCGCGGTCAGGACGCCGCCTTCAACGCGGCCGTGGCTCGCGCGACGCTGTCCGGCGAGCGGTCGGCCGCGCTCGACCCGGTGCGCGACGCCGTCCTGCTCGGTGCTGCCGCGGCCCTCGTCGCACACGACTCGGTCGCCGCTGGTGCCTCGACGGCGTCCATCGGCGACCGGCTGGCCGCGGCGCTCCCGCGTGCGGCCGAGGCCGTCGACTCGGGTGCCGCCGGCGCCCTGCTCACCCGCTGGATCGACGTCTCATCCGCCGTAGCAGCCCGCTAGCCCCGCGCCCGCAACGCTGCGAATGAATGTGCGGATGGTTCGCCTCTGAGCAACGAAGGCCACCTTCACCGCACCCGAACGCGGACGGCGATCGGCGGAGTTCGACGTGCAGTACCCCGCGCCGCCGGTGGTAGCGAGTCGAGGTGCGCCCCCGACGAAGGA
>JBBQAY010000039.1:0-29238 GCA_038316965.1 Candidatus Nanopelagicales bacterium
GGTTCCTGCTCAAGCTCACCGTCCCGCTGCCCGAGCGCGACGCCGAGTACACCGTGCTTCGTCGGCACCTCGACGGCTTCGACCCGCGCGACCTCGCCGCGGCCGGCATCCGCCCGGTCGCGGGCATCGCCGACCTCGACGTCGCGCGCGCCCAGGTCGCGCTCGTGACCGTGGCACCCGAGGTGGCGGCGTACGTCGTGGACGTCGTGCGCGCGACGCGCACCAGCCCGTCACTGCGCCTCGGCGTCTCCCCCCGTGGTGCGGTCGCGCTCGTGACCGCCGCCCGCGCGTGGGCGTGGCTCTCGGGCCGCGACTACGTGTCGCCCGACGACGTCAAGGCGCTGGCCCGCCCGACCCTGCGGCACCGCGTGTCGCTGCGCCCGGAGGCCGAGCTCGAGGGTGTCACCGCGGACGCCGTCCTCGAGGGCATCCTCGCCACCGTCCCCACACCTCGCTGATCGCCGGAAGCCGCCGATGATCGTCACCGGGCGCGCCGCCCTCCTCGCCCTCCTGCTCACGGCGCCCGTCGCCGTGGTCGCGAGGTCGATCCCGGGCGTCCTGGTGGCGAACCTCCTGCTGCTGCTCGTGCTCGTGGTCGACGCCCTGCTGGCGGGATCGCCGCGCAGGCTCGTGCTGCACCGCAGCGGTGACACCACGACGCGCCTCGGCGAGGAGGCGCTGGTGACGCTGACGGTGCGCAACGCGGGGCGCCGTCGCGTGCACGCGATCCTGCGCGACGCCTGGGCGCCGACCGCAGGGGTTGAGGTCACGCGGCACAGGGTCGACCTCGAGCCCGACCGCGTCCTGCGCGTCTCGTCGTTGCTGCGGCCGGTCCGGCGCGGCGAGCGGCGTCCGGACCTCGTCACCGTCCGCTCGCTGGGCCCGCTCGGCCTGGCCGGGCGGCAGAGCTCGCACGCCGTCCCCTGGGGCGTTCGCGTCCTGCCGGGCTTCCCGTCGCGCAAGCACCTGCCCTCGCGCCTCGCCCGGTTGCGTGAGCTCGACGGCCGCACCGCTGTGCTCGTGCGCGGCCAGGGCACCGAGTTCGACTCCCTGCGCGAGTACGTCGAGGGCGACGACGTACGGTCGATCGACTGGCGGGCCACCGCACGCGCGAGCGACGTCATGGTGCGCACGTGGCGCCCCGAGCGCGACCGTCGCGTGCTCCTCGTCATCGACACGGCGCGCACCTCGGCCGCACGCGTCGGCGACGGCACGCGGCTCGACGCGTCGATGGACGCCGCGTTCCTGCTGGCCGCACTGGCGACCCGGGCCGGCGACCGCGTCGACATGCTCGCCTTCGACCGGCGCGTGCGCGCCGACGTCCGGGGGGCGTCGGCCACCGACGTGCTGGTGCGGATGTCCGAGGCGCTGGTCGACGTCGAGCCTGCGCTCGTGGAGACCGACGCCCACGCGATGGTGGCGGCGATCGGTGCGCGCATGCGTCAGCACGCCCTCGTCGTCCTCCTGACCGCGCTCGAACCGTCGGCGCTGCGCGAGGGCCTGCTCCCGTACCTGCCGACGCTTGCCGGGCGGCACACCGTCGTGCTCGCCTCGGTGCGAGACACCCGCCTCGACGAGCTCGCCCGCGGCCGTGGGGACGTGCTGTCGGTGTACGACGCGGCGTCGGCGTCCCAGGCCGTCGCCGATCGCGACCGCATGACGACCCTGGTGTCGCGCTCCGGGGTCGAGGTGGTGGACGCCACCTCGGACGAGATCGCGCCGAAGCTGGCCGACCGCTACCTGGCCCTCAAGGCAGCCGGCCGTCTCTGACGGTCGAACACCGCCACCTCGACCGTCACGCGGGCAGAACTACGCCGGGTGCTGTCCCGGGGTAGGTGGACCGGTCAGTGGCCGAAGGTCCAGTCGCGTACGACGGCCCGGTCGTCGGAGCTGAGGTTGGTCCAGGCCACGGCTCTCTCGGCGGCGTCCTCGTCGTCGCGGATGCGCATGCGTGCGGCGTTGTCGCGCACCGCCGACACTGCTGCCAGCACACCCATGAGCGGCAGCGTGGCGACGCGTACCGCGAGCTCGATCTCACGCATGCCGGACATGACGGCCTCCTGGGCTCTCACCGGAGGGATCGGCCGTCCCGGGCCAGGACTGAAGCGTCAGGCGGCGTACGGCAGGACGTCGGTGCGGTCGGCGCTCGTGACCAGGTCTCCGATGTCGCCGGCCCGAGCCGCTCGGCGGCCGAGGGTGAAGACGTACACCAGGAACGCGACCCACACGAGCGCACCGATCGCGATGCGCGCCCAGGTCGGCAGCGGTGACGGCGTCACGAACGCCTCGACGAGACCGCTCACGAGCAGCACGACGACGAGCCCGAGGGCGATCGTGAGCGTGGTGCGTCCCTCCTCGGCCAGTGCCACCGAACGCGGGCGCGGGCCGGGCGAGACCATCTGCCACCCGAGGCGGATGCCGGCTCCACCGGCGACGAACACCGCGGTGAGCTCGAGCAGGCCGTGGGGCGCGATGAGGCCGAGGAACAGGTCGAGCCGACCGCCGGCCGCCATCAGGCCGCCGACCATGCCGATGTTGAGCGCGTTCTGCCAGAGGATCCAGACGCCGGGAAGGCAGCCCGCTGCACCGAACACGAGCGCGAGCGCGGCGACCCAGGCGTTGTTGGTCCAGACGCGGAAGGCGAACGAGCCCGCAGGATCGGAGGTGTAGTAGTCGGCGAAGTCCTGGTCGACCAGCCGTTTGAGGTCTTCGGGCGACGCGAGCGCCGCGACGACGTCGGGGTTCATCGCCACCCACGTGCCGATCACGGTCGACACCAGCAGCGTGGCGACGCCGATCGAGATCCACCACCAGCGGGCCCGGTAGACCGCGACAGGGAACGCCACGGTGACGAAGCGGGACACGTCGCGCCACGAGACGCCGCTCGCGCCGGTGACGGCCGCCCTGCCCTGGGCCACCAGCTGGGAGAGTCGCGCGACGAGGGCCGGGTCGGGTGCCGAGGACTGCACGAGGGACAGGTGCGTGGCGGTGCGCTGGTAGAGCGAGACGAGCTCGTCGGCCTCGGCGCCGGTGAGGCGCCGGCGGCGGCTGAGGGCCTCGAGGCGGTCCCACTCGGCGCGGTGCGCCGCCATGAACAGATCGAGATCCACCCGCGTGCCCCCTCCCGCCGATCCTGCGTCTACCGGGAGACTAGTGCCCGTGACGCAGCAGACCGGCGACTGGAACACCCTTGTCCCCGTGACGGGTGAAGCCGTCGCGCTCGACCTGCGCCTCGCCCAGTTCCCCAGCCGCATGCTGGCTCTCGCGCTGGACCTCGTGATCCAGTTCGTCCTGCTGTTCGTGGTGACGTTCCTGCTGGCGGCGACCGCGGCGAACACCGACGGCGCGGCAGCCGCGGCCATCACCGTGGTCATGCTCGTCACCGTGATCGTCGCGCTGCCGACCCTCGTGGAGACGCTGACGCGCGGCCGCTCGGTGGGCAAGCTCGCTGCAGGCCTGCGAGTCGTCCGCGACGACGGCGGCCCCGTGCGCTTCCGGCACTCGTTCGTCCGGGCCCTGTTCATGCTCGTCGACTTCTGGATCTCCAGCGGCGCCGTCGGGCTCATCTCCTCGCTCGCCTCGCAGCGCGGCAAGCGCCTCGGCGACCACTTCGCCGGCACCGTGGTGATCCGCGAGCGCGTGCCCGCGGCGGCGGGCACGCCTCAGCGGTCGTACGTCATGCCCCCGGGGATGGAGCCGTGGGCCGCGATCGCCGACGTCACAAGGCTTCCCGACGTCATCGCTCTGCAGGCACGGCAGCTGCTGGCTCGCGCGGGCACGCTCGAGCCGACCGTGCGCGAGTCCTTCGGACGCCAGCTCGCCGCAGAGACGCAGAGCTATGTCTCCCCGCCTCCGCCGCCCGGCGTCCACCCCGAGACCTACCTCGCCGCGGTGCTGACCCAGCGGATGCGGGTGAGCTCGGCGAACGCCGAGAGGGCCCGCGTCGCCGGGGCCCGACCCATCCCCGCGGCCACGCCTCTCGCCGCTCCCGCCCTTGCCGCCCCGCACCCTCAGGCTGCTGCGGCGCCGCCGCCGTCCCCGGCCGACCCCGACGGGTTCGCCCCGCCGGTCTAGCGCCGTTTGGCCACCTCCGGCCCCGCCCGGTTACCGTGGATGCGTGCCTGTTCGCCTGCCTCACTCCGTCGCCGCGGCCGCGTCCGCGGCCCTGCTCGCCGTGCTGCTCGGGCCGGTGGCGACGGCAGTTCCGGCGACCCCCTCAACCGTCGTGGCGACTGGCCGCTACGCACTGGGCGACTCCGTGATGCTGGGCGCCAGATCGGGTCTCACCGCGCGCGGGTTCCAGGTCAATGCCACGGAAAGTCGCCAGTTCAGCGCCGCTGTGTCGATCGTGCGGGCCAAGGTGGCCAACCGCACGCTGCCCCGCAACGTCATCATCGCGCTCGGCACCAACGGCTACATCCGCACGTCGGACTGCACGGCGATCGTCTCCGCCGCCGGCACCGCTCGTCGCGTGTTCCTCGTGACCAACCGCGTGCCACGGGTGTGGCAGGCGTCGAACAACCGCGTGCTGAAGGCGTGCGACGCCTCGTTCACCTCGAGCAGGGTCGTGCTCGTCGACTGGTACACGTACTCGGCGGGGCGGGCGGCGTGGTTCTACTCCGACGGCATCCACCTCAGGCCGGCAGGCAAGTCCGCCTACGCGACGATGCTCGACGCCAAGCTCGACGCCCTCGGCAAGTAGCCCCTCGGCCTAGCGGCGCATCACCGATCGGAGCATGTCGGCGTACTTCTGGCTGCCCTCGCCCTTGGTGTGGATGCCGTCGGCGTAGAACCAGTCGCGGTGGCCCGAGGCGAAGACCTGCCAGTCGGCGACGCGCACGTTGCCGCCGGCGAACTTCTTCGCGGCGATCTTGATCGTGTTGGTCGCCTGCGGGATCCAGGAGCGGTTGGCCTTCGGCGTCACGAGGATGACGCGCGAGCGGTCCTTGAGCAGCGTCAGGGTGTCCATGAGCTGCCCGAGATCGATCGTGCCGTTGGTGCCGGTGTGGATGATGACGACGTCGCCGAGCTTGCCTGCCGCTCGTCGGTCCTTGACGCGCTGGAACAGCTCCCACGACTGCCGGCTCACGACCGCGTCGACCTTGGACTTCGGGAGCGTCGCCACCACGGCGTCACGCGCGGCGAGCAGGACCGAGTCGCCGATCGCCGTGACGCTGAGGCCGTAGGCGTCCTCCCCCGGCCCCAGCACCGGAGGCCCTGGGGGCTTCGGCGCCTTGGTCGGCGTTGCGCCGCCGGTGACGGTCGGCGTGGGCGCGGCACTGGTCGGTGTGAGGTCCTCGTTGCCGACACCCTCGACGCCGCCGAGGGCCTCCTCGAGCGTCGGCTCCTGGGCGTGGGCGAGGCCGAACCCGAGGGCGAGGGCGACCGTGACGGAGGTGACGGCCGCAACGCCGGCACGGCCGACGAGCGCGAAGCCACCCGCCTCCTTCCACCTCGCCCAGGCTCGGCCGATCGCCCCGTGCCGGATGGGAGTCTCGACGAAGCGGTAGGACAGCTCGGCGAGGACGAGGGTCAGCGTGAGGCGGAGCGCCTGCACGCTGAGGCCGTCGGCGTCGAGGTCGACGCCGGGACGCAGCAGCATGAACACCGGCCAGTGCCAGAGGTAGATGCCGTAGGAGCGCTCGCCGATCCAGCGCAGCGGCTGGCGGGCCAGGACGCCGGCGAAGGCGGACGCGGTGACCGCGGCGCACGCGACGACGACCGCGGTGAGCACGCCGATCACGAGGAACCCGCCGCGGTACAGCAGGGGCGAGTCCGAGGCGACGAACCAGAAGATCGCGAACAGCACCGCGAGGGCGGCCACGCCGGACGCGGTGACCGTGCGGATCCCGCGTGTGGTGAGCGAGACGCCGAGGCGACCTGGGCGCCACACGGTCGCGAGTGCGGCACCGACGAGCAGGGTCATGGCGTGGGTGTCGGAGCCGAAGTAGACACGGCTCGGGTCGGCCGCGGCGGGCATGCCCTGAGTGATCGAGATCCAGGCCATCGCCGCGGTGGAGGCCAGTGCGCCGACGATCGCACCGACCCGGATCCCGCGGGTGCGGCCGACCTTCCACAGCAGCCAGCACAGCACCGGCCAGACGAAGTAGAACTGCTCCTCGACCGCGAGCGACCACAGGTGCTGCAGCATCGGCGGTCGACCCGTGGCCTCGAAGTACGACGTGCCGTGCAGGACGTACCACCAGTTCGTCACGTAGAAGAACGCGGCGATGGCGTCCTCCTTGACCCGTGACGCGGCGTCCTGCGCGATCGTCATCGCCGCGATCGACGTCGCGACCAGGACGAGGTAGAGCGCGGGCAGGAGTCGGCGGGCTCGGCGGATGTAGAACCGCTTGAAGTCGACCTTGTCGCTGGCGTCGAGCTCGGCCAGCAGCAGCGAGGTGATCAGGAACCCGGACAGCGTGAAGAACACGTCGACGCCGAGAAACCCTCCCGGCAGCCAGCTCTCGTCCATGTGGAACACCACGACCGCGAGCACGGCGATCGCCCGGACGCCGTCCAGCCCGGGCATGTGGGCCCAGGCGGTCGAGCGGTGGCGCCCGGGTGCGGGGGCCTCCGGAGCGGACGTGGTCATGGGCGGTCCTGGGAAGTTCGTGTGTGGGCCTCAAGGGTACGACGGTGAGACGACCTGGCCGACCAGCCGAACGACGCCGCGCCGTGCTTCACGACGTACGAGACGTACGACGCATCACGTGGCGAGGAGGATCCCGATGACGCCCCAGAGGTTGTTGACCCCATGGGCGATGACACTGGCTCCGACCCTGCCCGTGCGAGCCCGCAGGAGCGAGAGCACGAGGCCGATCGTGAGCAGCACGCCGATGCGCACGACCTCGAAGTGGATCAGGGAGAAGAGCAGGGCCGACACCACCGTGGCCACCGGCACCGCGGGCAGCCCACGGGAGGCGCTCGCCCTGGCCACGGCGGCGAACGCGAGGCCCCGGAAGGCGAGCTCTTCGGCCAGCGGCGCCCCGACCAGGGCGGCGAGGCAGAAGGCGTACACGACCCACCGCGGCACATCGGCACTGGTCACCGCGTTGCCGGCCGCGGACCCGAAGTCGCCGGCCACCAGACGGGTGACCCACGCCGCCAGGCTGCCCAGGATCAGGCAGGCGAGGCCGCCTCCGACGCCCCAGGCCAGGTCGATCGGTGCGAACGTGAACCCGAGGTCGATACGGACTCCGTTGCCCTGGAGCTTGGTGGTGAGCCAGGGCCACAGGCCGAAGCCCACCCACGGCAGGACGGCGCTGCCGAGCAGGATGACCGCACCGTCCCGAGGGACGCCGACCGCGAGGACGGACCCGAGCACGAGCACCGGCACGATCAGCGCGAGCAGCATCGCGATCGCGACGTCGGCGAGACCCCACCGGGACCGTCGCAGGTCGACGCCGGCCGCCCGGGCCTCGGCATACGTGACAGGGGCGCCCGGGTAGGGCGCCCCTGTCAGGTCGTTCAGCTCGCTCACGCGACCGTCGCAGTCAGGGTCATCAGGCAGCAGCCGGTGATCAGTAGCGGTAGTGGTCGGCCTTGTAGGGACCGGCCACGTCGACGCCGAGGTACTCGGCCTGCTTCTTGGTGAGCTCGGTGAGGCGGACGCCCAGTGCGTCGAGGTGCAGGCGCGCCACCATCTCGTCGAGGTACTTCGGCAGGACGTGCACGCCGAGGGGGTACTCGTCGAGCTTGGTGAAGAGCTCGATCTGCGCCAGCACCTGGTTGGTGAACGAGTTGCTCATGACGAACGACGGGTGACCCGTGGCGTTGCCGAGGTTGAGCAGCCGGCCCTCGGACAGCACGATCACCGAGTGGCCGTCGGGGAAGACCCACTCGTCGACCTGCGGCTTGATGGTCGTGCGCTTCACGCCCGGCAGTGCGGCAAGGCCGGCCATGTCGATCTCGTTGTCGAAGTGACCGATGTTGCCCAGGATCGCCTGGTGCTTCATCGCCTTCATGTGGTCGACCGTCACGACGTCGTAGCAGCCGGTCGCCGAGATGATGAGGTCGGCACGGCCGACGACGTCCTCGAGCTTGGCGACCTCGTAGCCGTCCATCGCCGCCTGCAGGGCGCAGATCGGGTCGATCTCGGTGACGATGACGCGGGCGCCCTGGCCGCGCAGCGACTCAGCCGAGCCCTTGCCGACGTCGCCGTAGCCGCAGACCACGGCGACCTTGCCGCCGATGAGGACGTCGGTGGCGCGGTTGATGCCGTCGACGAGCGAGTGGCGGCAGCCGTACTTGTTGTCGAACTTGCTCTTGGTGACCGAGTCGTTGACGTTGATCGCCGGGAAGAGCAGCGAGCCAGCCTTGTGCATCTCGTACAGGCGGTGGACGCCGGTCGTGGTCTCCTCGGTGACGCCCTTGATGCCCTCGGCGATGGCGGTCCAGTTCACGCTGCCGTCGGCGATGGTCCTGCGGAGCAGGTCGAGGATGACGGCGTACTCCTCGGAGTCGTTCGCGTCGGTCGAGGGCACGGCGCCGGCGAGCTCGAACTCGCGGCCCTTGTGCACCAGGAGGGTGGCATCGCCACCGTCGTCGAGGATCATGTTGGGGCCGCCGCCGCCGGGCCACTGCAGCACCTGCTGCGTGCACCACCAGTACTCCTCGAGCGACTCGCCCTTCCAGGCGTACACCGGCACGCCCGCGGGGGCCTCGGGGGTGCCGTGGGGTCCGACGGCGATCGCGGCGGCGGCGTGGTCCTGGGTGGAGAAGATGTTGCACGAGGCCCAGCGGACGTCGGCGCCGAGCGCGGTGAGCGTCTCGATGAGGACCGCGGTCTGCACGGTCATGTGCAGCGAGCCGGTGATGCGCGCACCGGCGAGCGGCTTGCTCTCACCGAACTGCGAACGCATCGCCATGAGGCCGGGCATCTCGTGCTCGGCGAGTCGGATCTCGTTGCGGCCGAACTCGGCCAGGGACAGGTCGGCGACCTTGAAGTCAGGCGTGCTCATGCGGGTGCTCCGGTTTCTACGCCCGTCAGACGGGCGGTACGCGGTGGGCGTCACAAGGCCTCGTTGGCTCACCGGTGCTCACGCGGGGATCGTCACCGCAGGGCAAGAGCCATTGTGCCGCACGCACACCGATCCGGCCAAAGACCCTGGCCGGACGCACGTCCGCCATCGGGCCACACGCCCGGCCTCGAGCGCAATCGGCAGCTACAGAGCAAGGCTCGGATCTTCGGCAGTCTGCGTCCGACGTCGCCCCAGTCGGTGACCGACGCCCCACGAGATCGCCAGCACGCCTGCGACGCCAAGGAGCGCACCCAGGAACCAGGTCCGCGCCAGGGCGTCAAGCTCGTCCTGGCACGTGCCACCCGACACGAGTTCACCGTTCACGCCGTACTCCGAGCACAGGCCAGTCGTGGGCAGGGACGCGAGCAGGACAGCCCCCACGACCCCCAGAGCCAGGCCCAGCAGCAGCCACCAGTACGTCCGCATCGTGGTGCTCGAGACCCCGCCGGCGATGCCTGGCGCTGTCTGGCGGCGCCCCACCCTGTAAGCGGCGCCACCCGCCAAGACGATCAGACCGCCGATGAGGGCGACGCCGCCGAGGGCGTCACGGCGACTTGCTGCATCACGCTGATCTTGGAGAGCCGCGGCGATGTCCGTCTCAGTTGTCGGGGAGTAGGAGAACCAACCGAACGACTGCGTCTGGTCGACGGACATCAGCACCGTCGCACCCACCATGACGAGGATCACCCCAAGCGGGATCCACCAGAACCTTCGCAACGCTTCCCCCTCGCCCGCACCTCGGCCCATAGACCAGTTGCGAGGATGCTGCCGCACTCCTGGCACGAAGACGAGTCCTAGCGGTTCTGCGCGCGGCCTCAGCGGAACGCGAGCGACACCTATGCGCGGTGCGGCCTGGACTCACGCAGCCGCTCCTGCCACTCCTCGTCGGCCAATGCGGGCACCTCTCCGATGCGCTGGAACGCGGCCGCGTCCAGGGCCTCCTGGGAGGGCGCCCAGCGATCCCAGTCGGGCTGCGGCATCGGCGGTCGGGCAGCGTGACCTTCAGAATCGACCAGGACGAACAGGACGGCCGGGATGTACATCGCGTGGACGGCCTGCGGTGTGGGCGGCTGCGGCTTGTCGGAGAGCAGCTGCTCGGCCAGAAGCCTGACATCGGCCCGTGCCTCGTCGACGAGAAGGGTGGGGCCTTCCGAACCGCCGAACCCCATGTGCCACGTAGTCCTGAGGACCCGGCTGACCCTGAAGGATGCGTCCGCGACCGAGAGCCGTTCGGGGTGCGACTGTGAGTCTCGAAGTGCGGCTTCCAGCTTCTCGGTGACCCCATCCATGCGATTCAGAATGCCGTGTCGCCGATCCGGATGCGAGCGCGATCGGCACCTCTGCGTGCCCCGGAGCGGCACGCCAGCGAAGCCTGCGAGTGCTGGGGGCCATCACCACAGCTTGTCAATGACTCCGCAGTACAACATGACTCTGGCCTCGAGCATGGACTCGCGCGCCTGGATCGCCGTCGGGGTGAAGAAGGCTCCGAGGGTCACCTTGTCGAAGCCGGGTTGGTCGCTGGGGAAGGGCTGATCCGACGTGCCGCCCACCAGGACGGTCCCGGGGAGCATCTCCCACCCGCAGGCCTCGTAGAAGGCGCCCAGGTGCCGGTCGCAGGTGAACAGCCCGAGATCAACGTCCAGTGCCGGCAACGCTTCGCGAGCCCAGCGCACCAGGGTTCGTCCATAGCCCCTGCCCCGGTGAGCGCAGGGAGTCACGACGGTGCTCAACCCGGCTGAGGACAGCTCCTGGCCCGCATGCACGATCTGCTTGAACAGCACGTCGAGCGCAGAGAGCACAGTTTCTTCCTCGACCAGGAGCATCGACAGCGGTCGCAAGGCGGGATCGTGAACAGGTCCTAGATCGATCCGGTTGCCGTGATCGGTCGTAGGCCACGCCTGTTCCTGCATCTCCCGAACCTGGTTGCGCAATGCGCCAGGGGTCTCGGCCTCGGGGAAGGTCTCCACTCGCAACACTCGCAGATCGTGTCACGGAGCCAGGTCCACGCCCGCTCGATAGCGGCACGTCGGCTCCTCACGCGGACAAGTCGAGAGCGTGGTCCAACCGCTCGGCCACGTGAGTCGCCCGCCTGGGCATGCCGGGCCGCCACCACGTCCAGACGACCAGCGGTGCGAGTTCCCTGTCCGCGAGATCCCGCGACTGACCCGAGTCGGCGGTCACCCGGGAGTCGCGGCGCCGGGGTGTCCGGGTCTCTGGAGGCTGCGGTAGCTAGACGTGGACGGATCGCAGTCGCAGCGAGTTGAGGATGACGGATACGCTGGACAGGCTCATCGCTGCCGCGGCGATCATCGGGGAGAGCATCAGCCCGGTGAAGGGGTAGAGGATTCCTGCGGCGATGGGAATTCCGATGGCGTTGTACATGAAGGCGAACGTGAGGTTTTGCTTCATGTTGCGCACGGTTGCCCGTGACACGGATCGGGCGGCCGTGATGCCCCGCAGGTCGCCCTTCACGAGGGTGATCTCCGCGGAGTCGATGGCGATGTCGCTGCCGGTGCCCATGGCGATGCCGATGTTCGCCAGCGCGAGCGCGGGTGCGTCGTTGATACCGTCGCCGGCCATCGCTACCACGTGCCCTTGAGCCTGGAGTGCCTCGACGATGACCAGCTTGTCCTCGGGCTTCACGCTGGCATGGAAGTCGTCGATCCCCAGTGTCTGCGCGACGTTCTGTGCAGGGCCGGCAGCGTCGCCGGTCGCCATGATGATCGTGACCCCGTCGGCGTGCAGGGCGTTGACGGCTTCGGCGGTGTTGTCCTTGATCCGGTCCGTGAGTGCGATGACGCCTGCCTCGCGGCCGTCGATGGCCACGTGGATGGCGGTCTGGCCCACCGGGGCGCGGTCGAGCAGTGCCGGGTCCGGCGCGACTCCCATGCTGGCCATCAGGTCAGCGTTCCCGGCGAGGACGGCCAGGCCGGCAACGGTGCCCGCTACCCCGTAGCCGGGCTTCGCCTCGAACGCCGTGGGCTCGGACAGTGCCACGGCCCGGGACTTGGCAGCGTCGGTGATGGCCCGTGCCAGGGGGTGCTCGCTGGAGGTGTTCAGGCTCGCGGCGGCGGCCAGCACCTGCTCGGCGGTGAACCCATCCGCGGGGACGACTGTGCTCACGCTCGGCCTGCCCACGGTCAGGGTGCCGGTCTTGTCGACGACGATCGTGTCGATCTGGCGCATGTGCTCCATCGCGGCCGCGTCCTTGAACAGGACGCCGTGTTTCGCGCCGAGGCCGCTGCCCACCATGACCGACATGGGCGTGGCCAGACCGAGTGCGCACGGGCAGGCGATGATCAGGACGGAGACTGCCGCGACGAGGCCGTACCCCCAGCTGGGCTCCGGTCCGACGAGTCCCCAGATCACGAAGGTCAGTGTCGCGGCGGTGATGCAGCCCAGCACGAACACCCCGGCGACCCTGTCCGCCAAGCGCTGCATCGGGGCGGTGGACCGCTGGGCCTTGGCCACCATTTCCACCACACGGGCCAGCACAGTGCCCGCGCCGACCTGTGCAGCCACAACCACGAGCGCACCCGTAGTGTTGATCGTGCCGGTAATGACCTGGTCGCCCGGCACCTTGTCGACTGGGATCGGCTCACCGGTGAGCATCGACTCGTCCACCACCGAACGACCCGACTCGACGACCCCGTCGACGGGGACCTTCTCACCCGGGCGGACGCGGAGCCGGTCACCGACCTCGACTAGTCCGAGTTCGACGTCCTCGTCAGTGCCATCCGCCGCGATGCGGCGGGCGGTCGTCGGGGACAGGCCCAGCAGACCCTTGATCGCGTCGCCGGTCGTGGCCCGGGCGCGCAGCTCGAGCACCTGGCCGAGCAGCGTCAGGCTGCAGATGACCGCTGCAGCCTCGAAGTAGACGGGCACCTGCCCGTCCATCCGCATCGTCTCGGGGAAGAGGCCGGGTGCGACCGTAGCGATGACCGAGTACAGGTAGGCAGCGCTCACGCCCAGGCTGATGAGCGTCCACATGTTCGGACTGCGGTGCCGGACCGAATCAACACCCCACAGCAGGAACCGACCCGCGCACCACAGGACCACGGGGGTCGCCAACGCGAGCTCGACCCAGGGAGCGATGGCCGCGGGCAGTGGCGGGAAGTGGAGCATCGCGATGGACAGCACAGCCAGCGACAAAGGCACCGAGATCCAGAACCGGCGGCGCATGTCGAGGTACTCGTGCCTGGCACTGTCGTCGTCCGCCGACGGGATGACGGGCTCGAGGTGCATGCCGCAGATCGGGCAACGGCCAGGCGCGTCACGCACCACCTCCGGGTGCATCGGGCACGTGTACTCGGTGGCGCTCACACCGGCCCCGGGCCGTCGCGTCGCCGGTTCGGGCGAGGGCACGCCACCTTCCTCGCCGTGGTGGTCTTGCCCGTGATGGCCACCGGCCGCAACCTGGTCGACCGGGGCGAGGTCCATCCCGCACACGGGACACGCAGACGCGTGATCATCGGTCACCTCAGGGTGCATCGGGCACACGAACAGCAGCGACCCCGGCTTCTCACCCGACACCGCGACATGGTCACCATACGAAGCACTCATCCCAGAACCCCATCCCCTGCGCCCCGCGATGCCCAGCCCCACCGGACTCCAGAGTCCGCCAGACCAATTCACCATACCCACCTTCAACCCACGCGCGATGGCCGGCGATCTGTGAATAGCTCTGGTGCGCCGGGGAAACCGCGAGCCGGGCGGGCCTGACATTCAATCGGGCAGCCTGCTGCGGTCTCGGCTGGTCCATCAGGCACGTATGCATCGAGCTGCTCGCCCTGGTGACGGCAATCCGTGCCGACTACACGTCCGGCACGCTAGGTGATGTCGAACTCTTGCCACATGCCGTCGGCGTAGTGGTTCTGCAGGTTGCAGAGCAACTCGTAGTGACCCACCGGAAGGGTCACGGTGACCCAGCCGACACTGCCCGAAGTGATGCCGTCGCCGGTCCCAGCCCCGCATGGGGTTGAGGCTTCGCCCAGGCTGCCCGTCTCCTCGACCTTGCCATCGGGACCTGGCACTCGGGCACCCGCCTGCTGTCCGTCAGCCAGCGGCAGGATGACCAACTCGTGAGTGCGCCATCCCATGTTTGCTACCACGAAACTGACTTGCCCCGCTGGGGCGCTGATAGGACTGGTCCGAAGCATCATTCGTGACCCCATGGGCGCGGTCCCGGTCATCATCTGCGTCATGCCCATGTCGCCGACCATGACCGCGACGGTATTGCCTGGGAGTCCTGCCGGCGCGGAGCATGTCAACGGCGCGTAGTGGTAGGCCCCGTCACCCATCATCGAGCCGGACCCGCCCATCGTCGCGCTCGTGCTCGTGGCCGATGACCCGCCCATCATGCGCGCGTCATCCCTGCTTGTGATGGTGGCTGAGCACCCCACCAACCCGCCGCTGAGCAAGGCCAGGCTTACGACGCAACGAGCGGATCGATTCACCTCACGAGTACAACACCACGCGGCGCCGGAGTCGCGGCGCGGGATGTGAGCCCTGCCCTGTCCCGCCACCTATTGCCGGTTCCTTCTCTCTGTGGTGAGGAAACGCTAGAACGGTGGCGGGTCGTCGGGTCGGTCGTCGGGCGCCCCAGATGCCCTGGGAATCCGGGGTGGAGGCTCGGGGTCGTCGAGGAACGCTCGCGGCGGGATGACGATGCGTTGGCCCCACGCCGTGGTCAGGATTGCGGACCCGTCGGACCTGCTGTCGCCGACGTCGAGGTAGCCGGCAGTCTTGAGCTGGTGGTGGGTGGTCGAGAGCGCGCCGAGGTTGGCGCTCGAGGTCGGACCCTCGGGCGCAGGCACGGCGTGGTCGGCCTGGAGGCGGTCGGGGTGGCTGATACCGCACACGGGCACGCGGCAGCCACCGTCGCGTGCGACGACGAAGTCGCGCACGTCGTCGGCCATGTAGCGCCGGCCGCGATCCAGAAGGTGCCCGGTCACGGGATCGGTCACCATGCGTCTGAACCCGCGGGCTTGTCGCGCCCAGGCACGGCCGACGTCGGCGGGCACGGGCTCGCCGTCGAGCAGCACCAACCGATCGGCCTCACCGCGCAAGGTTTCAAGGTCGACGACCACCTGGCACTCGACGCGTACCACCTCGCCGACGTCCAGCACCACGCTGCCGTCGGCCTGCTCGGTACCCAGCACCAGGGCGAGCAGCGCATCCGCTCGGCAGGCCGAGGCCTCCACCGCCTCTTCGAGACCACCGGTACGCCGCCGGTCGGCGACCTCCGCCGCCGCTGCCTTGCGGGCGGCCTTGCGACGCGACCTGGCCGAACCCCGACCCTGCGTGCCCGCGCGTGCCTCTGAGGCCGCCTGCCTGCGGGCCACCTGGGTGGCCCTCCCCGCGGCCCGGATCCGGCGAGAGACGGCGTTCACGCGCGACCACTCGTCGACGTACACCAGCCGCCCGAGCCCGTCGTCGAGGCGGTCCACCGTGACGTCGCGGCTCGCGCGCACCTTCTCGCGACGTCGACCGGCGGCGTCGGGGTCGTGGCGGATGATCAGGCGGCGCAGCGCCCGCCCGAACAGCGCCACGGTGTTCTTCGTGGCCTGGGGTAGTGCGGCGTCGCCGATGAGCCGCAGCGCGTCGGCGTCGGTCGTGAAGCGCGTCGCCTCCACCAGCCGACGGCAGTGCGCCACCGACACCGCGCCCCGCGACAACGCCGCGAGGAACTGCGGGAACGTCGTGGCCAGCGCACGGGCGGTCTCGATCTCAAGGCCCGCCAGCGTCGGGGAGATCGTGCGAGCCAGCGCGATCTCGGTCTCGGCGTGCACCTCGTCGAGGTACACGCCCGACGGCGCCTCGCCCGCCAGCGCCGCCGTCAGCTGCGCCTGGCGGGCCGCGAGCATCGCCGTCACCTCGTCGATGCGGCGCGACACCTGCAGCTGAAGGGCCTTGCTCGGCAGCGTCGCCGGGTCGAGATCCGCGAGCAGGAGGACGTCGAGCAGATCGGCCGGTCGGGCGAGCATCGCCTCGGCGCGCTCCGCGTCGGTCTTGGGCTCGTAAGGCCACGCAAGGTCGTCTCCATCGGTGCCCAGGAACTCCCGCTGCCAGGCTGAGAGCTCGAGCGCGAGCTCCTGCTCCTCGGCCGTGACCGGACCCAGGTCGTCGACCGGGTCCATCAAGGGGAGCATCGCGAGCATGGACTCAGAATAGGACACCCGTACGACAGTGGCAAGAGTTTCAAGTAGGGAAAACAGCCAATTTCGCTTGCAGCGCAACGGAAGTCAGCATGCCACCAGTTCGCGTCGGCGCAGCCGCGCAGCGGCTAGGAACACCGCGAGGCCCGAGGCGGCGAGCGGGCCCGCAGGGTCCGCGCAGCCACCGAGCGCGCGAAGCGCCCGGCCGAGCTGCCGCGCAGCGGCTAGGAACCCGTCCTGTCGAGGTCAGGCTCGAGGTAGATCCAGCGGGCCTCAGGGACGGCAGCGCGGATGCGCGCCTCGGCTGCATCGATGGCCGCCACCACCGACGCTGCGGTGTCGGTGCCGGTGACGCCGATCTTGGCCGCGACCATGACCTCGTCGGGTCCGGTGTGCAGCGTGCGCATGTGGATGATCCGGGTGACCGACGGCTCCGACTCGAGCGCCGCGCGGATCGCGTTGGTCTGCTCCGGTACGGCGCTCTCGCCCACGAGCATCGACGACATCTCCAGCGCGAGGAACACTGCGATGACGAGAAGCAGCACACCGATCGCGAGCGCACCGATGCCGTCCCAGCGGCCGTCGCCCGTGACCGTGGCCATGGTGACGCCGAACAGGGCGAAGACGAGACCGATCAGCGCGCCGGCGTCCTCGAGCAGGATGACGGGCAGCTCGGGCTGGCGCGCATCGCGCACGAAGCGCGGGAGCGACTTGCTGCCCCTGCTCTTGTCGGCCTCCTTGACCGCCGTACGGAAGGAGAAGCTCTCGAGCACGATGGCGATGCCGAGCACGACGAACGCGACCGTGGGGCTGGTGAGCGCCTCGGGCTCGCGGATCTTGTGCCAGCCCTCGTAGAGGCTGAACAGCCCACCGAGGCAGAAGAGCACGATCGACACGACGAACGCGTAGATGTAGCGGACACGGCCGTAGCCGAACTGGTGCTGGTCGTCGGCCTCGCGCTTGGACCGCTTGCCGCCGACGAGCAGGAGGACCTGGTTGCCCGAATCGGCGACGGAGTGGATCGCCTCCGAGAGCATCGAGCTCGAACCGGTGACGGCGAACGCGCCGAACTTCGTGATCGCGATGCCGGTGTTGGCCGCGAGCGCGGCGATGACTGCCTTGGTGCCGCCCTCGGTGCTCACGAGATGCGTCCCTTCAGCTCGTTGATCGGGCCGATGGGTGACGGGTCGATGCCCAGGGAGATCGCGGCGTACACGCTCGCCCAGTCAGCGAGCCCGGTGAGCGACGCGAGGCGCTCCACCACGTGTCCGCCGCGCGCGGTGACGACGTGCACCGGCACGTCGCGTCGCTCGGCGATGTCGCGGGTGACCTCGGCACGGCGGGCGTCCTGCGCGTGCTCGTCGGTGTCGCGCAGCAGCACGAGGCGAAGCCGCGCGGGCCCCGCGCCGTCCTGCACCGGGTCGCGGAAGATGTCGCCCGAGCTCGACCCCGCGAACGGGCCGTCGAGCGCGACGACCTGGTTGTGGTTGGCCTCCGGGATCGCTCCGACCACGACGGGCAGCTTGGCGTTCTCGTTGAGCTGGCAGGCGAGGCGGTACGCCGCGAGGTCGCCGACGAAGCTCGTCCCCCACACCATGGGCAGCGAGCCCGCGATCGAGAACCCCAGCAGCTTGGCGGGGTTGTCGGCCATCGGCACCATGACGCCGCACTCGGTGGAGACCGAGTCCAGGACGTCGGCGGCACGCTCGAGCGCGGAGTCGGGGACGTCGGCCAGGCCGAGTGCGTGAGCGACGACGAGCAGGGGCGTCGCGAGCAGCCACAGCGACGCGCGCGGCATGAGGTCGCCGGCGTCGACGGCCAGGAACACCCCGGACGTCGTGGACCGCACGGTCTCCTCGAGGGGGCTCCCCGCCGACCCGACGCCCACCACGCGCGAACCGCGCTTCACGGCCTCCGCGGCGACGTTGAGCGTCTCCTCGGTGGTGCCCGAGCACGACACGGCGATCACGAGGTCGAGGGGTCCGACCCAGCCGGGCAGCGTGTAGTCGCGGATCGTCGTGACGAGCACGGGGCACCCCGTGCCGCAGGCCGCCGCGAGGACGTCGCCGCTGATGCCCGAGCCGCCCATGCCCACGACGACCACCGAGCGCGGCCGGCCGTCCTCGGCGATGCGGCGCACGGCATCCCGGTCGATCGAGGAGAGCGCCCTGCGCACCTGGGCGCCGGCGTCACCGGTGGCGCGCAGCATCATGCCGGGGTCGGCGGCGAGCAGTGCGTCGATGTCGTCGAGCACCTGGTCGTCGGGGACGCCCGCGGGCACGGTCCTCACTCCTGGTCGCCGGAGATCGGATTGCCGATCCCGTGCGGGCCGGGCGTCGCGTCGTCGAGCAGCATCACGGGGATGCCGTCACGCACGGGGAAGGACGTGCGGCAGCGCGTGCAGACCAGTGCGGTCGCGGGCTCGCCGTCGACCTCGACGGGGGCGTGGTGCTCGCACGGGCAGGCGAGCACCTCGAGAAGCTGCGGGTCGAGGCTCATGCGGTTCCCCCACGGATGATGGCGAGTGCGTCGTCACGGACCGACTCCATGAGTGCGGTGTCCTTTCCTTCGGCGTTCAGGCGCAGCAGCGGCTCGGTGTTGCTCGGACGCACGTTGAACCACCAACCGTCGCCGGAGACGGTGAGGCCGTCGAGCTCGTCGAGGGTGACACCGTCGCGGGCGCCGTACTCGGCCTTGATCTGCGCGACCACCGCAGCCTGATCGGCGACCGTGGTGTTGATCTCACCGGACGCCGCGTAGCGGCTGTACTGCGCGAGCAGGCTCGAGAGCGTGGTGCCCGGGGGCGTCTCACCGAGGGCTGCCAACGTGTGGAGCGCGGCCAGCATGCCGGAGTCGGCGCGCCAGAAGTCGCGGAAGTAGAAGTGGCCCGAGTGCTCGCCGCCGAACACCGCACCCGTCTCGGCCATGCGCGCCTTGATGAACGAGTGACCGACGCGCGTGCGCTCCGGCACGCCGCCGTGCTCGAGGACGATCTCCGGCACCGCGGCGCTCGTGATCAGGTTGTGGATGATCACCGAGCCGGGGTGCTTGCCCAGCTCGCGGACGGCGATCAGCGCGGTGAGCGTCGACGGGTCGACGATGTCGCCCTTCTCGTCCACCACGAAGCAGCGGTCGGCGTCGCCGTCGAAGGCGAGGCCGAGGTCGGCGCCCGTCTCGATCACCTTCGCCTGCAGGTCGCGCAGGTTCTCCGGGTCGATGGGGTTGGCCTCGTGGTTGGGGAACGTGCCGTCGAGCTCGAAGAACAGCGGTGTGATCGTGAGCGGCAGCCCGGCGAGCACGGCAGGCACCGTGTGGCCACCCATGCCGTTGCCGGCGTCCACGACGACGTCGAGGTGGCGGCTGGCGCCCAGCGGCACGAGCCCGTTGAGGAAGGCGGCGTAGTCGACGAGCAGGTCACGCCCGGTGACGGTGCCCGGGGGGCCGTCGACCTCGGGGATGCCCGTGCCGGACCACTCGAGCGCCAGCCGCTTGATCTCGGCGAGACCGGTGTCCTGGCCCACCGGTGAGGCCCCGGCGCGGCAGAGCTTGATGCCGTTGTACTGGGCGGGGTTGTGGCTCGCGGTGAACATCGCGCCGGGCAGGTCGAGGGAGCCGGCGGCGTAGTAGAGCTGGTCGGTGGAGGCGAGCCCGATGAGCAGGACGTCGACCCCCTGGGAGGTCACGCCCTCGGCGAAGGCCGCCACGAGAGCCGGGCCCGAGGGCCGCATGTCGCGGCCGACCACCACGGTGCCAGGACCGCCGTCGCTCGTCGCCGCCCCGACGACGCGCACGAAGGCGGCGCCCACGAGACGGGCGATCTCGGGGCTGAGGTCGTCGGGGACGACGCCGCGCACGTCGTAGGCCTTGATGAGGCGGTCGAGCAGTTCGGCGTCTAGCACGGTGCGACCCTACACAGCGCGGAGGCCGAGGCAGGCCTCAGCGAAGGCGGGCTCGGCCACCACAGGGCAGGTGTCAGGCGTTCTTGCGGGCGCGCGAGAGGACGTGCTCGACCGAGAGGATCTCGTCGCCCTGCTGCCAGGTGCGGTTCTCGCACTGCAGGCAGTGGGTGAAGTCGACCTGCGAGCCGTCGGTGAGCTCCATCGAGATCCGCGTGACACGCTCGGAGTCGCAGAGGCGGCAGTAAGCGCCGGTGCGGGCACCGCGCTGGGTCAGCGAACCCAGGTGTGCCGGCTCGGCGGACTGAGTGCTTCGGGCCATGGAGGTCCTCCCCCATCCCTTCATCGGTCGGTCCCCGGTCACGTGCTCGCGACGCCCCACGCGCCGCCGACCTCGGTGGTGCGCCGTGGCGCGCCACGAAGGCGTGCCCCGGACACTACGGGGGTACAAGGCCGTTGGGAAGTGTCACGTGGGTCGCAGAATGATTCTTGCGTCAGATGTTACCTGTGTGACTACTTTTCGAAACCGTAACACTACGTGGAGTGAGATTCGCTCGATTTGCGGCATTGCAACACCAAGCCTCGTCACGGAGCGTGCGCGGGGGGCTCGGGACGGCGCGGAACAGGGCCTGGACGGGGGACGGCTCAGACGTCGACGTCGGTGCGCAGCACGCGCAGGTGACCACGGCGGCCGACCTCGACGGGCGCCCGCACCTGCTCCCGCGGACGCGCTGCCTCACGTACCGCGTCGGCGAGCGCCTCGAGATCGTCGCTCGAAGGCCGCAGCGCCTCGGGATCGGGCTCGAGCCGGACGACCTCCCAGCCTCGCGGCGCGGTCATGCGGTCGGAGTGCTGGGCGCACAGGTCGTAGCAGTGGGGCTCGGCATAGGTGGCCAGCGGCCCCAGCACCGCGGTCTGGTCGGCGTAGACGTACGTCAGCGTCGCCACTGCCGCACGGGTGCAGGAGGGCTTGGAGCAGCGCCGGACCGGACTCACGTCGCGAATCTACGGCCGCGCACCGACACCACCCCGTTTCGCCACGCGGGAAGTCCGTGACGTCGACCGCCGCACCCCGCGGCTGTGACGCAGCCAGCACTCGCCGACGGGCATCGAGGTTCCAGCGTCGCTAGCGTCGTGAGAGCGCCAGACCCCGATCCACCAGAGGCCTCGATCCCGGGCGCCCAACCACGGTCGGTGCAGCCGCGTCGGTGAGGACGTCGTCGGCTCGCCACCATCGGAACCGGGAAGCCGGCCCCATGGCCACCCTCGCACCCCCACGCCACCGTTCGGACGTGCGCGCGCCTGCGAGCCGATCCGACCTGCGTCCCGACGTCCAGGCGGTGCGAGCACTGGCAGTCCTCGGGGTGTTCGTCTACCACGCGAATCCTGCCTTCCTCACCGGCGGCCTGATCGGGGTCGACGTCTTCTTCGTCCTCTCCGGCTATCTGATCTCCAGCCACCTGTTCGCCGAGCTCGACCGCACAGGGTCGATCGCCCTCGGCAGGTTCTGGTCGCGGCGTGCGCGGCGCCTGCTCCCGGCGAGCCTGACCGTCCTTGCCGTGACAGCGCTCGGCGTCGCCCTGCTGGTGCCGGAGTCGCTGCGTGAGCGCTTCAACCGCGACATCACCGCTGCGGTCTTCTACAGCGCCAACTGGCTGTTCGCCGCACAGTCGGTCGACTACTTCAACCAGACCGACGGCGTCGAGTCCCCCGCGCTGCACTTCTGGTCGCTCGGGGTCGAGGAGCAGCTGTACGCGTTCTGACCCCTCCTGCTCCTCGCGGCATGGGTGTGGGTCGGTCGATGGGGGCGACCCCGCGCAGCCCTTCTCGGCGCCGTGCTGGTCGTCGGCATCCCCAGCTTCATCGTCGGGGCCGTCATGGTGGCGCGCGGCGACCCGTCCGCCTACTTCGTCACCACCTCGCGGGTCTGGGAGTTCGGGGTCGGGGCGCTGGTGGGTCTCGCGATGCGCAGGAACGCCGGAGCCCGTGACACCGGTCCCTGGCGGTACGACAGTCCTCTGCGCCAGGGTGCGTCGTACGCCGGCTGGGCGATCCTGCTGTCGTACATGGCCCTGTTCCGGGTCGAGCTCGGCTTCCCCGGGATCAACGCCATCGTCCCGGTCGTCGGTACCTCGTTGCTGATCTGGGCGCGCGATCCGCAGGGTCGCTGGTCGCTCTCCCGGCTGCTGCGCACCCGCCCCGTCCAGCTGGTGGGAGAGACGTCGTACAGCATCTATCTCTGGCACTGGCCCGTGCTCGTCCTCCTGCCCTTCGCGCTGACCGCCTTCGGCATGTCCGAGGTGCCGAGTCGCATCGGCCTCGCCTGGTGGCAGCTCGCCGTCGTGTGGTTCTCCGTGGTCGGTCTGGCCTGGCTCACCGTGCACCTCGTCGAGAACCCGGTGCGGTTCAGCCCCCGCACCGTGCGGCTCAGTCCGCGGCAGGTGCTGGCCCTCGCCGTCTGCTCGATGCTCGTGCTGGCGACCGGTGTGCAGGCGGCCAGCATCATGACCAGCCGAAGGCTCGACGACCGACAGCTCGCCGACCAGGCCGCCGAGCAGGCCCTCGTGAGCCGGTTCGCGCATCGTGAGCCATCGCCCGGTGCGACGGCACCCGAGACGCCGGACGGGTCGCCCTCAGCGACTCCGCCGACGGTCTGGGACGCCGACACGTGTCGGGGACCCAGCGCCCTGGTCGAGCCGGCGTGCGCGCAGTTCTCCTTCACCGAGATCATCCCGGCCGTGGGTGTCGAGGAGGAGACGGCGGCCGACGTCGTGCCGCTCGTCGCCACGTCCGGAACCGCGACCTGCCTGGCGTTCGGCGGCGACTACTCCGTGCGCGACTGCGTGTACGGCACCTTGGGTGGCCCCAAGCTGGCGCTCGTCGGCGACAGTCATGCCTTCCACTGGTTGCCCGCATTCGAGGCACTGGCCCGTCGCAATGGCCTTGAGCTGCACATGTTCGCGCGCTCCGGCTGCCCCCTGAACGAGACACCGCGCGATGCCCCGCCCGAGCACGTGGCGGGTTGCCTGTCCTGGAGCCACGCGGTGGGGGACGTCCTCACTGCGAGCGGGTTCCGGACGGTCGTGGTCTCCAGCTTCGCCGGCCTCACGTTCCAGAAGGGAACGTCGGCGAGCCCCGAGCAGGCGGCGGCCCAGGGATTCGTGGCGGCGTGGAAGCCTCTGGTCGAGTCCGGTATCGACGTCGTCGTCGTGCGCGACACCCCCGCCATCGGTGCCGGTGCCTGGTCCTGCGCGCAGGCGCACCCCACCGAGGTGAACGTGTGCTCGCCCACCTCGTCGGCCGCACTCGCGCATGACGACGGGCGCCTCGTCGCGGCCGCCGCACTCGGCCTTCGGGTGCTGGACCTCACCCGCTACTTCTGCCTCGACGACATCTGCCCCATCGCCGTCGGTGGGGTGCGGGTCTACCGCGACGCGAACCACCTCACCGGCACGTTCGGGATCCTGCTCACGCCCTACCTCGAACGCGAGCTGCTGTTCTCGGCCTAGCCGGCGCAGGCGGGACGGGGCTGCCCCCCGCTGCGAGCCTCTAGTCGGTAGGGCTGTCGTACGAGGGATCCAGGTCTCCGGGACTGAGCCCGAGGGCGTCGGCGAGCTGCTCGGCCACGAGGTCGCGCAGGAGGTCGATGCGCGCCGGGCGCTCGGGTGCTCTCAGCTCGACCGGGCGACGGAAGACCACGACGGTCACCGCGGCCTCGTCAGGGCCGCGGCCGAGGCGGTAGCCGGCGAGGGGGATGTCGCCGGGCTCGACGTCGCCATCGGTGGCGGCCAAGGGCTCGACCGGCGGCGCGTCCTGGATCTCGACGTCGACCGCGGCCACGTGCGAGCGCCAGCGCGGCTCGAGCCGGTCGACGGCCTCCGCGACGAGATCGCCGAAGCGCTCCATCCGCGTGACCGAAGCCGGAGAGGACTCCGGGGCCAGAGGGCCGCGAAGACCACGCCCGTGCCGGTCTCGTCGCCCGCTCATCCCAGCCCGCTCCCCGGCACAGACACCACGGGGGGCACGGTCGTGGTCGCGCGGGTGGGAAGGACGGGTGCGAGCGCGAGCATCGGGCCGCGCGGCCCCCGCTCGGTCAGCTCGCGGGTCGCGTGCACCGGCCCTGGCCCGAGCGGCGTCAGGACGAGCAGGGAGTCGTTCTTCGTGACGTCGACGAGCACCCGGGCCGAGCTGCCACCCGCGACGTCCACGGTGCGTGTCCAGCTCGGAACCGTGGAACCGCCGACGTACAGGTCGAGCCGCACGCTGGTGTCGCCGCCGGGCGCCGCGAGTCCCACCACGTGGCGGACCGTTCCGGTGCCCAGGCCGACCACGATGCCGGGGGCCACGAGCGCAGGAGTCCCTGCGGTGACGTCGCCCTCCTGCAGCTGGGTTCCCGTGCCGGTGGTGACGACGACGGCAGCGACCACGGGGACGTCGGCGGTGACCAGCACGCCGGAGGGCTCGCCCGCCAGCGCCTCGGTCAGGGGCAGCGAGGTCAAGGAGCTGCCGTCGACGCTGAGCGACTCGAGGCCGACAGGAGTGATGGCACCGTCGCGGGTCAGCAGCTTGACCTTCACCTCCGCCGGGCCGGTCGGCGACAGCAGCAGCAGCGTGGCCGTCGCGACCTTCGGGATGTCAGGGATCACGACCGAGCGCGAGGCCTGGGTGACGGGCAGCGCGGACATCCCCAGCGGGATGAGCCCGTCCGACGCCGTCTCCAGGGCCGACACCGCGATGCGCCCCGAGCGGGCCACGACGTGGACCGCAGTGGCTGCCTGGTCGGGGGCGAGGGCGGACAGCCGCACCACGCTGCGCGCGAGAGGCGGGACGACGACGCCGGAGCCGGCGGGCGACACGACCTCGCCGTCGCGGCCGTACACGAGCAGGTCGACCTGTGCCGCGCGGTCGTCGTCGTTGACGAGCAGCACCTGAGCGGTACGGCCGATCGTCGAGGCTCCGCCGAGGATCCACCCGTCGGTGATCGGACGCGCGCACGGCGCAGCGGCAAGACCGCGAGTCGCTCCCTGGCCCGAGCGCGCGATCTGGTCAGCTCCGAAGCCGGCGGCCCATGACCCGGTGGCGCGCGCCGAGCGCGGCGCGGACGGCTTCCCCTCGATCACGTCGCTCACGACCTGGCCCGCGGACTCGATCACCTCAGGCCTGTCCGTGCTCGACGTGCTGAGGGAGGACAGGGTCGCACCGCCATCGGCCACGCCCGGCACGGGAGCGACCCCCGCACTCACGGTCGACACGAGGGCCGACGTCGCGACGGTGATGGGGCAGAGGAGCTCGGCCGAGGCCACGGGCTCCACGACCGGTTCGGCCACGACACCCGGACTGTCGTTGGCGGCCAGAGCCCCGGCACCCACGACGAGGACGAGGGCGGCGGCGCCGGCAAGCACAGTGCCCCACGGGCGCCGCAGCGCCGACATCACGGAGTCGGTGCGGCTCATGCGATCACCTCCGCGGGCGCGACGACGTCGATCGGATCGCCGAGGTCGTCCACGTCGTCGTCGACCTCGCGACGTCGTGCCGGAAGCGCGAGCACCACCGTGAGCGCCAGGGCGATGCCCTGCACCCAGAGCAGCGCGGCCCGGGTGGATCCGTCGAAGGTGATGCGCACGGCCACGGCGGCGGTGCCGATCGGCACCTGCTGCACCGACAGGTCGACGACCTCACCGTCGGTCGGCGCCGAGCCTGTCGCCGCGTCGCCGTCGACGGTGAAACGCCAGCGGCTGTCGTACGCCTCGGCCAGCACCAGGTTGCGCACGGCAGGACCGGTGGCGACCTCCGTGCGGACCTCCGTGGTCGTGCGTGGGTCCCCGTCGTTCGCCGGGACGACGGTCGCGACGCGCACAGGTACGCCGTTCACCGTGGTGGAGGCAACCGTGAGAGCCCGGGCGTTGGTCGGCACGATCTCCCAGAGAGTGTCGCCCTCCCGCGCGGCGACACGTCGCAGCCCGCGCTGGCTGTCCAGCGACGACGCCAGGGGATCGTCGCCACCGCGTGCGTCGGCGAGCACGACGTACCGGATGCCGTGGGTCGCCAGGTCGTCGACCTCGGTCGCCCCGATGCCCGCCGCCATGCGGGCGACCAGGCGGTCGAGGACGACGGACGACGACAGCGGAGGTGCGACGTCGCGGTCGCCGAGCTGTGACTCGGGAACCGACATGAGGTCGTACACGAGAGCCGAGCCCTCGGATCGCCTCAGCACCAAGGCGCGCGGCCGCTCGTCGGTGCGCATCTCGGCAGCGACGAAGGCCGGCAGCACCGCGCGCTCGCCGCGGCGCAGCGGGCCGTCGGCGCCGACGACGAGCAGGGCGATCGCACCGACGGGCGCGAGCACCAGCAGGACGATGAGCGCCACCACGGTGGGTTGCCGCCAGCCGAAGTCACGACCGCTCAGGTGCTGCGGGATGAGGTCGACGGTGAGCGCGATGGCGAGGATCAGCGCACCGCCCCACAGCGCGGTGGGCACACCCGGCCACGGCGTGATCTCGCCCAGCGTGGACGGGAGGCTCACGCGCACCACCGTGAGGGCGACCGCCGTGACGAGACCGACGAGGCCGACCGCCCACGCCGCGCCCACGGCCCGGCGGCGTCCGGGGACGCCGAGGCAGCCCAGGCCCGCGAGCACGATCCCGAGCCCGAGCCAGAGCGGAGACGAGCCCGGCCCACCCGGGCGCAGGAGCAGCACGTCGAACGAGGTGAGCGAGGGGTCGACCGGTCCGGCGATCCCCGGCTCGAGCAGGAGCAGGGCGGGCTCGCGCACGAGCCGCAGGCTCCAGGGGACGAGCAGCAGAGCGGGGAGCGCGATCGTCACCAGGAGGCGGATCCGCGCGGCCGCGCCCCGCGCGACGGTGAACGCCGCCAGCGCCACGAGCGGTAGCGCCATGACCCACACCACCGGTGCGAACGCCGCGACCACAGACAGCAGCAGCCCCGTTCCGAAGGCCCGGCGCCACGTGACCGGCCGGCCCACGCCCACGAGCCTCGCCGACGACCGCGCGAGCCACGGGAGCAGCACGAGCGCAGCCGCGCTGCCCAGCCGCCCGCCCGAGAGCGCGCCCGTGAAGGCGGGCAGCGTGGCGTACGCCGCCACCGCCCAGATGCGCGCGGGAAGCGATAGCGGGAGCCCACGCAGGGCGAGCCACGAGGTCACACCGGCGAGCGGGATCGACATCAGCAGCACGACGTCGACCGCGACGGTCGCCGATCCGCGCAGGAGCCCGGCGACCAGGGTCAGGGGCAGCAGCCAGGCGGGTGAGTCCGCGGCCGATCCGACGCCGACCTGGTGCCAGGCACTGGTGTACGCCGCCCAGAGGTCGCCTGCGCCCTCGGGCGCCGGCTGGAGCGCCCCGCCGAGCAGGACACCCTCGCCGAGCAGGCCCCGGACGCCGATGAGGGTGGTCAGGAGAAGACCCAGCACGACGAGGGTGCCCGGGCGGCGAAGGACGCGTCGCAGCCGCGACGGCCGCGCGTCGTCGTCGTACCAGCCCTCGGGGTCGTCGTTGGTGGAGTCGAGCACCGATCGTGCTGCGTCGGCCTGGTCCCGCCCCGAGGCGAGGTCGGTGATGCTGTCGACGGCGTGCCGCAGCTGCGCACCACGCGCGGCGAGCAGGACCCGGACGTCCTTCTCGGGGATCGCCCCGGCCGTGGCCGCAGCCTCGGCGACCCGGGCTCGTGAGGCCTTGAGCCCTGACCTGTCGCGGACCGAGTCGCGGAACGCACCCCACTCGTCGCGGGCGGCGTCCGGGTCCTTGCCCAGCAGCAGACCGAGGGCGCGCAGCAGGGAGCCGAGCAGCTGACGCAGGGTGACGAGCGGGCCGAGCGCGCCACCGGCGTGGGCGCGCATGAGGTGGACGGCGGACGCGCGATCGATGCGCGACGGGCGCTCCGGGTGCGGCGGGCTGCCCGCGTGCACGTCACGACGTCGGTGCGCCGCAGCCTCGCGGTGGTGCACCACGGCGTCGGTCGCGACCATGACACGGTGCCCGGCTCGTCGGGCGCGCCAGCAGAGGTCGATGTCGTCACGGAAGAACGGCAGGGCCGGGTCCATTCCGCCGAGGGAGTCCCAGACCTCGCGGCGCACGAGCATGCCCGCGCTGCCGACGGCGAGGACGTCGCGATCGCCGTCGTGCTGGCCCTGGTCGAGCTCGCGTCGTTCGAGACCGGTCCACCGGTTGCCCGAGCGGGCCACCGTGACGCCGACCTCGAGCAGCGCGGAACGGTTGCCCCAGCCACGCACCTTGGGGCCGAGGATGTCGGCGCTGCGGTGCCGGTCTGCGGTGCGCAGCAGCATCTCGAGGGCGTGCGGGTCTGGTGCGCTGTCGTCGTGCAGCAGCCACACCCAACGGACGGACGGCTCGGCAGGGTCGGAGCCCTCGGGCGCCGGCACGGCACGACGCGGCGCCGTGGCAGCGGCCTCGACGCCGGCCTGCACCGCTGCACCGAAGCCGGTGTCGCGCGCGAGGCTGACGACCGATGACACGAGACCGGCGTCGACGCCGCGGGCCAGCAGCGCCGCGGTGTCGTCGGTGCTGCCGGTGTCGACGGCGACGAGCCGGTCCGGGACCCGCGTGGCACGGCCCAGTGCGGTCAGGACGGCGGGGAGCCAGCGTTGCCCGTCGTGGGCGACGAGCACGGCGGTGACGTCGTGCCGACGCGGCGGCCGGTCGTCGGTGAGGTCTTCGACGTCGAAGATGCCGGGGACGTCGTCGTCGAGAGCGGGCGGGGTCGGAGCTGCGGCCGGGGAGTCGATCTCGGCGTCAGCAGCCTCGTCGGCCGCCGGAGGCTCGAGCTCGCCGACCGCAGGGGCCGGCGTGCCCTCCTTCTCGTGCGAGGGCTCATCACCCGTGCCCGAGGTGGTCGCCACGATCTCGGTGACGTCGTGGTCAGCCCCGTGCAGGTCGGCCGACAGGTCGCGCACGCGCTCCCCGAGGCGGCGAAGCTCCTCGATCGAGTCGGGGGCAGGCTCGTCGCGGGACATGGCCCCACGACCCTACGCGAAGCAAAGGACCACCCCAGCCCCCACCGGAGTCCCCGCAGCCAGCCGAGTCCGACCCGAAGCACCCCGCGCCGCCGGTTTCGCGAGTCGAGTGCGCCCCGACCGAAGTTCGATCTGCCCTACCCCGCGCCGCCGGGTTCGCGAGTCGAGGTGCG
>JBBQAY010000040.1:0-28742 GCA_038316965.1 Candidatus Nanopelagicales bacterium
TCGACAACCCCGACGACGTCGAGGTCCGCGAGCGCGCCAACCGGCGCGGTCCGGGCCGCACCCTCGAGGTGCGCGTGCACCCCGACGACATGGGTCGCGTCATCGGCAAGGCCGGTCGCACCGCCACGGCGCTGCGTACCGTCCTCTCGGCGCTCGCGCCGGGCAAGGGCGTCCGGGTCGACTTCCTCGACCTCGGCGAGCGCTGAGCGCGAGGAGACTCGTGCAGATCGTCGTCGGACGCATCGGCAAGCCCCACGGCATTCGGGGTGAGCTGACCGTCGAGGTGCGCACCGACGCTCCGGAGATCCGCTTCGCGCCGGGGTCGGTCCTCGTGACCGACCCCGCGCGCGTGGGTCCCATCACCGTCGAAGCCGTCCGCTGGCACAGCGGGCGGCTTCTGCTGCGCGTGGACGGCGTCCACGACCGCTCGATGGCCGAGGGCCTGCGCGGCGTGGTGCTCACCGCCGACGTGCCCGACGACGAGGTGCCGGACGACCCGGAGGAGTTCTTCGACCACCAGCTGCGCGGGCTCGCCGTCGTCACCACCGACGGCATTGCGCTCGGCGTCGTCGACGATGTCGTCCACCTGCCCTACCAGGACCTGCTGGCGGTCAAGCGGGACGCTGGTCGCGAGGTGCTCGTGCCGTTCGTGGCGGAGATGGTCACCGACATCGACGTCCAGGCTGGCACCATCACCGTCGCCCTGCCCGAGGGTCTGCTCGATCTCGACCTCACCGACGCCGAGCACCGCGAGCTCGACCAGGCCGCCGCCCAGGAGCGCGACGGCGCGGAGGGCTGAGACGTGTGCATCGACGTCGTCTCGATCTTCCCCGACTACCTCGCCCCGCTCGGGCTCTCGCTCGTGGGCAAGGCGATCGCCGCCGGCACGATCGACCTCCGCGTGCACGACCTGCGCGACCGCGCCCACGACCGCCACCGCACCGTCGACGACACCCCGTACGGCGGCGGCCCTGGCATGGTCATGAAGCCCGAGCCCTGGGGTGAGGTGCTCGACTCCGTGCTCGAGGACTCCGGCGCCGCCGAGCGCCCCCGACTCGTCGTGCCCACCCCGAGCGGGCGGCCGTTCACGCAGGAGGTCGCGGTCGAGCTCGCCGCAGCCGAGCACCTCGTGTTCGCGTGTGGCCGGTACGAGGGCATCGACTCGCGCGTCATGGCCCACTACTCCGACCGGTTCGAGGTCGACGAGGTCTCCATCGGCGACTACGTGCTCGCCGGCGGTGAGGCTGCCGTCCTGGTCATGGTCGAGGCGCTCGCCCGGCTCCTGCCCGGTGTGCTGGGCAACCCCGAGAGCGTGGTCGACGACTCGTTCGCAGCGGGAGCGATGGCCTCGCTGCTCGAGGGCCCGATCTACACCAAGCCCCCGGTCTGGCGCGGCCTCGCGGTGCCCGAGGTGCTGCTCTCGGGCGACCACGGGAAGATCGCGTCCTGGCGCCGCGACCAGGCGCAGGCACGGACCGAGCGCTTCCGCCCCGACCTCGTCGACTAGGGAACCAGGTCACGGGCACGGATTTGGGTGCTGCGGCTGCCTCTGGCAGACTGTGACGGCTCGATCCGATCGCCCTGCCACAGGGGGGCACCGGAATCACCGGCTCCGCCGGCGAGCACATCCGACCAGCCGCACACGCGGCACTGTTCCGCGGGTGACCTGTGGCGCCGGCGAGGAGATGACATGAACACGCTCGACTTCGTCGATGCAGCGTCGCTCAAGAGCGACCTCCCCAACTTCCGCCCCGGTGACACCATCAAGGTCCACGTCAAGGTCGTCGAGGGCAACCGGTCCCGCATCCAGGTCTTCCAGGGCGTCGTCATCCGTCGTCAGGGCGGCGGCGTGCGCGAGACCTTCACGGTCCGCAAGGTCAGCTTCGGCGTCGGCGTGGAGCGCACCTTCCCGGTGCACACGCCGGTCGTGGAGAAGATCGAGCTCGTGACCCGTGGTGACGTCCGCCGCGCCAAGCTCTACTACCTCCGCGACCTGCGCGGCAAGAAGGCGAAGATCAAGGAGAAGCGCGACAACGTGCCGAAGGCCTGACAGCCTCCTGCCTCGCGCATCCGAGTTCGTCACGAGCGCCCGACCCGCGAGGGGTCGGGCGCTCGTCTCGTCCCACCACCCGGGCGGTTACCCTCGTACCACCATGGCTGACCAGATGGACCTCGGTCCGGCGCGCCCCGAGACCGCGGACTCCCGTCCCGAGTCGCGGCCGTCGGCTGGACGGCACGCCCGGCCCGAGCCGCCGCCGGTCGAGCGGCACCACACCTCGTTCTGGAAAGAGCTCCCGGTCCTTCTGCTCGTCGCGTTCCTGCTCGCCTTCCTCGTCAAGTCGTTCGTCGTCCAGGCCTTCTACATCCCCAGCGGGTCGATGGAGCAGACGCTCGAGGTGGGCGACCGCGTCCTGGTCAACAAGCTCGTCTACAAGACTCGCGACATCGCGCGCGGTGACGTCGTCGTCTTCAACGGCGTCGACTCCTTCACCCCCGAGGTGGAGATCGCCCAGCCGACCGAGCTCGTGGCGAGGATCGCCGACTGGTTCGGCCGTACCTTCGGCTTCGCGCCGCCCGACGAGCGCGACTTCGTCAAGCGGGTCATCGGCGTCGGTGGCGACCGGGTGGCGTGCTGCGACGCGCAGGGCCGCGTCACCGTCAACGGTGTGGGACTCGATGAGACGGCGTACCTCTACCCCGGCAATGCGCCGAGCGACGTCGTGTTCGACGTGGTCGTCCCCGAGGGCAAGCTCTGGGTGATGGGCGACCACCGCGGCGCGTCCAGCGACTCCCGCTCGCACCTCGGAGACCCCGGGGGCGGATTCGTCCCTGTCGACCGAGTCATCGGTCGCGCGTTCGCCGTGCTCTGGCCCGGCGACAATGCGCAGTGGCTCGAGATCCCCAGCGCATTCCAAGCAATCGAAGAAGAGGGCTGACGTGTCGGACACTCCCCAAGGGCGCGCGGAACGTCGTCGCGTCAAGGAGGGCAAGAGCACGTCGCTCGCCCGCGAGCTCGTCATCATCGTGGGCGTCGCCCTCGTGCTGTCGGTCTTCGTGCGGACGTTCGTCGCGCAGGCGTTCTTCGTGCCGAGCTCGTCCATGGAGGACACCCTGCTCAAGCAGGACCGCATCCTCGCCTCGAAGCTCAACACCAGGATCGCCGGCGTCAACCGTGGCGAGATCGTGGTGTTCACCGACCCCGGTGACTGGCTCCCCGAGCCCGTCCCCGCGACAGGGCTGAGCGGCACGATCCGCAACGCCCTCATGCTGGTCGGGCTGCTGCCCTCGGACACCGGTGAGGACCTCGTCAAGCGGGTGATCGCCGTCGGCGGAGACCGCATCGCGTGCTGCAACGCGAAGGACCAGATCACCGTGAACGGCGTCGGCCTCGACGAGAAGGCCTACCTCAAGCCGGGCAGCAGGACCGACCAGGTGCGCTTCGACCTGCTGGTGCCCGACAACCGCATCTTCGTCATGGGCGACAACCGCGGCGACTCCTCCGACTCGCGCTATCACCTCGCCGTGGACGGCGGCACCGTGTCGATCGACTCCGTCGTGGGGCGTGTCGTGGCTGTCGTATGGCCGGCAGCGCGCTGGAGCGGCGAGCCCGTGCCCTCGATCTTCGAGAACCCCAAGATCGACGCCAAGGCGGGCAAGGTGGGCACTCCCTCCGCGGCGCCGTCCGACGAGGCGTCGAACTCCGACGGCAGCTGAGCCGTGGACGGCGGCCCCGAGGTCACGGCGTGGCCGGCCTACGACCTCGAGCGCACGAGCGTGCGGGTGGTGCTGCTCGACGACGACGACCGGCTCCTGCTGTTCTGGACCGTCGACCCGACGATGCCCGAGATCGGCGAGTGGTGGGAGCTGCCGGGCGGTGGGATCGAGCCGGGTGAGTCGTACGCCGAGACCGCCGTGCGCGAGCTGCGCGAGGAGACCGGCTTCGAGGTCTCGCTCGCGGTCCTGCCGGACCAGCCTCGCTGGAACCGCGACTCCACCTACGTGCGACGGCACGTGCGCACCTGGCAGCACGAGGTCGTCGTCGTGGCCCGGGTGGCTGGCTCGGCGCCCGTGCCGGCCCGTGACGGCCGTACGCCCGAGGAGCTCGACGAGTACGTCGGGCACCGCTGGTGGAGGCCGGAGGACGTCGCTGCCGCGGAGGGCGTCCGCTTCTTCCCCGGACGTCTGCGCGAGCTGCTGCCGCGATTCCTCGCGGGTGAGACGCTGGACGAGCCGTTCGACCTCTGGAACTGACACCCGTCGTAGGGTCGGAGCCATGAGTCTGCGGCCGGTGATCCAGCGCCGGGCCGCCCGCGTCCTGGCGGTCTCACCGGCCGGCAGGGTTCTGCTGTTCGAGGGCGGTGACCCCGACCGCCCGCACGTGCGGATCTGGCACGCGCCCGGGGGCGGCGTCGAGCCGGGGGAGGGCGACCGCGAGGCTGCCGAGCGCGAGTTCCTGGAGGAGACCGGGCACGCGATCGAGCTCGGCCCCCACGTGTGGGATCGCCACCTGGTGTTCGGCTTCAACGGGGCGACGTACGACCAGACCGAGGTCTACTTCCTCGCCCGGGTCGAGGCCGAGCACGTGGCGAGCTCGGCCGGGCACAACGAGATCGAGCAGCTGTACCTCACCGGCCACGCGTGGCTCTCCGTCGACGAGCTGCGAGCGCTCCCCGCCCTCGACGGCTCGGTGCTGGTCGCGCCCCCGGACATCGCCGACAGGCTCGCGGACCTGCTGCGCGACGGTCCGCCGACCACGGCCGTGCGCGTGGCCGGCGCGGTGCTGCCGTGAGCGCGGCACCGTCGCTGCGGTTCGAGCGCGAGCTGCTGCGCAGCAGGGGGATCCGTTGGCTCGCCTCGGTCGACGAGGTGGGTCGAGGTGCGCTCGGCGGCCCGGTCTCGGTCGGCGTGGTGCTCGTCGATCTCGACACGAGGTCGGCACCGTCCGGTGTCCGCGACTCCAAGCTGCTCACGCCGATCGCGCGCGAGCGGATGGTGCCGCACCTGCGGCGCTGGGCTCCGGCCTGGGCAGTCGCCCACGCGAGCCCGGCCGAGATCGATGCCCTGGGCATCCTGCGCGCGCTGCGACTGGCTGGCGAGCGGGCGTTCGCCCAGCTGCCGCACCGGCCCGACCACGTGCTCCTCGACGGCTCGTACGACTGGATCACCCGGCCGGCACCCACCCTGTTCGACGACGGCGACGACGCGGACCTCGAGGCGCTACCGGTCACGATGAAGGTCAAGGCCGACATGTCGTGCTCGTCCGTGGCCGCTGCGAGCGTCCTGGCGAAGACCACGCGAGATGCCCTGATGGTCGAGCTCGCGGTGGAGCACCCGGCGTACGGCTGGGAGATCAACAAGGGCTATGCCAGCCCCGAGCACATGGACGCGCTGCGGCGCCTCGGCCCGTGCGAGCAGCACCGCCGGAGCTGGGCGATCCCGGGCGGCGACCGGGACCCGGCGCGGCTCGGTGCCGACGTCGTCGACCTCGTGGACGACGACGCCCTCGCGCTTGGTTGAACCCTGAACTATCCTTGACCCATGGCTGTCCGGAGGATCGAACGCGTCCAGGCCAAGCGTCGGCTCGGGCCCGACACCCAGGTGGACGACAAGGCGATCATCATCATGCCGACCGACCCGCGGGCCACCGACCCGTTCCTCGCTCTGGCCGAGGACTGGTTCTCCGAGCCAGGCTTCGAGTGGCATCCGCACCGCGGTATCGAGACCGTCACCCTCGTGCTCGACGGCGTGCTGGAGCACGGTGACAACGCCGGTCATGCCGGGGCGCTGCAGGCGGGCGACCTGCAGTGGATGACGGCCGGCCGAGGCATCATCCACCGCGAGCTGGCCTACCGGAACGAGCACGCGCACACCCTCCAGCTCTGGCTCAACCTCCCCGGCCGAACGCGCATGGTCGAGACCCGCTACCAGGACGTCCGCGCCGCCGACCGCCCGAAGGTCGCGCTCCCCGGTGTCACGGTCGACGTCGTCTCGGGCTCTGTCGCGGGTGCGTCGGGTCCGGCGAAGAACCACTGGCCGATCCACGGCTCGGTCGTCACTCTCGAGCCGAAGGCGTCGATGACCCACGTGCTGCCCGGCGACCACCGCGCGTTCTTCTACGTCCTCGACGGCGAGGTGAGCATCGGCGGCAAGCGGGTGCGCGAAGGAGAGATCGCGTGGAGCGATCCCGTTCCCGGCCAGCCGGCGTCGAGCAGCCTCGAGGTGTCCACCGCCGACGGCGACCGGCCGTCGAGCGTGATGGTCTACAGCGGCCGGCCGATCCGCGAGACGGTGGTCATGGGTGGGCCGTTCGTCATGAACACCCAGGCCGAGGTGCAGAAGGCGTACGCCGACTTCCACGCCGGAAGGTTCGGCCAGGTTCCTCGGCAGGCTCGTCTGAAGCACCTGTAGCCGGCGTCGCTCTGCCCCGGCTGCCGGGAGGCGCCCCCGGTCGGGCACCCGCCCTCGGCAGTGGGCCAGGATGGGCGCGAGCACCCGCACCGGGTGCTCGGGCAGCGGAGGAGGGGCGATGTCGGCCGAGGACCTCGAGCGGTACGAGAACGAGATCGAGCTCGGGCTGTACCGCGAGTACCGCGACGTCGTCGGTCTGTTCCAGTACGTCGTGGAGACCGAGCGCCGCTTCTACCTCACGAACTCCGTCGACGTGCAGGTGCGCACCAACGACGCCGGCGACACCTTCTTCGAGGTCCGCATGAGCGACGCCTGGGTCTGGGACATGTACCGCCAGGCGCGCTTCGTGAAGAACGTCCGCGTCCTCACGTTCAAGGACGTCAACGTCGAGGAGCTCGCCAAGCCCGAGCTCCAGATCCCTGACGGCAGCTAGGGACCGCGGGGCCGTCCCCAGCCCGGCCGTTCAGGCGCGTCGTCCACACCGCGACGACGAGCAACGGCCGTTCTCGTCCTCCCGCTCGTCAAACCTGCTCGCCGTGGCGCAGCTCGTGCCGCGGTGAGGAGGCGGTGCGGTGAGCAGGCCCACAGGACGCGTTCGGGCGAAGGATGCCCTCGGACGGATGGGCGAGGAGGTCGCCGCGCGCCACCTCGAGTCCGACGGCTTCGTCGTCCTCGAGCGCAACTGGCGGTGCGACGACGGAGAGCTCGACATCGTCGCCCGCGACGGCGAGACGCTCGTGGTGTGCGAGGTGAAGACGCGCAGCTCCCATCGCTACGGCTCGCCGTTCGAAGCCATCACCGAGCGCAAGCTCCACCGCCTCGAGCGGCTCGGGATGCGCTGGATCCGGGAGCACCGTGTCCGCTCCACGCGGATGCGCGTCGACATCGTGTCCGTGCTGGCGCCGCCGCACGGGCAACGGATCATCGAGCACGTACGGGGCCTGTCGTGAGCGGCGTGGCGCGCACACGGGGGGTCGTGCTGCTCGGCGTCGACGGACACGTCATCGGCGTGGAGGCCCACGTGTCGATCGGGGTCTCGGGCTTCTCCGTGGTCGGGCTCGCCGACAAGCTTGTGGGGGAGGCGCGTGACCGTTGTCGCTCCGCGGTGCTCAACACCGGGCTGGAGTGGCCGGGCCCGAAGAACACCGTGGGGCTCTCGCCGTCCGAGCTGCCGAAGAAGGGGCCCACGCTCGACCTCGCGATCGCCCTCGCCCTGCTCGCCGCCAGCGGTCAGGTGCCGATGGACGCCGTCGCCGACCTCGTGGTGGTCGGCGAGCTCGGGCTCGACGGCCGGGTGCGCGCCGTCCGTGGGGCGTTGGTGGCGGCACTCGCCGCGCGCTCCGTGGGCGCCCGAAGGCTCGTCGTCCCGGCGGCCAACGTCGACGAGGCCGCTCTCGTGCCCGACCTCGAGGTGGTCGGCGTCCGCACCCTTGCCGGCCTCGTCGCGATGGTCCGCGGTGACGACGTCCCCGAGATCGAGCTCGTGGCCGACCACGACGACCTCGCCGCCGAACCCGTGCACCACGACGTGCCCGACCTGATCGACGTCCGTGGCCAGCATGCCGCCCGCGCGGCCCTCGAGCTCGCGGCAGCTGGTGGCCATCACCTCGCCATGACCGGGCTGCCCGGGGTCGGGAAGACGATGCTCGCGCAGAGACTGCCCGGCCTGCTTCCCCCGCTCGACGAGCAGGCGGCGCTCGAGGTCACCGCGATCCATTCCGTCGCAGGCAGGCTCGGCAGCGGTGGCCGCCTGATCACCGTGCCGCCGTTCGAGGCACCGCACCACACCGCAACCCACGCGGCCATGGTCGGAGGCGGCAGCGGGGTGCCCCGCGTCGGTCTCGTGTCGCTCGCCCATCGGGGGGTCCTGTTCCTCGACGAAGCGCCCGAGTTCGACCCAGGAGCTCTCGAGGCCCTGCGGCAGCCGCTCGAGTCGGGCGAGATGGTCGTGGCGCGATCGGCGTTCTCGGTCACCTTCCCTGCGCGCTTTCACCTGGTGCTCGCGATGAACCCCTGCCCGTGCGGCCGGTCTGGTGCGCCCCTTCGACCGGGGGCGCCCTCGTGCTCGTGCACTCCGCAACAGCGTCGTCGCTACCTCTCCCGCATCAGCGGACCGCTCCTGGACCGTGTCGACCTTCGTGTCACGCTCGTGCCGCCCACCCTCGCTGATCTCGAGTTCGGAGCATCGGACGCCGAGCCCACGGCAGCGGTGGCCAGCAGGGTGGTGGGAGCCCGTGAACGCGCCGAGCGCAGGTACGCGGGCACGCCGTGGCGGGTCAACGCAGATGTCCCTGGCCCCGTCGTTCGCCGCGAGTTCGGGCTCGATGCCGACGCCGCCCAGCCCCTCGAGCAGGCTCTCGCGCGCGGCCTGCTCTCGGCACGCGGTGCCGACCGCCTCGTGCGGGTCGCGTGGACGGTCGCCGACCTCGGGGGACGCGATCGCCCGACGCGGCACGACGTCGGATCGGCCCTCGCCCACCGTGATGGAGGTGCGGCATGGGCGGCGTGAGCGACGACCGCCGGGCACGGGCCCTGCTCTCCCGGATCGCGGAGCCGGGTGATCCGGTCGTCTCCCAGCTCGTTCTCGCACACGGCGTCGAGGAGGCACTCGATCGGCTCCGTACCGGCGACCACGCCGAGCGCTACCGAGGTCGCCTCGCAGCCGCCGACCCCGATGCCGATCTCGCCCGCGTCGCCGAGGTGGGTGGACGACTCCTCGTGCCGGGTGACCTCGAGTGGCCGAGCCAGCTCGACGACCTCGGAGCGATCGCCCCCTGGGCGCTGTGGGTCCGGGGCACGGTCGACCTGCGGATGTCGGCGTTGCGGTCGGTCGCGGTCGTCGGGGCGCGCGCCGCGACCTCGTACGGCACCCACGTGGCCTCGATGCTCGGGAGCGACCTCGGCAGCTCTGGTTGGGCCGTCGTGTCCGGTGGAGCCTTCGGTGTCGATGCCGCGGCGCACGCCGGTGCACTCGCCGTCCACGGCGTCACCGTGGCTGTTCTCGCCTGTGGGGTCGACGTCGCGTATCCGCCCCGGCACGACGCGCTCTTCGCCCGGATCGCCGCCGACGGGCTGCTCGTGTCCGAGGTGCCGCCCGGTGCCGCGCCTCACCGCACCCGCTTCCTCGTCCGCAACCGGCTCATCGCTGCGCTCACCCGCGGCACCGTCGTGGTCGAGGCGGCCATCCGATCCGGGTCGCTCTCGACCGCACGCGAGGCGGAGAAGCTCGGGCGACCTGTCATGGGCGTGCCCGGCCCGGTCACCTCCGAGATGTCAGCAGGCGTCCACCGCGAGCTGCGTCGCGGAGCGGTTCTCGTGCAAGGTGCCGCCGAGGTGATCGAGGCGGTCGGCGAGCTCGGTGCCGACCTCGCGCCCGAGCCCGCCAGCCCCGAGCAGGCCCGCGACAGGCTCGACCCGCTCTCTCGTCGCGTGCTCGACGCCGTGCCCGTGCGGCGTCCGGCCACGCTCGACTCCGTGGCGCGGACCGCGGGCGTCGCACCCGCGGAGGCCCAGGCGGCCCTGGGCCTGCTGGAGCTCGACGGCTGGGTCGAGTCCGGCGCCGGCGGATGGAGGCTGCAGCGGCCCGGTTCGTCCTTGCGCGCCTGAGCCGTCGACCGCGCCTCGGCGCGCCGCGTTGACTCAGCGGCGGTGCCCACCGACGGTGGGGAGGTGACGGCTGCGGCGGCGCGGGAGGTCGAGGGCCACGAGCCCCTGCCCTCGGCGTTCCGCGACGTCCTCGAGGCTTTCGCAGTGCACCTCGGCGACGGCCTCGGGCGCAGTGCCCACACGGTCCGCGCCTATCTCGGCGACATCGAGAGGCTGCTGCGACACGCCCGGGCGAACGGCGCGACCGACGTCGCCGACCTCGACCTCACCGATCTCCGGGGGTGGCTCGCGGCCGAGGCCGCCGGGGGTCATGCCCGAGCCACGATCGCCCGCCGGGCGGCCGCTGCACGCACGTTCACGTCCTGGGCCTTCCGGCGCGGCTACCTGGCCACCGACCCGGGCGACCGCCTCGCGACTCCCGCGGCGCACCGACCCCTGCCGGGCGTCCTCAAGCAGAGCGAGGCGAGCGCCCTGCTCGACGTCGCGACCACCCGTGCGGACGACGGCGATCCCGTCCACGTCCGCGACCGGCTCATCCTCGAACTGCTCTACGCCACGGGCATGCGCGTCGGTGAGCTCGTCGGCCTCGACCTCGACGACATCGACGCGCGGAGGCGCACTCTTCGGGTGCTCGGCAAGGGGGCCAAGGAACGGGTGGTGCCGTACGGCGCCCCCGCCCAGGAAGCGCTCGACACCTGGCTCTCCGACGGCCGCCCCAGCCTCGTGACGGCGGCGTCCGGGGCTGCCCTGCTGCTCGGCGCACGGGGTGGCCGGCTGGATCCGCGCACCGCGCGCGGGGTGGTGCACTCGATGCTCCGGCACGTGCCCGATGCCCCGGATCTCGGTCCGCACGGGCTGCGCCACTCGGCCGCCACACACCTCCTCGAGGGTGGCGCGGACCTCCGCTCCGTCCAGGAGATCCTGGGGCACGCTACGCTCGCGACGACACAGATCTACACGCATGTCAGCGTCGAACGGTTGAGGTCAACGTATGAGCAGGCGCACCCCCGGGCCTGAGGGTGTCGACGACGCCCTCGAGGTCGAGGACGACGCTGTCGACGACCCGGATTCCGGCGACGACACCGCCGTGATCGCCGGCGAGCTGGACGCCGACGCGCCCGACCCCGAGGCCGACGGCATCGTCGACCTCGCGGCGCTCGACGCCCTCGACCTCACGCCCACCGAGGACGAGAAGGTCGCGGCCAAGGCCGACGGCGATGCCAAGCTGCGCGAGCTCTGGGAAGACTTCAAGGCCACCGGCGCCCAGCCCCTGCGCGAGCGGCTGATCATCCACTACTCGCCGCTGGTGAAGTACGTCGCCGGACGCGTGGGCGTGGGCCTTCCGCCCAACATCGAGCAGAGCGACCTCGTCTCCTACGGCATCTTCGGCCTCATCGACGCGATCGAGAAGTTCGATCTCGACCGTGCCATCAAGTTCGAGACCTACGCGATCAACCGCATCCGTGGCGCGATCATCGACGAGCTCCGCTCGATCGACTGGATCCCGCGCTCGGTTCGCTACAAGGCCCGCGAGGTCGAGCGCGCGTACCAGGCTCTCGAGGCCAAGCTGCAGCGCACTCCGACCGAGGTCGAGGTCGCCGACCAGATGGGAATCCGGCTCGAAGAGCTGCACTCCATCTTCAGCCAGGTGTCGTACGTCAACGTCGTGGCCCTCGACGAGCTCCTGCATGCGGGCGGAGGCGACCGCGGCGACAAGATGACCCTCGGCGACACCCTCCAGGACCCGAAGGCGCCTGACCCGATCAACCTGTTCGAGGGCGAGGAGACGAAGTACATCCTCGCCAAGGCGATCAACCTGCTCCCCGAACGCGAGAAGGTCGTCGTCACCCTCTACTACTACGAGGGCCTCACCCTGGCCGAGATCGGCCAGGTGCTCGGGGTCACCGAGTCGCGCATCTGCCAGATGCACACCAAGGCCGTGCTCCAGCTGCGCTCGCGCCTCAGCGAGTCGCACGACCTCGACTGACGACGGCCGAACGCGCTGAAGCTGCCGCCGGCTGGATCAGGTGATGGTCACCCGCAGGACACGATCGTCCTCGGCCACCGGGTCACCGCGACCATCGCGGTTGGATGTCGTCAGCCAGAGAGAGCCGTCGGGTGCGGCGACGACCGTGCGCAGGCGCCCGAAGTCACCCTCCAGGGCACCGACCGGATCCCCAGCGGTCGCGCCCGTGAGAGGCACCTGCCAGACCCGCTGACCGCGCAGGGCCCCGACGTACGCGACGTCGTCGATGATCGCGAGCCCGCTCGGAGACGCGTCCTCGGTGCGCCACGTGACGACGGGATCGACGAATCGGCTGTCACCGCCACGGCCTTCGACGAGCGGCCAGCCGTGGTTGCCGCCACGTTCGATCCGGTTGAGCTCGTCGTAGGAGTTCTGCCCGAACTCCGTCGCCCAGAGCTGGCCGGAAGAGTCGAAGGCGAGGCCCTGGACGTTGCGGTGGCCGTACGACCACACCGGCGAACCAGGGAACGGATTGTCGGCGGGGATCGTGCCGTCCGGAGCAATGCGCAGGATCTTCCCGCCGCGGCTCCCCGTGTCCTGGGCGCGCCCACGATCGCCTGCGTCGCCCGTACCGATCCAGAGGTTGCCGTCCGGCCCCACCACGACGCGCCCGCCGTTGTGAGTCGCACCTGACGGAATCGAGTCGAGCAGAACGGTCGGATCCCCGAGGGTTCCCGCGCGGTACGGCATCGAGACGACCCGATTGTCACCCGAGGTGGAGGTCAGGTAGGCCACCACCGTTCTGCCTTCGTCGAGCACGGCCAGCCCCAGGAGCCCGCCCTCGCCCTGGTCGGCCACTCCCGGCACCCGACCCGCCGACGCGGTCGCGCCTTCGGGTGTGACCCGCACGACGGCCCCCGAACGGCGCTCGGCGACCAGCGCCGAACCGTCCGGGAGGAAGGAGACTCCCCACGGCACCTCGAGGCGGTCGGCCAGCACTGCTGGCTGCGACAGCCCGGTCACCGTTCCGGACACCGACGGGGTAGGTGAGGGTGCGCCGGCCGTCGACGAGCTCGATGCCGTCGGCGGAGCGGCGCTCGAGGTCGACGGAGCCTGCACTGGCTCGCTCGGTGGTGTGCTGCAGCCGGTGGCCACCGCCGCGACTGCGACGACCACGGCAGCCACCAGCCGAGGAACGCTGCGGGCACGTCGTGCATCGGTCTCCATCCGCCGACGCTACGTCAGGACCGGTTCTGGGGCACCCGGTCACGGCACCCAGGGGAGCAGCGACGGTCGGCCCGGGCGCAGCAGCGACATCGGGTCGAGGTACTCCTCGCCGCGCAGCAGGCCCCAGTGCAGGCACGAGGGAAGCTCGCCGCAGTGGCCCGTGCCCTCGTGCACCCTGCCGATCAGCTGCCCCGCCTCGACGAGGTCGCCGATGCCCACCTCGGGCGAGATCGGCTCGTAGGTCGTGCGACGCCCGTCGTCGTGCAGGACGGTGACGACACCGCGTCCGCCGACGGGTCCGGCGAACACGACCACGCCTTGACCGGCTGTTCGGACGGGGTCCCCGGCGAAGGCAAGCAGGTCGACGCCGCGGTGGCCCGCGAGCCAGTCGTGAAGGGGAGGGTTGAACGGGTCGACGACGAGCAGCAGCCCCTCGAGCGGCGGCGACCAGAAGGGAGCCCCGGCGGTCACGGAGGGGGTGTCCACGACCGCCGGGGCGGCAGGTGCGGGCGAGCCTGGGAGGGGCATGGGCCCGAGGGCGGCCGTGATGGCCGTGAGGGCGGAGGCGACGGCGGACGCGATCGGCGTCAGGCCGGAATCGAGGATGAGCACGGGCCGACCCTGCCCAGGCCGGGGGCCGGTTCTCGGTGCCTGACGCCGTCGGCCTGGGGACGACCGGCCTAAGGGCAGGGCTGTGGACGACGGGCGGGCGAGGTGCCTCGGGGCCTGCGACCTGCGATTTCGGGTCTGGGCAGGTCTGCCCGTAGACTTTCCCCTGCAGTCCGCTCCGGCGGGTTGACATCGCACGCCCGCATTCCGGCCCTGTGGCCGGCGGAGCCCCCCGTGAGTCCGGTTCGTCCGGTGGGGAGCCTCCGGCGGGAGTCAGGAGCCTCGGCAACCGTCGGGGCGTACAACTCACGTGGCGCTGCCGCGTCGTGGGCCTGCCCACGCGCCTCGGCGTCAGCAAAGGAGCGACCCGGCCATGGCCGTCGTCACCATGAAGCAGCTGCTCGAGAGCGGCGTGCACTTCGGGCACCAGACCCGCCGTTGGAACCCGAAGATGAAGCGATTCATCTTCAACGAGCGCAACGGCATCTACATCATCGACCTGCAGCAGTCGCTGACGTACATCGACCGCGCGTACGAGTTCGTGCGCGAGACCGTCGCCCACGGCGGCTCGGTCATGTTCATCGGCACCAAGCGCCAGGCGCAGGAGCCGGTGGCCCAGCAGGCCACCCGCGTGGGCATGCCCTACGTCAACCAGCGCTGGCTCGGCGGCATGCTGACCAACTTCAACACCGTCTTCAAGCGCCTGCAGCGCCTGAAGGAGCTCGAGCTCATCGACTACGACGACGTCGCCGGCTCCGGTCTCACCAAGAAGGAGCTCCTCGTCCTCAAGCGTGAGAAGGACAAGCTCGCCAAGACCCTCGGTGGCATCCGCGACATGTCGAAGATCCCCTCTGCGGTGTGGATCGTCGACACCAACAAGGAGCACATCGCCGTCGCCGAGGCCAAGAAGCTCGGCATCCCGGTCGTGGCGATCCTCGACTCCAACTGCGACCCTGACGTCGTCGACTTCCCGATCCCGGGCAACGACGACGCCATCCGCGCCGTCTCGCTGCTCACCCGCGTGATCGCTGACGCCGTGGCCGACGGCCTCATGGCCCGTGCCGGCCGCGGTGGCGCTGTCGCCGAGGCCGCTGCTGCCGAGGGCGTCGTCGCCGTCGACGAGCCGCTCGCCGACTGGGAGACCGCACTGCTCACCGGTGAGGCCTCTCCCGTGGAGGTGCCGACCAGCGCCGCCGAGGAGGTGGCCATCGAGGTCGCCGCCGAGGCTCCCGCTGCTGAGGCTGCTGCCGAGGCCCCTGCTGCCGAGGCTCCCGCTGCTGAGGCTCCCGCTGCTGAGGCTGCTGCCTCAGACGAGGCTCCGGCCGAGCAGGCCTGACCGCGCGCGGCTCACGCCGCACGCTCCGCACGATCCGGCCTGCGGCCTGGGTCCGCCTCCTCGGCGGGCCCGGGCCGCAGCCGTGAGACTCACTGATTCGACTTCTCCAGGAAGAGAGTGCCACGCCATGGCTGACGTCACTGCTGCCGACGTGAAGAAGCTCCGCGACCTCACCGGTGCGGGGATGATGGAGTGCAAGAAGGCCCTCGTCGAGAACGACGGCGACTTCGAGAAGGCCTCCGAGGCCCTGCGCGTGAAGGGTGCCGCCAAGGCCGCCGCCCGCGGCGCTGAGCGCGACGCCAGCAACGGTCTCGTCGTCACCAAGGACGGCGCTCTCGTCGAGCTCCGGGCCGAGACCGACTTCGTCGCCAAGAACGCCGACTTCCAGGTGCTCGCGGACAAGGTCGTCGCGAAGGCCGCCGAGATCAAGGCCGACAGCGCCGAGGTGCTCGCCGCCGCCGACCTCGACGGCAAGACCGTCGCCGAGACGATCACGCAGCTCGCCGCCACGATCGGCGAGAAGCTCGAGCTCGGTCGCGTGGCCTACCTCGAGGGCAACGTCGCGGTCTACATGCACAAGCGTGCCGCCGACCTGCCCGCGCAGGTGGGCGTGCTCGTGGCCTACACGGGGTCCGAGGAGGCCGCCCGTTCCGCCGCGATGCAGATCGCCGCGATGCGCGCGTCGTACCTCACCCGTGACGAGGTGCCGGCCGACATCGTCGCCACCGAGCGCCGCGTGGCCGAGGCCAAGGCCAAGGAGGAGGGCAAGCCCGAGGCTGCCCTTCCGCGGATCATCGAGGGGCGCGTCAACGCGTACTTCAAGGACAACGTCCTGCTCGAGCAGGAGTCGGTCGTCGAGGCCAAGAAGTCCGTGAAGGACGTCCTGGATGCCGCTGGCACCTCGATCAGCCGCTTCGTGCGGTTCGAGATCGGCGCCTGACCTTCCTCGCCGGTCTGCTCTTGGCAGACTGACGCCGGAGAAACCGAACGAGCTGACGGAGGCCGCTGTCGTGGACGGAAACACTGCCGATGCAGGATCCAACCCGACGGCGGCCTCCGGCACGTCCGGGGCCGTCCAGCCTGCGCTCGACGGCACGCTCGACACCTGGCCGGGAGTGCCTGAGGGCGGCTACGGCCGCGTGCTGCTCAAGCTCTCGGGCGAGGCGTTCGCCGGCAGCGGATCCCTCGGCATCGACCCCGACGTCGTGCAGGCCATCGCGCGCCAGATCGCGGCCGTGGTGCGCGGCGGCACGCAGGTCGCCGTGGTCATCGGCGGCGGCAACTTCTTCCGGGGCGCCCAGCTCAACGAGCGCGGCATGGACCGCTCGCGCGCGGACTACATGGGCATGCTCGGCACGGTCATGAACTGCCTGGCGCTGCAGGACTTCTGCGACCGCCAGGGAGTGGAGACCCGCGTGCAGACCTCGATCTCGATGGGCCAGGTCGCCGAGCCGTACGTGCCTCGCCGCGCGATCCGCCACCTCGAGAAGGGACGCGTCGTGATCTTCGGCGCGGGCCTCGGGGCGCCGTACTTCTCCACCGACACCGCTGCCGCCCAGCGCGCTCTGGAGATCGGCTGCGAGGTCGTGCTCATGGCCAAGGGCGTCGATGGCGTGTACGACGACGACCCGCGTACCAACCCCGACGCCAAGCGGTTCGAGTCGCTCACCCACTCGGAGGTGCTCGCGCGCGGCCTCAAGGTCGCTGACGCCACCGCCATCAGCCTGACGCAGGACAACAACCTGCCGATCATCGTGTTCAACCTGCTTGTCGAGGGCAACATCGCCCGCGCCGTGCGGGGTGAGAGGATCGGCACGCTCGTCGCCAGCTGACCGCAGCCACTGCGGACGCCGTACGACGAACACCCCAGGAAGAGACGACGAGGAGCAGCAGTGATCGACGAGACCATGCTCGAGGCCGAGGAGAAGCTCGACAAGGCCGTTGGTGTCGCGAAGGAGGACTTCGCGGGGATCCGGACCGGCCGTGCCACGGCCAAGATGTTCGACAAGATCACCGCGGAGTACTACGGCTCGCAGACGCCGGTGACGCAGATGGCCGGCTTCGCCGTGCCCGAGGCGCGCCTCGTGGTCATCACGCCGTACGACAAGGGCTCGATGACCGCCATCGAGAAGTCCATCCGCGACTCCGACCTCGGCGTGAACCCGACCAACGACGGCATCGTCATCCGCGTCGCCTTCCCCCAGCTCACCGAGGAGCGCCGCCGCGACTACATCAAGGTCGCGCGCACCAAGGCCGAGGACGCGCGCATCTCGATGCGCAACATCCGTCGCCACGCCAAGGACACGCTCGACAAGCTGATGAAGGACGGCGAGGTCGGCGAGGACGACGCTCGGCGTGCCGAGAAGTCGCTCGACGACCTCACGCACAAGTACGTCGCCCAGATCGACGAGCTTCTCAAGCACAAGGAGGCCGAGCTGCTCGAGGTCTAGGACCTCCTGCAGCCACCTTCCATGACCGACGCCCCGACGACCCCGCAGCCGGCGCAGCACGGGCGCGCCGGCCGTAACCTCGCGGCGGCCATCGGCATGGGCTTGGTCCTCGGCTTCGGCCTCGTGCTGCTGCCGGTGATCTACCGGCCCTGGACGTTCTCGGTCGTCGTCTCGATCGCCATGGCCGTCGCCGCCTGGGAGGTCGTGGGCGCACTCGGCCAGCGCGGCATCCAGGTGGAGCGCCTGGCGGTGTACGCCGGCGCCATCGCGATGCCGCAGGCGGCGTACTGGTGGGGCGTCCAGCCGCTGATGGGCGTCTTCGGCGCGACCGTCCTCCTCACCATGGGCCTTCGGCTGCTGCGGGGCCCGGAAGGCTACGTCGTCGACGTCTCTGCGTCGGTGTTCGTCGCTGCGTACACCGGGCTCATGGGCGGCTTCGCCGGCCTGGTGCTCGCGTCGTCGCAGGGTGGCGACCGTGTCATCGTGATCGTCGTCCTGACCATCTGCAGCGACATCGGTGGCTACATCTTCGGCGTCCTGCTCGGACGTCATCCGATGGCACCCAAGGTCTCGCCCAAGAAGTCGTGGGAGGGATTCGCCGGATCCCTGCTGTTCCAGGCGGTCGCGGGTGTGCTCCTGTTCGTCTACCTGCTCGAGGCCCCGTGGTGGCAGGGGCTCGTGACGGGACTCGTGCTCACCGTGGTGGCTACGGCGGGTGACTTCGCCGAGTCGGCGATCAAGCGCGACCTGGGCGTCAAGGACATGAGCAACCTCATCCCCGGCCACGGTGGGCTCATGGACCGCCTCGACTCGCTCCTTCCCAACATCTTCGTCGGCTGGCTGCTCCTGCTCGTCTTCCTCGGCGCCTGAGCGAGGTTTCCCCACGCCTGACCGCGTGCGACCATGGAGACCGTCATGACCCAGGATCTCGAGACCCCGCAGACCCCGAAGCCCGGAGAGCTCACCTTCGAGGCGCCGCGCCGCGGCAAGCCGCCGCGCCACCTCGCCGACATGACCTCTGCCGAGCGGCGTGAGGCCGTTGCGGCGCTCGGGCTCCCGGCGTTCCGCGCCGACCAGGTGAGCCGCCACTACTTCAGCCGCCTCGACGCCGACCCCGAGGGCTGGACCGACGTTCCCGCAGCGCAGCGCGCGGACATCGCCAAGGTGCTCACGCCGACCCTCATGACGCCGGTCCGTGAGATGACCGCCGACTCGGGCACGACGCGCAAGACCCTGTGGCGCCTGCACGACGGTGCTCTCGTCGAGAGCGTGCTGATGCGCTACACCGACCGCGTCACGATGTGCGTCTCGAGCCAGGCCGGCTGCGGCATGAACTGCCCGTTCTGCGCCACCGGGCAGGCGGGCCTCACCCGCAACATGAGCACTGCCGAGATCGTCGAGCAGGTCGTCTCGGGTGCCCGCCAGCTCGCCGCCGGCGAGGTGCCGGGTGGCCCGGGCCGCGTGAGCAACGTCGTCTTCATGGGCATGGGCGAGCCGATGGCCAACTACAACGCCGTCGCAGGTGCGCTGCACAGGCTCACCGACGAGGCGCCGTCGGGCCTCGGCATGTCGGCCCGCGGCATCACGGTCTCGACCGTCGGTCTCGTGCCGCGGATCCTGCAGCTCGCACAGGAAGGGCTTCCCGTCACGCTGGCGGTGTCGCTGCACGCGCCGGACGACGAGCTGCGCGACACGCTCGTGCCGGTCAACACGCGCTGGAAGATCGACGAGGTGCTCGCGGCGGCCTGGGAGTACGCGCGCGTCACCAAGCGCCGCGTGTCGATCGAGTACGCGCTCATCAAGGACATCAACGACCAGGCGTGGCGCGCTGAGCTGCTGGCCAAGCGGCTGCGCGGCAAGCTGGTGCACGTCAACCTCATCCCTCTCAACCCCACGCCGGGTTCGAAGTGGACGGCCTCGCGACCCGAGGACGAGCGCGAGTTCGTGCGTCGCCTCGAGCGGGGCGGAGTCGCCGTCACCGTTCGCGACACCCGCGGCCGCGAGATCGACGGCGCCTGCGGTCAGCTCGCCGCGGCGGAGTAGCGCCCCTACCGCTCGGCGCACGTGCCATCGCCCTCGGCGCATGGGGCGGTACACACGCTGACACACTCGAGTCACGTCGAGGAGGCTGACAGCGTCTGCCCTGGGCTCCGGCTGCCTTCGGCGTACGAGGAGGTAGGTCGACCATGACCCAGACGCCCAGCACCGGTTCCTACCAGCGGGCTCGCGATCGCAGCATCCAGGATCCCGAGGGGTTCTGGCGAGAGGCGGCCGCGGCGATCGACTGGGACGTCGAGCCGCCGATCGTGCTCGACAAGTCCGATGCGCCGTACTACCGCTGGTTCACCGGTGGCCGCCTCAACACCTGCTGGAACGCGCTCGACCGCCACGTGCTCGCTGGTCACGGCGAGCGCCCGGCCCTCGTGTACGACAGCCCCGTGACCGGTACGGCGGACACGTACACGTACGCGCGTCTGCTGGACGAGGTTGCTCGTTTCGCGGGTGTGCTGCGCGGGCTCGGCGTCGAGAAGGGCGACCGTGTACTGCTCTACATGCCGATGGTGCCCGAGGCCGTCATCGCGATGCTCGCGACCGCGCGACTCGGCGCTGTGCACTCCTTGGTCTTCGGCGGCTTCGCGCCGCACGAGCTCGCGATCCGCATCGACGACGCGACGCCCAAGGTGGTCGTGTCCGCGTCCTGCGGCATCGAGCCAGGTCGAGTCATCGAGTACAAGCCGCTGCTCGACCGCGCGCTGGACGCTGCGGACCACAAGGTCGACGCCACGGTCATCCTCCAGCGCCCGCAGGCCACTGCCGAGATGGGAGCCGATGACCACGACTGGCGCGCGCTCATGGCCGGATCCGAGCCGGTCGGCTGTGTCAGCGTCGATGCCACCGATCCGCTCTACGTGCTCTACACGTCAGGCACGACCGGCAAGCCCAAGGGCATCGTGCGCGACAACGGCGGCCACGCAGTCGCGCTCGGGTGGTCGATGCGCAACGTCTACGACATCGGCCCCGGCGACGTGTTCTGGGCCGCCAGCGACGTCGGCTGGGTCGTCGGCCACTCGTACATCGTGTACGCGCCGCTGATCGTCGGAGCCACGACCGTGGTCTACGAGGGCAAGCCTGTCGGCACGCCGGACGCCAGCGCGTTCTGGCGCGTGATCGCGACGTACGGCGTCAAGGCGCTGTTCACCGCGCCGACGGCGTTCCGCGCGATCAAGAAGGAAGACCCGACCGCCGCGATGCGGGAGGGTCACGACATCTCGTGCATGAAGACGCTGTTCCTCGCGGGGGAGCGACTCGACCCGGACACGTACCACTGGGCCACCGACATGCTCGGCATCCCCGTGGTCGACAACTGGTGGCAGACCGAGACCGGCTGGCCGATCGCGGCGAACCCGCGCGGCCTCGAACCGTTGCCCATCAAGGCCGGCTCGCCGAGCGTGATCATGCCGGGCTACGACGTGCAGGTGCTCGACGAGCGCGGCCTCCCGGTCGAGGCCGGGCAGGAGGGCAACATCTCGATCCGCCTGCCGCTCCCGCCCGGCACCCTTGCGACGCTGTGGAACGACGACAAGCGGTACGTCGACTCCTACCTCGCGGTGTTCAGCGGCTACTACGTCACCGGTGACGGGGGCTACATCGACGAGGACGGCTACATCTTCGTGATGGGCCGGACCGACGACGTCATCAACGTGGCTGGGCACCGGCTCTCGACAGGTTCGATGGAGGCCGTGGTCGCCACGCATCCGTCGGTCGCCGAGTGCGCCGTGATCGGGGTGCACGACCAGCTGAAGGGCCAGATCCCGCGCGCGTTCGTCGTCCTCAAGGCAGGCGCGGACATCGATCCGAAGCAGCTCGAGAAGGAGATCGTCGCCGCCGTGCGCGACGAGATCGGCCCGGTGGCGGCGTTGAAGAGCGTCGTGATCGTGCCGGCCCTGCCCAAGACGCGCTCGGGCAAGATCCTGCGACGGACCATGCGCGGCATCGCCGACGGCAGACCCGAGGCCCCGCCGTCCACGATCGAGGACATCGGCGTCCTCGACGTACTGCGCCCCCTGCTCCAGGGCGACTGACGCCAGGTTCGGTAGTGCCAACACGTCACCCGTGACGCGTTGGCACTACCGAATCGGAGGGTGTGAGCCGGAACGGAGAAGCGCCCCGGCCGCAAGCCTGTGACAGTGGGGTGAGCGGTCGCTAGGTTCTCTGCTGGGCCGCGCCCGATCCGTTCAGCCTCTCGGAGGTTCCCGTGCCGTACGTCGTCGACTTCGTCACCGTCTCGACCGAGGGGCTCGAGTCGTCCCCTGTCGTCGACGCGCTCGCCGGCCTGCGGGCCAACGAGGCGCGCTACTTCAAGAACAAGTACGACGTCGAGTTCGCCACCGAGCCCGCGACCTCGGCCAAGGGCAAGAAGCTCGTGGCGTACGTCGCCCAGGTGCTGAAGGACGAGCGCGACATCGTGTTCGCGTCCAAGCCTCTCGAGGCCACCGAGATGCTCATCGACGGCGTGCGCTGGACGTATGTGTTCTACGAGTCGGGCCTGTCGGTCAACGTGCTCTACACCCTCGAGGACGCCGGCAAGCGCGCCGTGGGCTTCAAGCTCTCCGACGGCATGGACGTGCCTGAGGAGCTCGAGACGAAGTTCAAGTTCGTGCGCCAGAAGTCCAAGCTCGCCGGCACGATCCGCGGCTCCTACTTCGTCATCAAGGGCGAGTACTGATCCGTTGGGGGTCGATGCGCGTCGTGGAGAAGGCGTTCGGACCCCCAGCGCTGGCGCGGGCGTCGTTGGGGGTCGATGCGCGTCGTGGAGAGCGCGTTCGGACCCCCGACGGAGTCAGCGGGTGGTGATCGCGGCGGTGACGGCGGCGACGCTGTGGGCGCGGTGCTCGGCCTGGACGGCGATGGCGGTCTCGGCGTCGCGGCGGGCCACGGCGTCGATCAGCGTGTCGTGCTCGTGGTGCACGCGCTCGCGGTTGGCCTCGCCGGCGAAGTAGACCGAGCGGTAGACGTCGGTCGCGTCCCAGAGCTGGCGCAGGGTACGCGCGAGGCGCGGCATGCCGGCGGCGTCGAAGAGCAAGAAGTGCAGGCGACGGTTGGCCGCAGTGATCTCGGCGACGTCGTCGGCGCGACCGGCAGCGTCCACGGAGGCGGCAGCCGTGCGCATCGCTGCGACAAGGTCGTCGGTCACGTTCAGGACCGCCGCGCGGATCGCCTCGGCCTCGAGCAGCTCGCGCATGCGGTACACCTCGACGAGATCGTCGACCGAGAGCTCGGCGACGACATAGCCGCGATGGGCGGCGTACCCGACCTGGCCCTCGCCCTCGAGCACCTTGAGGGCCTCGCGCAGCGGCACCCGTGAGACTCCGAGCCGCTCGGCCAGGGCCTCCTGCCGGATAGGTGTGCCGGGCGCGAGCTCGCCGGTCACCATCATGCGCCGCAGCTCGGCCAGCACGGCCTCCTGCGCGGTGGGGGGCCGCTCGAACGGCGCCGTGCTCATGCGCCCGCCTTCGGCATCGAGGGCGGGGGAGTGCGGTACGTCGCGGGCGTGGCCGAGAGCCGCAGCGGGTTCGCCACCTGCGGCACGAGGCTGCCCGGCACGGCTACCACCGGATCGAGGCCGAGCGACGTAGCCAGGTCGAACGCGCCCGCGATGTCGTTGATCGGCCCGCACGGCACGCCGGCGGCGGTGAGGAGGGCGTACCAGTGGTCGGCGCCGTTCGACGCCAGCGCGGCCTCGAGCCGGACGCGCAGATCGGCGCGGTTCGCAACGCGCGAAGGGTTGGTGCCGTAGCGCGCATCACCTGCGAGGTCGACGCCCAGCACGGTGCAGAGCGCGTGGAACTGGCCGTCGTTCCCCACGGCGAGCACCAGCGGGCGGTCAGCGGTGGCGTAGACGCCGTACGGCGTGATCGACGGGTGATCGTTGCCGAGGATTCCTGGCACGACACCGCCGGCGACGTACGCCGACCCCTGGTTGACCAGTGCCGACAGCAGCGACGACAGCAGGTTGACCTCGACGTGCTGGCCATCGCCGGTGGCGTCGCGGTGGCGAAGTGCCGCGAGGATGCCGTAGACCGCGTGCAGCCCGGTGATCACGTCGACGAGTGCGACGCCCACCTTCGTCGGGTGGTCGGACTGCGGGCCGGTCACCGACATCAGGCCGCCCATGGCCTGAACGAGCAGGTCGTAGCCGGGCAGCGACGCACCCTCTCCGGAGCCGAAGCCGCTGATCGAGCACACGATCACGCGCGGGTTCTCGACCGACAGCGAGTCGTAGCCGAGGCCCAGCTTGTCCATCGTGCCCGGCTTGAAGTTCTCGACCACGACGTCGGCACCCAGCGCGAGCGAACGCGCCTCGGCCAAGCCGTCGGGGGAGGAGAGGTCGAGGAACAGCGACGCCTTGTTGCGGTTGACCCCTGCGAAGTACGTCGCCGTTCCGTCAACGGCGTACGGCGGTCCCCAGTGCCTCGTGTCGTCGCCGGCACCAGGCCGCTCGACCTTCACGACCTCCGCGCCGAGGTCGGCTAGCAGCATCGTGGCGTACGGCCCCGCGAGCACCCGCGAGAAGTCGGCGACCACGAGGCCGTCGAGGGCGCCGGCACTCATCCGCGGTAGGCGGCGAGGCCGGTGAGCGCCTCGCCGACGACGAGCGTGTGCATCTCGTTCGTGCCCTCGTAGGTGAACACCGACTCGAGGTTGTTCATGTGCCGGATGATCGGGTACTCGAGGGTGATGCCGTTGCCCCCGAGGATCGAGCGGCACTCGCGGGCGATAGCGAGGGCCTCGCGCGCGTTGTTGAGCTTGCCCATGCTGATCTGCTCGGGGCGGATGGCGTGCTTGTCCTTGAGACGACCGAGGTGCAGCGCGAGCAGGTAGCCCTTGTCGAGCTCGAGGGCCATGTCGGCGAGCTTCTTCTGCGTGAGCTGGAAGCCGGCGATCGGGCGGTCGAACTGCTCGCGGTCGATCGAGTACGAGATCGCGGTCTCGAGGCAGTCGCGCGCCGCGCCGATCGCGCCGAAGGCGATGCCGAAGCGGGCCTCGTTGAGGCACGAGAGCGGACCGCGCAGACCCTTCACCTTCGGGAGCACGGCGTCGGCAGGGAGGCGTACGTCCTCGAGGATCAGCTCGGCCGTGACCGACGCTCGCAACGACATCTTCTTGTGGATCTCGCGGGCGGTGAATCCCGGCGTGGTCGTCGGGACGACGAAGCCGCGGATGCCGTCGTCGGTCTGGGCCCAGACGACTGCGACGTCGGCCACGGTGCCGTTGGTGATCCACATCTTGGTGCCGCTGAGCACCCAGTCGTCGCCGTCGCGCTTGGCGGCGGTGCGCATGCCGCTCGGGTTGGAGCCGAAGTCGGGCTCGGTGAGGCCGAAGCAGCCGATCGCCTCGCCCGCGGCCATGCGCGGGAGCCACTCCTGCTTCTGCCCGTCCGACCCGAACTCGTGGATCGCGTACATCGCCAGCGAGCCCTGCACGCTGACCAGCGAGCGGATGCCGGAGTCGCCTGCCTCGAGCTCGAGGCAGGCCAGGCCGTACGCCGTGGCGCTGGTGCCCGCGCAGCCGTAGCCCTCGAGGTGCATGCCGAGCAGTCCCAGGCCGCCCATCTCGCGGGCGAGCTCACGCGCCGGGATCGAACCCGTCTCGAACCAGTCGCCGACCTCGGGCTTGATCCGGTCCTGCACGTACTCACGGACGACGTCGCGGATCGCCCGCTCCTCGTCGTCGATCAGGGTGTCGAGGTCGAGGAGGTCGAACGGGTGCTGCCGGGTGCGGGACACGGGGGGCTCCTGGAACGGGGTGGCTGTGGGTCTGGTGGAGACGGTAGCAGATTGGATCCAATATTCAGAACAGGTGTCACGTCTTACCGGGGGATGACGGCCGGCCCGCGGGCCTGGCGCGATGCTGGCGTTCGGGGTCTGCTTGGTCTGTGACCGAGACCAGAGACATCACGCCCGCGCACACGCCGACGCCGCGACGACGCTGGTGGCGGCGGCCGGCCGTCGTCCTTCCCCTCGTGGCGGTCGGGATCGTCGGCGCCGTGGTGGTGCTGGTCGTCTTCCAGCCCTGGAAGCTGTTCGTCGACGAAGTCGTGGACGAGGCGCTGCCCGGAGCGGTGTCCACGGCCCCGGCTTCTGTGGCGCCGTCGAGCGAGCCGGGCTCGTCGTCCGAACCGGCGGCTCCCAGCCCGACCGCAGTCGCAGGGCCCGTGGAGATCGCCAGCGGGACGTTCGTGACGCACGAGCATGCGACGAGCGGCTCGGTCCGGCTCCTCACGTTGGCTGACGGCACGCAGGTGCTGCGGATCGAGGACCTCGACACGTCCAACGGCCCTGATCTTCGGGTCTGGCTCTCAGACCAGCCGGTGCTCGACGGCCGCGACGGCTGGTTCGTCTTCGACGATGGCGCCTACCTCGAGCTGGGTCGGCTCAAGGGCAACAAGGGGAGCCAGAACTATGTCGTGCCGCCCGGCACCGACCTCGGGTCGCTCACGAGCGTGAGCATCTGGTGCGCGAGGTTCTCCGTGTCGTTCGGCGCTGCTGCGCTGGTCTCCGCCTGACACATCTGCACAGTGCTCGTGAGGCGCCGACGTCAGTTCGTGAGCTCGGCGACGGCCTTCGCGATCCTGCGCTCGCGCGTCTCCGCGGTCTTGGCCCCCTCGACCGAGAGCACATGACGCTTCTTGTTCGAGTTCGACAGGTCGTCGAACGCCTTCTTCGCGGCCGGCGCCTTCTTCAATGCTGCGGCGAGGTCGTCCGGTACGGCGATCTCGCGCGTGGCCGTGTCGAGCACGACGTCTACGTCCACGACGTCACCGGCAGCGACACCCGCACCCGCACGGATCTCGGCGCTGACGGGCAGCAGGAAGCGCCCGCCCATCGACGCGATGGTGCTGGGGTACGAGAAGCTGTTGATGGTGACGGTGACCGCGGGCTTCCTGCCGGAGCCCAGCCCGTCCACGACCTCCGGCGGCACGACGATGCCGGTCGCTGTCTTGCCGTGCAGATCCACCGATGCGCGGAACCTCATGCGCCGATCCAACACCATCCGTCGAACGCATCCTTCTCCGATCGTGCCCTTACCCTGCCGCGTCGTAGGCGGCCTTCAGCCAGCGCTTCAGCTCGCCGTCGACCTCCTTCGCGCTGGCGACGCGGACCGTGTAGGCGCACATGCTCCCCGCCGGCATGACCTTGAGCCGTGCGCTCACCGGCAGATCCTTCACACTGATTCCGATCTCGACGAGGTCCTTGGTCGCCGGGCCGACCATCGCGAACTGCTTGGACCGGCGCAGGCTGACGTAGGACTTCTTGGGCGCCGCGTCGTAGTCGCCGAGCTTGTCGACGGCCGCGATGACGGCGTCGTGGACCGTGCGCAGGTGCGCCTTCGCGCCCGTGTAGATCCCCTCGAGCGGGTCGCCCGCCGGTGCCGACGCTGCCGCGGGCGCTGCACCCTCGAGCGCGGAGAGGTCCTTGCCCTGCGCACCGACGACCGCGTTGGCGTCGCCGTACCCGAGGCCGAAGGTGTCGATGAGCCACGTGCGCTTCTCGCCGTGCTTGGCGAGGCCAGAGCCGTCGATCAGCGCATGCAGCTCGGCGATCGTCTTGCCGGTCTTGCCCTGAATGTTGCGCAGCTGGTTGAGGCTCGCTGCTGTGGGGTCCGCCATGGTCGCCTCCGAGACAAGCGGTGGAGTGACCGAGTGAACCGCGAGATCCCGGCGGTGTCAGCCGGACGCGCGTGATCGAGATGCAGCCGTCACTCGGCGATGACGTAGAACTTGCGCACGGTGTCGAGCACGTCCCAGCGGCCGCTCCAGCCCTTGGGTAGCACGAAGACGTCGCCCTCCTCGAGCTCGACCGGCTCGCCGTCCAGAGGTGTGATCCTCGTCCGGCCGGCCAGCAGCATCATCGTCTCGGTGTCCTTGCGGTCGGTGATCGACCAGCCGCCCGGGGTGCACTCCCAGACGCCGACGCTCACGCCGTGGCCCTGGAAGAAGCTGATGGCGCTGGTCTGCGGGTCGCCCGAGTCGGCCCCGGCTCGCGGGCCGGTGGGCTCGAGCTCGCCGTCGAGCACGTCGCCGTACGCGACGACCATCGTGCGCAACAGGTCCTGGTCGCTCATGGTGCGGTCCTCTCGAGGTGGTCAGTGTCCGCCGAGAAACGGGGCGAGGATGTCGGCGCGCCTTGCCGGCTTCCCGGTGCGCGCCTCGACGGCGTCCGCCGATCCCATCACACGCAGGCCGAGGTTGACCCCGAGCCAGCGGAAGGGCTCGGGCTCCCAGCGTCGCGTGCCCCGGTTGACCCAGGGAAGCGCAGTGCGCTCGGTCGCCTCGCCGCGCAGGAGGTCTGCGAGGGTGCGCCCGGCCAGGTTGCTCGACGCGACACCGTCGCCGACGTAACCGCCTGCCGAGCCGAGGCCGGTGTGGGCGTCGAACGCGACCGTGGGGAACCAGTCGCGCGGTATGCCGAGCGGACCTCCCCAGCGGTGGGTGATGGCGCGGCCGGAGACCGCGGGGAAGAGCTCGCGCAGCACCCGCCACAGCTCGTCGTACACCCCCGCGTCGCGGTCGAACTCCGGCTTGATGCTCGAGCCGAAGTGGTACGGCGCACCCCGCCCACCGAAGGCGAAGCGGTCGTCGAGCGTGCGCTGCCCGTAGATGATCAGGTGCCGGTGGTCGTTGAAGGTCTCGCCGCGGCGCAGGCCGACCTCCGACCAGAACTCCGCGGGCAGCGGCTCCGTCGCGAGCATGAGCGAGTAGACCGGGGCGATGTCGCGCTCATGGCCGGGCAGCTGCGAGGTCCAGGCCTCGGTGGCGCGCACGATGCGGCGAGCGCGGACGTCGCCGCGCTCGGTGCGCACCACGCCTGCCTCGATCGCCGTGACACGCGTGCCTTCGTGGATGGTCACACCGAGCCGCTCGACCGCGTTCGCGAGTCCGCGCACGAGGCGCGCGGGATGGATCGCCGCGCAGTGAGGAGTGCTCGTAGCGCCCAGGACGTCCGTGGCGCCGAGCACCTCGGTGGCCTCGGCCGCCGACAGCAGGCGGAAGTCGTCCTCGCCGAAGCCCCAGGCGCGAGCATCGTCGATCTCGGCCTTGGCTCGCTCGAGCTGCAGGGGAGTGCGCGCGAGAGTGATG
>JBBQAY010000041.1:0-28329 GCA_038316965.1 Candidatus Nanopelagicales bacterium
TGACCGCACGTCACGCAGGGTCTCCAGCCCTGCGGTTCAGTTCAAGGAGCATTCCCCCATGTCCAAAGCAGTCGGCATCGACCTCGGCACCACCAACTCCGCTGTCTCCGTCCTCGAAGGCGGAGAGCCCACCGTCATCCCCAACGCCGAAGGCGCCCGTACGACGCCCTCGGTCGTGGCCTTCGCCAAGAACGGCGAGGTGCTCGTCGGCGAGGTGGCCAAGCGCCAGGCAGTCACCAACGTCGACCGCACGATCCGCTCGGTCAAGCGCCACATGGGCACGAGCTGGAACGTCGACATCGACGGCAAGGCTTACACCGCGCAGGAGATCAGCGCGCGTGTGCTGCAGAAGCTCAAGCGCGACGCCGAGGCCTACCTCGGCGACGTCGTGACCGACGCCGTCATCACTGTGCCGGCGTACTTCAACGACGCGCAGCGCCAGGCGACGAAGGAGGCCGGCGAGATCGCGGGCCTCAACGTCCTGCGAATCATCAACGAGCCCACTGCGGCCGCGCTGGCGTACGGCCTCGACAAGGGCGAGAAGGAGCAGACGATCCTCGTCTTCGACCTCGGTGGTGGCACGTTCGACGTGTCGCTGCTCGAGATCGGCGACGGCATCGTCGAGGTCAAGGCCACCTCCGGCGACAACCACCTCGGTGGCGACGACTGGGACGAGCGCCTCATGACGCACCTTGCGACGCAGTTCAAGAACGCGCACGGCGTCGACCTCACCAAGGACAAGATGGCGATGCAGCGTCTGCGTGAGGCCGCCGAGAAGGCCAAGATCGAGCTGTCGAGCTCGATGCAGACCTCGATCAACCTCCCCTACATCACCGCGTCGGCGGACGGCCCGCTGCACCTGGACGAGACCCTCACCCGCGCGCAGTTCGAGAAGCTCACGGTCGACCTGCTCGACCGCACCAAGGCGCCGTTCGCAGCCGTGCTCAAGGATGCCGGCATCTCGGTGAAGGACATCGACCACGTCGTGCTCGTCGGCGGCTCGACCCGCATGCCCGCGGTGACCGAGGTCGTCAAGGAGCTCACCGGCGGCCAGGAGCCCAACAAGGGCGTCAACCCCGACGAGGTCGTCGCGATCGGCGCGAGCCTGCAGGCCGGCGTGCTCAAGGGCGAGGTCAAGGACGTCCTGCTCCTCGACGTCACGCCGCTCTCGCTCGGCATCGAGACCAAGGTCGGAATCATGACCCGCCTCATCGAGCGCAACACGACCATCCCGACCAAGCGCTCGGAGATCTTCACCACGGCCGACGACAACCAGCCGTCGGTGCTCATCCAGGTCTTCCAGGGCGAGCGCGAGATGGCGGCGTACAACAAGAAGCTCGGCACCTTCGAGCTCACCGGTCTGCCGCCGGCCCCGCGTGGCGTGCCGCAGGTCGAGGTCACGTTCGACATCGACGCCAACGGCATCGTGCACGTGGCGGCGAAGGACCTCGGCACCGGCAAGGAGCAGTCGATGACGATCACGGGTGGCAGCGGCCTCCCGAAGGACGACATCGAGCGCATGATGAAGGACGCCGAGGCTCACGCCGAGGAGGACCGCCAGCGCAAGGAGGAGGCGGAGATCCGCAACAGCGCGGAGTCGCTGCTCCACCAGACCGAGAAGTTCCTTGCCGAGAACGGCGACAAGGTCCCCGAGGACGCCAAGAGCAACGTCGAGGGCCCCCTCGCCGACCTCAAGAAGGCACTCGCGGGCGACGACATCGACGCGATCAAGGACGCCGCGGAGAAGGTTGCCACCACCAGCCAGGCCCTCGGTGCGGCGATGTACGCCAACACCGGTGCCAACGCTGCCGGCGGTGCCGACGACGCGGGCGCGGGCGAGTCCGCGGCGAGCAACGACGACGACGTGGTCGACGCCGAGATCGTGGACGAGGACCAGGACAAGCAGTGACCGAGCCGCAGGGCGACTTCTCCTTCCAGGACGAGCGCCGCATCGATCCCGAGACGGGTGAGGTCCGGGAGCAGGCTGCTGCTCCCGGGCCCGCCCCGGGCGACGAGTTCGATCAGATCGTCGAAGGCCTCGTCGTCGACGACGACGTCACCGAGACCGACGACAAGGTCGCCGAGCTCACCGCCGACCTGCAGCGGGTGCACGCCGAGTACGCCAACTACCGACGTCGCGTCGACCGTGACCGCGAGACGGTCAAGCACCTCGCCGTCGGCGGCGCCGTCGCCGAGCTGATCCCCGTGCTCGACGACATCGGTCGCGCACGCGAGCACGGCGACCTCGAAGGCGCGTTCAAGAGCGTGGCGGAGGCCCTCGAGGCCACCGTCGCGCGCCTGGGCCTCGAGCGGTTCGGCGCTGCCGGCGAGCCGTTCGACCCGACGATCCACGAGGCGATCAGCCACACGCACAGCGCCGAGGTGCAGGGCCCCACCTGCATCCAGGTGTTCCAGCCCGGCTACCGCTACTCCGGCAAGATCCTGCGCGCCGCCATCGTGGCGGTAGCAGACCCCGAGTGACCGCACGCCGCACGGCACCTGAGACGACAGAAGGGAGGACGCCGTGAGCCAGAAGGACTGGATCGAGAAGGACTTCTACAAGGTCCTCGGCGTCCCCAAGGACGCGTCGCAGGACGACATCAAGAAGGCGTTCCGCAAGCTCGCCAAGAAGTTCCACCCGGACTCCAACGAGAACGACCCGAAGGCAGAGGCTCGGTTCAAGGAAGCCTCCGAGGCCTACGACGTCCTCTCGAGCGAGACCAAGCGCAAGGAGTACGACGAGGCTCGCTCGCTGTTCGGCAACGGCGGATTCCGCATGCCGCAGGGCGGCTTCAACCCGAACGCGGGTGGCCAGGGCGGCGGCGTGCCGTTCGACCTCTCCGACCTGCTCGGCCGCGTCAACACCGGCGGCCAGGGCGGCGCCGGTGGTGGCTTCGGCGACGTGCTCGGGGGGCTGTTCAACCGCGGCGGTGGCGGCGCTCGAAGCCGCGCACGTCGTGGTGCCGACATCGAGAGCACCGTCACGCTGTCCTTCGACGAGGCCCTCGCGGGCGTCACGCTTCCGCTGCGGCTCACCTCCGACGCGCCGTGCGGCGTGTGCTCGGGCACCGGCGCGCGCAACGGCACGACGCCGCGCGTGTGCCCCACGTGCCAGGGAGCCGGGCAGGTCAACCGCAATGCGGGCGGCTTCGCCTTCCCCGAGCCGTGCCGCGCCTGCCGCGGGCGCGGGCTCGTCGTCGACGACCCGTGCCCGAACTGCACGGGCAGCGGCCATGCGCCGAGCACGCGGACGGTGCAGGCGCGCATGCCCGCCGGCGTCAAGAGCGGCCAGAAGATCAAGCTTCGCGGCAAGGGCGCGGCGGGTGAGGGCAGCGGTGAGGCCGGCGACCTTCTCGTCGTCGTCAAGGTCACGCCGCACCCGGTCTTCGGCCGGGACGGCGACAACCTCACCGTCACGCTCCCCGTCACGTTCGCCGAGGCGGCGCTCGGTGCCGACATCGACGTGCCCACGCCCGGTGGCGGCACCGTGAAGCTGCGCCTGGCCGAGGGCACCCAGGCCGGTCGCATGCTGCGCGTGCGCGGCAAGGGAGTCACGCGCAAGGACGGCACCAAGGGCGACCTCGTCGTCACCGTCGACGTCGCTGTGCCGGCTCGGCTCTCGCACGACGCCAAGGAGGCGCTCAAGGCGTACGCCGACTCGACGTCCGAGCACGACCCGCGCGCTGATCTGATAGCGCGCGCGGCCAAGGCGGGAGGCACCTCGTGAACAACGACCGCCTCCGTCCGGACGAGTCCACGCCGGTGTACGGCATCTCGGTCGCTGCGCAGATCGCCGGCATGCACCCGCAGACCCTGCGCCAGTACGACCGCCTCGGTCTGGTCTCGCCCGACCGCACGGGTGGCCGTAACCGGCTCTACTCCCTGCGGGACATCGCGCGGCTGCGTGAGGTCTCGCGTCTCACCGGCGACGGGATCAACCTCGCCGGCATCGCCCGCATCCTCATGCTCGAGAACGAGAACGAGCGGCTGCGGTCCGAGGTCGGCCTCCTGCGCGCCGAGGTGCAGCGACTGCGCCCGAGCCTCGGCGCACGCACGGCGTCCGGTGCGGGCTCGACCGAGCCCGGCACCGCCCTGGTCGTCTGGCGACCCCGCCCCGCCGACCGCCCCCGCTCCACCAACCGCACCCGCTGAATCCCCGATGAGGGTGCCCCCGGTTGCCATAGAGGCAACCAGAGCTCCCCACCGAGCCCCTCGGACTTCGCGGCGCCCGCCCGACAGCGCTTTCGACGCGGCACCCGCAACCTGACCTCGGCCGCACCGGCCAGGCACCAACGGAGGTGAACCCCTATGGATCTCCAGCTCACGACCAAGAGCCAGGAGGCGCTCGCGGGCGCCGTCCGGCGCGCTGCGACGTCCGGGCAGGCCCAGGTCGAGCCGCTGCACCTGCTCGGCACCCTGCTCGCGCAGGGCAGCAGCGGTGACGGCATCGCGACCGCAGTCCTCGACAAGATCGGCGTCGACCGTGCCTCCCTCACCTCGGGCGTCAACGACGCGCTCGACGGCATGCCGTCGGCCATGGGCCAGACAGTCCAATCACCCCAGCTCTCACCCGCGATGTTCCGGGTCATGCAGGCCGCCGAGGCCGGCGCCAAGGAGCGCGGCGACGAGTTCGTCTCCACCGAGCACCTGCTCGTCGGGCTCGCACAGCAGGGTGGCACGGGCGTCAGCGACGTCCTCGCTGCTGCGGGCGCGACTCCGGCCGCGCTCGTCGACGCCATCTCGTCCGTGCGACAGCGGCCGGTCACGAGCGCCGAGCCCGAGCAGACGTTCCAGGCGCTCGAGAAGTTCGGCGTCGACCTCACCCAGCTGGCGCGCGACGGCAAGATCGACCCGGTCATCGGCCGCGACGCCGAGATCCGTCGCGTCGTCCAGGTGCTCAGCCGGCGTACCAAGAACAACCCCGTGCTCATCGGCGAGCCCGGTGTCGGCAAGACCGCGGTGGTCGAGGGGCTCGCCCAGCGCATCGTCGCGGGGGACGTCCCGGATTCCTTGCGCGGCAAGCGACTCATCGCGCTCGACCTCGCGGCGATGCTCGCGGGTGCGCAGTTCCGCGGGCAGTTCGAGGAGCGTCTCAAGAGCGTGCTCGACGAGATCAAGGGCAGCAACGGCGAGGTCGTCACCTTCATCGACGAGCTGCACACGGTGGTGGGCGCAGGCGCGAGCGGTGACTCGGCGATGGACGCCGGCAACATGCTCAAGCCCATGCTCGCCCGCGGTGAGCTGCGCATGGTCGGTGCCACGACCCTCGACGAGTACCGCGAGCGGATCGAGAAGGACCCAGCTCTCGAGCGCCGCTTCCAGCAGGTGCTGGTCGGCGAGCCGAGCGTCGAGGACACCGTCGGGATCCTGCGCGGCATCAAGGAGAAGTACGAGGCGCACCACAAGGTCGCCATCGCTGACGCCGCGCTGGTCGCCGCGGCCACGCTGTCGGACCGCTACATCACCAGCCGCTTCCTCCCCGACAAGGCGATCGACCTCATCGACGAGGCTGCCTCTCGGCTGCGCATGGAGATCGACTCCTCGCCCGTCGAGATCGACGCGCTGCAGCGTCAGGTCGACCGCATGAAGATGGAGGAGCTCGCTCTCTCACGCGAGACCGACGAGGCCTCGATCGAGCGCCTTGCCAAGCTGCGCTCCGACCTCGCCGACCGTGGTGAGGAGCTGGGCGCGATGCGCGTGCGCTGGGACGCCGAGAAGGCCGGGCTCGACAAGCTCGGCGATCTCAAGATCCGCCTGGACGAGCTGCGCATGCTGCTCGACCGCGCCCAGCGTGACGGCGACCTCGAGCAGGCCTCCCGCCTGATGTACGCCGAGATCCCGTCGCTCGAGCGCCAGCTCGAGGCAGCGGTGCACGCGTCATCCGACCGTGCGCGCATGGTGCGCGACGAGGTCGGCCCCGATGATGTCGCCGAGGTCGTCGCCGCCTGGACAGGCATCCCCGCAGGTCGCCTGCTCGAGGGTGAGACGGCGAAGCTGCTGCGGATGGAGGAGGAGCTCGGCCACCGCGTCGTCGGGCAGCGTGAGGCCGTCGAGGCCGTGTCCGACGCCGTACGCCGTGCCCGTGCGGGCGTGTCCGACCCTGACCGCCCGACCGGCTCGTTCCTGTTCCTCGGCCCGACCGGTGTCGGCAAGACCGAGCTGGCCAAGGCGCTCGCAGAGTTCCTGTTCGACGACGAGCGGGCGCTCACCCGGATCGACATGAGCGAGTACGGCGAGAAGCACTCGGTCGCGCGCCTGGTCGGCGCCCCGCCCGGGTACGTCGGCTACGACGAGGGCGGTCAGCTCACCGAAGCGGTGCGTCGTCGCCCGTACTCCGTCGTGCTCTTCGACGAGATCGAGAAGGCGCACCCCGAGGTGTTCGACGTGCTCCTGCAGGTGCTCGACGACGGTCGCCTCACCGACGGCCAGGGCCGCACGGTCGACTTCCGCAACGCGATCCTCGTGCTCACCTCGAACCTGGGCTCGCACTTCCTGGTCGACCCCACGCTCTCGCCCGAGGCGAAGAACGACGCCGTCATGGGCGTGGTGCGCGCGAGCTTCAAGCCCGAGTTCCTCAACCGCCTCGACGACACGGTGATGTTCCACCCGCTCGGCATCGAGGAGCTGTCGACCATCGTGTCGCTGCAGGTCGACTCCCTCGGCAGGCGCCTGCGCGACAAGCGGCTCACGCTCGAGGTCACGCCCGCAGCCCGAGAGTGGTTGGCGCTCAACGGTTTCGACCCGGCGTACGGCGCCCGCCCGCTGCGTCGCCTCGTCCAGACCGCGATCGGCGATCAGCTCGCCAAGTCGATCCTCGGCGGCGACATCACCGACGGCGACACCGTTCGCGTCGAGGTCGCGCCCGAGGGTGACCGCCTCGTGGTTGCCGCCACGCGCTGATCCCCGCACGACCGAGCCGGCCGCCCCGAGAGATCGGGACGGCCGGCTTCGTCGTGTCGCCTAGGTGCGTGGGTCCTCGGGGAGGAAGCGCTGAGTGCCCGGCCACGGACCGGGTGTCGGCGTCCCCGTCGACGGCTCGGCGGCGGGGAGGACGTCGCTGCCGGTGGGCGCCGGCGGTGGCGGCGCGAGGAACGTCCCCTGCGACGGCGCGTACTGCTGCTGCGGCGGGGCGGCGTACGACTGCGGGGCGAAGCGCGGGTCGGACGTGGTCGGCGCCGGCGCAGGGAACGACCAGGTGGGTGCGTCGGCGGCGTACGCCGGAGCGGGCCCGCCGAGCAGCGGCGGCAGCACCCACTGCCCGACACCGGGCGTCGGGAGACCGTTGGCGTAGCGGTAGAGGACGGTGCGCAGGTAGACCGAGGTCGCCTGCCAGCACGCCATGACGACGAACCCGCCGACGATGGCGACCACGATCAGCACGATGCCCGATCCGGTGGTGAGTCCCTCGCGGTTCCGTGTGCCGTCGACCAGTGCGAAGACGCCGAGCAGGCCCACGGCGAGCACGCCGAGCCACAGAACGACGTAGGCGACGCCGAGACGCAGAGTGGCGCGCACGTTCGAGCCGAACCGCGAGGTGAGCACGTTGCCCGAGCGCTTGATCGTCACGAACGGCATGGTGCCCTCGGCCATGATCACGGGGATCGCGAACCAGGTCGCGATCGCCCACGAGACCCCGGCGAGCAGCCGCACGATCTGCCCGGCGAGGCCGAAGCGCTCGAGCTGACGCAGCGCGACGCCGACCACGGTCGACAGCGCCGCCCACGCGATGAGCTGCGTACGCCGCTCCCACGCTGCGGCGAGCGCCGTACGGAACGTCGGGTCGCCGCCGTCCGCACGCTGCATGGCCGCAGCGACCACGGCACCGAGGAAGAAGGTCGACACCAGGGTCGAGGCGAACAGGGCGAGCGCGTAGACGATGACGCTCGGCCAGTCGCTGCCGCCGTCGGTCGGCAGGCCGACCACGGCATAGAGCGGGAGCGCGACCAGAGCGAAGGCGACGGAGGCGGCGAGGCTCCCCACCACCAGCAACGCGATGATCGAGGGGTCGCGACGCAGCAGTGCCCAGGACGCCGCCAGCAGCTCCTTGCCGGCGAGAGAGGTGGCCATGGCGCAGTCATCGGACGACCCGGGCGCGCGCTGAAGCGCCCAGCCGAGCGACAGGGACGATCTGGATGCGTGAGAGAAGCGTGGCGAGGCCTCTCGGGCATCCAGATGGGGTCGGCGGCTAGCCGAAGGCCCGGGTCAGGCGGTCGAGGGCGTCCTGCAGCACCTCGGGACGCTTGCAGAACGCCCAGCGCACGTAGGGCGCACCGTTGGCGCCGTCGTCGTGCAGGACCTGCTGCGGGATCGCGACGACGCCGGCCCGCCGCGGCAGGTCGCGGCAGAACGTCAGCCCGTCGTCGTACCCCATCGATCGGACGTCGGTGGTGACGTAGTACGTGCCCTCGGACGGCACGACGTCGAAGCCGAGCCCCAGGAGGCCCTCGGTCAGGTGGTCGCGCTTGGACTGCATGTCGGAGGTGAACGCCCGCCAGTGCTCGTCGGGAAGCGCGAGCCCCTCGGCGACCGCCCACTGGAAGGGACCGCCGGAGACGAAGCTGAGGTGCTGCCGTACGACGCGGACGGCGCCGACGAGGTCGGTCGGCCCGGTGGCCCAGCCGACCTTCCAGCCGGTCATCGACAGGGACTTGCCGGCGCTGCCGAGCGTGACCGTCCGCGCAGCCATCCCGGGCAGCGAGGCGAAGGGGACGTGCTCGCGACCGTCGAACACGATGTGCTCGTAGACCTCGTCGCTCAGCACCCACAGGTCGTGCTCCTGCACAACGGCCGCGATCGCCGTCAGCTCGTCGCGGGTGAAGACGACGCCTGTCGGGTTGTGCGGAGAGTTCAGCAGCAGCAGTCGAGTTCGCGGAGTGATCGCCGCGCGGAGCGCCTCGATGTCGGGGCGGAACGTGCCTGGAGTGAGAGGCACCTCACGGCGTACGCCGCGCGCCAGTGAGATGCCTGCGGCGTACACGTCGAACCACGGCGAGAACATGACGACCTCGTCGCCGTCATCGACGAGTGCGAGCAGCGTGGCGACGATGGCCTCGCTCGCGCCGGTGGCGACGCAGACGTCGGTGGTCCAGTCGAGGTCGAGACCGTAGAAGCGCTTCTGGTGCTCGGCGATCGCCCGACGGAGCTCGGGCAGACCGTGCACGGGCGGGTACTGGTTGCCGCGGCCGTCGGCGATCGCGCGGATCGCGGCGTCCTTCACCGACTGCGGGCCGTCGGTGTCGGGGAAGCCCTGGCCGAGGTTCACCGAGCCGGTCTCGACCGCCAGGCCGCTCATCTCGCCGAAGATGCTGGCGGCGTGCTCGTGCATGCGGGGGACGAGCGGCGGGACACGTCGGGTCACGGGCAGAGGCTACGGCCCCCGCCCTCCGCGGACGGCGTCCACACGGGCACCTTCTCGACCGGCTGGTCAGAGGCGCGAACCCGTGCAACTGCGATCGAGGGCGTGCGGGAGGATGCCGCGCATGGGCACAGTGGTGGTGACGGGCGGCTCGCGCGGGATCGGTGCCGCGACGTGCGTGGCCGTGGCCGAGGCCGGGTGGGACGTCGTCGTCGACTACGCGCGCGACGCCGACGCCGCGGCCGACGTCGTACGCCGGGTCGAGGCGGCCGGGCGGCGCGCGGTCGCCGTTCGGGCCGACGTCGGCGACGCAGCGGACGTCGAGGCGCTCTTCGCCGCCGCGGACGAGTTCGGCGGTCCGCTGGTGGGCCTGGTGAACAACGCGGGGATCTCGGGCGGGTTCGCCCGCGTCGACACCGTGACGTCGCAGCAGCTCGACGAGGTGCTCGCGGTCAACGTCGCCGGGCCGTTCCTCTGCTGCGGGGCAGCCGTACGCCGGATGTCGACGGCCCATGGCGGCGCGGGCGGCGCGATCGTCAACGTGTCGTCGCGGGCGGCGGTTCTCGGCAGCCCGGGCGAGTGGGTGCACTACGCGGCGTCCAAGGCGGCCGTCGACACGCTGACCGTGGGCCTGTCGAAGGAGGTCGCGACCGAGGGGATCCGGGTCAACGCGGTCGCGGTGGGCCTGGTCGACACCGATCTGCACGCGGCTGCGGGCGAGCCGGGCCGCCCCGACCGCATGCGGCCGACCATCCCGATGCGGCGCAGCGGCACGGTCGAGGAGGTCGCAGCAGCGATCGTGTGGCTGCTCAGCGACTCCTCGTCGTACACGACCGGCACCATCCTCGCCGTCTCCGGTGGGCGCTGAGATCTTCGAGTTACTGCCCAAAGTGGGGTGATGCGGCCTCCCAAAGCCCCACTTTGGGCAGTAACTCGCCTATCGGGTGAGGATGGGGCATGGCCACGGCACTCATCACAGGCGGTACGGCGGGAATCGGCGCGGAGTTCGCGCGGCAGCTGGCGGCACGGGGCGACGACCTCGTGCTCGTCGCTCGGGACGGTGAGCGGCTCGCCGGGTTCGCCACCGAGATCGAGGCTCGCTACCGGGTTGCCGTCGAGGTGCTGGCCGCGGACCTCAGCGACCGAGGGCAGCTCGCCCTGGTCGGGGCACGCCTCGCCGACGACACCCGCCCCGTCGACCTCCTGGTGAACAACGCCGGGTTCGGCGTCAACCAGCTCTTCCTGGGCGGCGACCTCGACGCCGAGCAGCGGATGCTCGACGTCCTCGTCACGGCCGTCCTGCGCCTGTCCCACGCCGCGCTCCCCGGCATGGTCGCGCGCGGCACCGGCGGCATCATCAACGTCAGCAGCGTCGCGAGCTTCATCGCCGGCGGCACCTACAGCGCGGCGAAGTCGTGGGTCACGGTGTTCTCCGAGTCGGTCGACCGCCAGCTCGCAGGCACCGGCGTCACCGTCACGGCGCTCTGCCCCGGCTTCACCCACACCGAGTTCCACCAGCGGGCCGAGATGGACGTCGACCACCTGCCCGACTGGATGTGGCTCGACGCTCCCGACGTCGTCCGCGCCGCACTCAGCGACTTCCACCGCGGCAAGCCGGTGTCGGTGCCGGGCGCGCAGTACAAGGCGCTGTCGACCCTCGCGCGCTACCTGCCGCGTCCCGTCGTACGCCGCGCCTCCGCCGTACGCGGCCCCGACCGCCGCCGCTGACCTTGGCTCAGGCGGAGACGATGCGGGCGATCGCGTCTGCGACGGTGCCGGGCCAGGCGTCCGGCACCTCGAGCACCGTCCAGCCGCGCAGTCGCGCCTGGTTGACCTCGAGCGGCTCGGCGGACGGCGAGGCCACGAACACCACGGGTGCATCCGGCCAGTCACCACCGCGCGACTCCACCGGGGGCACGGCGGCGTCCACGAGGACGTAGCCGGAAACCGCGCGGCGCGATGCCTTCTGCGAGAAGCCGAGAGCCGGCGCGAGCGCACCGGCCGACCCCCCGAGCACCAGCAGCACCGGCGCCACCGCGCCGCCGGTCGCGAGCCCGATCGCCAGGTGCGCGACCCAGTGGGCGGTCCGCGTGCGCTCGTCGTCCTCCGGCGCTGCCTCAGGGACGTACGGCGACAGCACGCGGATCCCGGCGAGACGGGGGTCCTCGAGCAGCGAGTCGGCGACGTCCGCGACGTCGACGACGGCGGGGGCGCCCGGCAGCGGCGGGCAGAGGACGACGGTCGCGGTGGTCACCCGCCCAGCCTGCCTCACCGGGGGCGCCGATACCCTCTCGAACGTGACGAGCCCCGACCGCGACCAGCTGCGCCAGGACATCCTCGACAAGGCCGTGGTCCACGGCCGCGTCGTGCTCTCGAGCGGCAAGGAGGCCGACTACTACGTCGACCTGCGCCGCGTGACCCTCGACGGCGCCACTGCGCCGCTCGTCGGCCGGGTCATGCTCGACCTCACCAGCCACCTCGACTACGACGCCGTCGGTGGTCTCACCCTCGGCGCCGACCCCGTTGCGACGGCGATGCTGCACGCAGCCGCTGCACAAGGACGCACCCTGGACGCCTTCGTCGTCCGCAAGGCCGAGAAGGCCCACGGCCTGCAGCGTCGCATCGAGGGCCCGGACGTCGCCGGCCGCCGCGTCCTCGCCGTCGAGGACACCTCGACCACGGGCGGCTCGGTGCTCACTGCCGTCGAGGCGCTCCGCGAGGCCGGCGCCGACGTGGTCGGCGTGGCCGTCATCGTCGAGCGCGGCGCGGCCCCGAAGGTGGAGGACGCCGGTCTGCCGTACCTCGCCGCCTACTCGCTCCACGACCTCGGCCTCGGCTGATCAGCCCTGCCAGGCCTCGTGCCGGCTGTCGCCACGGCAACCGGCTCGGTTTGCGAGCGGGGCCCGGGCTCGACGGCTGCTCCTGCTCAGAGGCTGCGACTGCCCCGCGCGGGGGACGGCGTCACCCTCCCGGACCCTTGCTCACCCGTTCGGCCCATCCGTGGATGTCGCTGCGCGACGACTCTTCTCCCGGGTGCCCGTAGGGGACGGTCGCCCGTGCGAGCGAAGGGGCGGCCATGGCGACCAGAGCACAGGCGACGACTCTCGCCTCGCTCGGCCACGCCCGGCCGCTGAGGCGCCGCCCGTTCGCGCAGTGGCTCGTCGCGCGCACCCGCCGTGGCCGGCTGAGGCGCTACGCCCGCGCGATGGGCTGGTACCTCACCACCGAGGGTGTCCTGCTCGGTGACGTCGACGGCATCGCCATCCGGGCGTACGAGGATCGCAAGCACGTGGCCGTCGTCGAGCTCGTGGCCCCCGGCGTGCTGCCGCGCTTCGAAGTTCGCGCGCGTGCCTCCGCCGCCTCGCAGATCGGCGACGGTATGCGCGACGTGCACACCGGCGACGAGCAGTTCGACACCCTGTACACGCTGCGCGCCGTCGAGCCCTGGCTCGCGCGCGCGATCGTCGACAACAGCGTGCGTCGCTCGCTGGTCGCGGCGCCCGTCCAGTCGATCACGACGGTGGGCGACACGCTGATCTCCCGCGGTGGCTCAGGGCTCGCCCCTCTCGACCTGCTGGCCAGAGGTACGGCGCTGCGCACCGTGCTCGAGTCGGTGCCGTGGGAGGCCTACCCGGACCGGCGCACGATCCCGACGCAGGGCGCCGTCCACGAGGTGGTGCGGGCGCGACAGATGCGGCCCGTCGAGCCGTTGCCGTCCGTGGGCCGCGGAGCCTGAGAGCCTTTGCGGCTCAGGCGTTGCCCAGCTCGTCCGCGGGCGTCGAGGTTGCCTTGGCGCCCGCCGTACGCCGTGCGTGCCACCACTCGTAGCCGACGGGCAGCAGCGACAGCACCACGATGAGGATGGCGATGAACTCGATGTTGTTCTTCACGAACGGGATGTCGCCCAGCAGGTAGCCGAGCATCGTGATGCCGCCCGCCCAGATAACGGCACCGATGCTGGAGTAGGTCATGAAGACGCGGAAGTCCATCTTGCCGACGCCGGCGAGCAGGGTGATGAACGTGCGCACCACAGGGACGAAGCGGGCGAGGATGATCGAGCGCGGGCCGTACTTCTCGAAGAACGCGTGAGTCTTGTCGACGTTGGCCGGAGTCAGGAACCTGGCGTCCGGATTCTTGAACAGCGCCGGCCCCGCCTTGTGCCCGATCCAGTAGCCCGAGACGTTGCCGCCGATGGCGGCCAGGATCAGCAGGAAGCATGCGAGCCAGATGTTGATGCTGATCGTGCCTGCGCCGATGAACAGCCCGGTCACGAACAGCAGGGAGTCGCCCGGCAGGAAGAAGATGAGCAGGCCGCACTCGATGAACACGATGACCAGAACCGCCACGAACGCCCATGTGCCGAACCGCTCGAGGATCGCCTCGGGCTGGAGCCAGCTCGGACCGATGGCCAGGGTCGAGGTCATGTGATCAAGCACAGGGCGAGGATATGTCACGGCGCGGTGTCGTCCGGACCGCCGAGCTCCGCGTCGGGCGAGGGCCCGCCGTCGTCGACCGCCGCGGTACGCCGCGCGCGGCGGGAGCGCGCGGCTCCGACGAGGAAGGCGACCACGGTCGCCGTGATCGCGATCGCCGCAGCGGCGTAGGCGATGTCGCGCAGCACGGGCACCTGGTAGGCGAAGTAGCCCAGGAACGGCAGCCCGACCGCCCAGGGCAGGGCACCGACGATGTTGGCAGAGGTGAACGCGCGGCGGTCCATCGCCGCGGTGCCCGCGATGATCGGGATGAACGTGCGCACCCACGGGATCCAGCGCGCGATCACGACGGAGAGCCAGCCGTACCTCTCGTAGAAGGCCTCGGCGCGGCGGAGCTGCTCCTTGGCCCGGCCCTTCTCGCGGTTCTCGACCCACTCGCGGCCGAAGCGGCGACCGGTCGTGTAGCCGACCTCGTTGCCGATGACGGCGGCGAGGAACGCACCGGTGACGAGCACGTAGATGTTGACGTCGTTGTTCGGCGACGCGGCGACAAGGCCGGCTCCGAACAGGATCGTGTCGCCGGGGAGCAGGAAGCCGAGGAGCAGTGCGCACTCGGCGAACAAGAACCCCCACACGACGGCGTACACGGCGATGGCGCCGAGCGACGTCAGGTCAGGGCCTTCCCACACACCCCGAGCCTAGGCTGACGCCGTGGATGCGCCCGACGACGACGCCGTGCCCGGCCGCGCCGTCGGCGCTGGCCCCGGCTCCGACGTCGGCGTCGGCGCGGGGGTAGGCGTCGGCGTGGGACCGCATCCGCTGCCCTGGCCGGACGACGAGCGCTTCGACCCCGATCTGCTGCGCGACGGCGATCGTCGCAACGTCGTCGACCGCTTCCGCTACTGGCGGGTCGAGGCGATCGTGGCCGACCTGGACCTCGTGCGCCACCCGTTCCACGTGGCGATCGAGAATCTCGCGCACGACTTCAACATCGGGTCCGTCGTACGCACGGCGAACGCGTTCAACGCCGCGTCGGTGCGGGTGGTGGGCAAGAAGCGCTGGAACCGTCGGGGCGCGATGGTGACCGATCGCTACCTGCACGTCGAGCACCACGACGACGCGGCCGCGCTGGGGGCCTGGGCTGCTGCGGCCGGGATCCCCGTGATCGGCGTCGACAACCTGCCCGGCTCGGTTCCGCTCGAGACGTTCGATCTTCCTCGCGAGTGCGTGCTGCTGTTCGGCCAGGAGGGCACGGGGCTTTCGGACGGCGCGCGGTCGGTGTGCGCCGCGACGGTGTCGGTCGCGCAGTACGGCTCGACCCGTTCGATCAACGTCGGTGCGGCGGCGGCCGTGGCGATGCACGCCTGGATCCGCCGGCACGTGCTCGACCAGAGGCCCACCTGATCGATCCGGTTGGCAGACCCGCTCTCTCGCAGCAACGCTCCCCGTCAAGTTCGGGCCGCTCCGGCCGCTCACGCTGGGCGATCCGTCCGCGCGCGGTCGACACGCAGGGCAGGCTGGGTGCATGACCACGGACCGCCAGGGGCCGCGCATGTCCGCGGGCGCCGTCGTGCTGCTCGGGCTGCGGTTCCTGCTCGAGCTGGCGCTGTGGGCGTCGTTCACGGTGGCCGCCGTACGCCTCCTCGATGGGTGGGCGGGCTGGGTCGTGGGCCTGCTGGCGACCGCGGCGGTCACGGCCGTCTGGGGGCTGCTGCTCTCGCCGCGACGCCGGATCCGGCTGCCGGTCACCGCGCGCGTATCGATCGAGCTCGCGCTGTTCGCCGCCGCAGCCTTGCTCCTGGCCGCCTCCGGCCTGGGAGCGGCGGCGGTAGCGCTCGTCGTCGCCGAGCTCGCGGTGCTCGCCCTCCTGCAGGGCCCCGACAAGCACGCCGTCTGACCTGCCTCCTGCCCGAGTAACTGCCCAAAGTGGGGTCTTGGGACGGCTCATCACCCCACTTTGGGCAGTAACTCGCGACCGAGCGTGGGCGGCGAAACGGGGGCGGCGGGGCAGCGACGACGTGGCAGGGTGCACGCGTGCCTGACGACGTGACACCGGACGACGCGGACGCGGCTGCCGCCGACGCCGACGCCGACGCCGACGCCGCTGCCGCTGCCGCTGCTGCTGGCACGCGTCACGACTGGCGGCGCGACGTCGGGCTGCTGCGGCGGCGCGAGGTGCGGCTCGTGTTCGGCTCGCGCCTGGCCTCCGACCTCGGCAGCGGCATCGCCCCGATCGCGCTGGCGTTCGGAGTCCTCGACCTCCCCGGCGCGGACGCCGGCGACCTCGGGCTCGTGCTGTTCGCGGCCGCCGTGCCGCGCGTGCTGTTCATGCTCTTCGGCGGGGTGGTGGCCGACCGCCTCGACCGCGGCCGCGTCATGGTGTTCGCCGAGGTGCTCGCCGGCGTGGCCCAGCTTGTGGCCGGAGCGATGCTCCTGACCGGTACGGCGACGATCGCGTGGCTGTGCCTTCTCGCCGTCGTCAACGGCACTGCGTTCTCGCTGTTCTACCCGGCGTACTCCGGGCTCGTGCCGTCGCTCGTGTCCGATCCCGACGACCGGCAGTCGACCAACGCGCTGCTGCGGCTCTCTACCAACATCGCGGGGATCCTCGGCACCGCGCTCGGCGGTCTGCTCGTCGCGACCATCGGCTCGGGTTGGGCGCTCGTCGTCGACTCGCTCACCTTCGCGCTGTCGGCGGCGCTCATCTGGGCCCTCGGCGAGCGCGCCCGCGGCCGGGTCGAGACGGGCACCTCGGCGCTGACCGACCTGCGCGACGGCTGGCACGAGTTCACCGCGCGGCGCTGGGTGTGGGGTGTCGTCCTGCTGTTCTCGATCATGAACATCGGCTTCTCCGCCGCCCTCGGCGTCGTCGGCCCTGTGCGCGCGCTCGAGTCGTGGAACGGCGCGCCGACGTGGGCGTTCCTGCTCGCCTGCTTCTCGGTCGGCACGGTGGTCGGCGTGCTCGTGGCCCTGCGAGTACGCCCGGAACGACCGCTGCTCGTGGCGATGTGCGTGGCGCCGATCATGGCGCTGCCGGTTCTCGCGATGGCGCCGCCCGTGCCTGTCGTCGCGGTGGCCGTGCTGGCGTTCGTGGCAGGAGTCGCGTCGGACGTCTTCGAGGTCCTCTGGATCACGGCACTGCAGGACAACATCCCGATCGAGGCGCTGTCGCGGGTGTCGTCGTACGACTACCTCGGCTCGCTGGCGTTCGTGCCCATCGGCCTGGCGGTGAGCGGCTGGGCCGTGTCGCAGTTCGGCGTCACGACCACGATGTGGGTCTGCGGCGCCCTCTGCCTGACGAGCGCGGTGGGCCTGCTCGACCCCCAGGTGCGAGGTCTGAGGGCCGGCCGCGCCTGACCCGGCCTCGCGGTCCTGCCCGTGCGGCGCCTTCACGAGTTGGCGAGACCGAACGGGTAGCAAGGTCGGGAGTGTGACCTACCGGTCAGTACGCCGGATGCCTGGAACCGCTTGCGGCCAGCGTGGAAGGATGGGTGCAGAGAACCGCGAGCAACGATGCCCGCGGCCCCGGTTCCACGTTGTGTAGGAGCGCACTTCCATGCCCATCGCCACTCCCGAGGTCTACGCCGAGATGCTCGACCGCGCCAAGGCCGGCGCGTTCGCCTACCCGGCGATCAACTGCACGTCCTCCCAGACGATCGTCGCTGCCATCCGCGGCTTCGCCGAGGCCGAGTCCGACGGAATCGTCCAGTTCTCCTGGGGCGGCGCGGAGTTCGCCTCCGGCCAGGCCGTGAAGGACATGGTCCTCGGCGCTGTCGCCCTCGCCGAGTTCGCCCACGTCGTCGCGACGAAGTACGACGTCCAGATCGCGCTGCACACCGACCACTGCCCCAAGGACAAGCTGGACGGCTACATGCGTCCGCTCATCGACGTCTCGCTCGAGCGCGTCGCCGCGGGCAGGCTGCCGCTGTTCCAGTCGCACATGTGGGACGGCTCGGCCGTACCGCTCGAGGAGAACCTCGACGTCGCCGAGGAGCTCCTCGACAAGTGCAACCGCGCCAACATCATCATGGAGCTCGAGATCGGTGTCGTCGGCGGCGAGGAGGACGGCGTCGAGGCGACCCACGACGCCAAGCTGTTCTCGACCGCCGAGGACGGCCTTGCCACGGCTGCGAAGCTCGGCCTCGGCGAGCGCGGCCGCTACATGGTCGCCGCGACCTTCGGCAACGTGCACGGCGTCTACAAGCCGGGCAACGTCGTCCTCACGCCGTCCATCCTCAAGGAGATCCAGGACGCGGTCGGCTCGAAGTACGGCAAGGACAAGCCTTTCGACCTCGTCTTCCACGGCGGTTCGGGCTCGCTGCTGTCGGAGATCCGTGAGGCGCTCGACTACGGCGTCATCAAGATGAACATCGACACCGACACCCAGTACGCGTTCACGCGCCCGGTCGTCGACCACATGTTCACCAACTACGCCGGCGTCCTCAAGGTCGATGGCGAGGTCGGCAACAAGAAGCAGTACGACCCGCGTGCCTGGGGCAAGGCTGCCGAGGCCGGCATGGCCGCGCGCGTCGTCCAGGGCTGCGAGGACCTGCGCAGCACCGGTACCCGCATCAAGTAGCCCCTCTCGTACGTCGGCCCCGCAGACACTGGTCTGCGGGGCCGACGTACGTCGTCAAGCGTGAGGTCTACTTGAGGCCGAGGCAGAGGAAGCGGCCCGCGGTCTCGGTCTCGATGCTGCCGATCGCGCTTGCCGGGCAGTCGGCCTCGTTGGTGACCTCCTTGAGCGCGGTGTACTGCGCGTCGGCGGAGTCGCACGCCACCAGGAAGACCTTCTCGCCCTCGGCCGTCCAGCACGAGCCGACCGTCTCGGCCAGTGCCGGCGCGCTCTTGTCGTTGGCGAAGGCGAGCCCGAAGGCCGCGGCCGCACCCACGGCGACGACGACTCCGACAGCCGTCACAGCAGTGCCGAGCCCGCCGAGACCGGTGCCGGACGCGGCGCTGGGGGCCTTGTACTTCGCGAAGGCGCCACGCCAGAGGGCGAACGTGACGAAGTACCCGCCCCACCACAGGACCCCACCGCCCCGGCTGTTGATCACCATGATCCCGGCGACCGATACGCCTATGGCGACGAGGACACCGAGCAGGAACGTCGGCGCGGCAGCGGCGAACGGGGTCGGGCCTCCGGTCGCGAACGCAGGCGCGGGCGCACCGTAGGGAGGGGCGATCGGCTGAGCCGGGTCGATCGGCGTGCCGAACTGGTTCACCGGCTGCTCTGCGGCGTCGGCCTGCGGTGCGCCGTAGGCCGGGCCACCGAACTGTGGGCTGCCCAGCAGCGGCGCCCCGGTGGGGGACGCCTCACTCGGGGCAGGGACCGACCCCGCGGGCTCGACCGCGTCCGCATCGACCGGCAGCCACTCGTGCCCCGTCCACCGATGCCCGTTGACGACCTGACCGACCTCATAGCCCGGCGTCTCGCTCATGACATGCCCCCTGTGCGTGTCGACTGTGCGAGGAAACTAGTGGACGCCGGCCGCGCGACCGGTGCACATCACCCACATGGCGACGATCCGTGTCGCGGGCGCCCGGGACGGGCCGATGAGGCGCGGGGCTGCCTGGTCGGGCAGGATCGCTCACGTGACCACTCCGATCGACCAGAACCTCATCGGCGGCCCAGCCCCGACGTTCCTGCCGGACGACCCGGCACCGCGCGAGGCGCTCAGCGCGGGCACGGACCCGTCCGCCGTCGCCGCCGCCCACCCCACGAGCAGCTTGGCGTGGAGCGTGCTCGCCGACCAGGCGTACGCCGAGGGACGCACGATCGAGTCGTACGCCTTCGCCCGCGTGGGGTATCACCGCGGCCTCGACACGCTGCGGCGCAACGGCTGGAAGGGCCACGGCCCGATCCCGTGGGAGCACGAGCCCAACCGCGGATTCCTGCGTTGTCTGCACGCCCTCGCGCGTGCCGCCGCACTCATCGGCGAGGACGAGGAGGCGACGCGTTGCACGCTCTTCCTGCGTGACTCCTCCGCCGCAGCCGCTGACGCGCTCGAGGGCCGCTGACCGTGCCGAGCGTCGCCGTCGTCGGAGCCGGGATCGCCGGGATCTCCGCGGCGCGTGTGCTTTCAGAGCGTGGATGCGACGTCGTCGTCCTTGACCGCGGTCACCGCATCGGCGGCCGGATGGCCGCGCGCACGATGCGCGACACCTTCCTCCCGTACGACGGCCGCGTCGTCGACGTCGGTGCGTCGTACCTCACCGCCGACGACCCCGAGTTCCTCGCGGTGGTCCAGGCCTGGGTCGAGGCCGGCATCGCGCGGCCCTGGACCGACACCTTCGCAACCGCCACACCGAGCAGCCTCGACGGCTCGACCACCGGCCCGATGAGGTACGCCGCTGCCGCCGGCCTGCGCTCGCTCGTCGAAGACCTCGCCGCCGACCTCACCACGGTGGTGAACCCGCGCGAGGTCGGCTCGGTGCAGCGAGCCGGCAACGAGGTGCTGGTCGACGGTGAGGTGTTCGACGCCGTCGTGCTCGCGATGCCCGGTCCGCAGGCGCGCGACGTCGTGGCGATCGACGATCCGCTGCGCTTCCTTCTGTCCGACCTCGCGTGGCTGCCGGTGCTGACCCTCACCGCGGCGTACGCGGAGCGCCGCTGGCCCGATCTCGAGGGCGTCTTCGTGAACGGCTCCGAGCAGATCACGTTCATCGCAGACGACGGTCGTCGACGCGGTGACGACGCCCCGGTGCTGGTGGTCCAGTCGCACCCCGCCCTCGCGGCCCGGCATCTCGACGCTCCTGACGCCGCGGCGCCCGAGATCCTCGAGGCCTTGCGCAGCGTGCTCGACGTGCCCAGCCCCGCCTGGTACGACGTGCGGCGCTGGTCGCTGGCCCGGTCGGAGTCCCACCACGACGAGCCGTTCGGGCTGGTCGGTCGCGTGGGCGTGTGCGGCGACGCGTGGGGCGCCCCGCCCCGCATCCAGACCGCCTGGCTCTCGGGCCGCCGCCTCGGCGAGGCCCTCGCCGCCAACCTCGCCGGCTGATCCGCGTCCGGCCGTCCGCCCCGGGGAGCGGACGAGGGATGTGAACGCGCCCCGTCCGGGCCGGTAGGCTCCGGTGGCACCACCCCTCTGTGGTGCCCGAGTGTCACATCGAGGGAGCGCCAGATGCCGGCGATCGTCCTGGTCGGCGCCCAATGGGGCGACGAGGGCAAGGGCAAGGCCACCGATCTTCTCGGCAGCCGCGTCGACTACGTCGTGAAGTTCAACGGCGGCAACAATGCGGGCCACACGGTCGTCATCGGCCAGGAGAAGTACGCCCTCCACCTGCTGCCCTCGGGGATCCTCACCGACGGCGTCGTCCCGGTGATCGGCAACGGCGTGGTCATCGACCTCGGTGTGCTCTTCCACGAGATCGACGGACTCGAGGCACGCGGCGTCGACACGAGCCGCCTCGTGGTCAGCGCCAACGCGCACATCATCCCGTCGTACAACCGCACGCTCGACAAGGTGACCGAGCGGTTCCTCGGCAGCCGCAAGATCGGTACGACCGGTCGTGGCATCGGCCCGACGTACGCCGACAAGATGAGCCGTGTCGGCATCCGCGTGCAGGACCTGTTCGACGAGAAGATCCTTCGGCAGAAGGTGGAAGGCGCTCTCGCGCAGAAGAACCACCTGCTGGTGAAGGTCTACAACCGTCGCGCGATCACGGTCGACGAGGTCGTGGAGGAGCTGCTCGACCACACCGAGCGCCTGCGCCCCTACGTCACCGACACCACCCTCCTGCTCGGCGAGGCACTGCAGCGCAAGGAGGTCGTGCTCCTCGAGGGCGGCCAGGCCACGCTGCTCGACGTCGACCACGGCACCTACCCGTTCGTCACGTCGTCGAACGCGACCGCCGGCGGCGCCTGCACCGGTGCGGGCATCGCGCCCACCCAGGTGACGCGCGTGATCGCGATCGCGAAGGCGTACATCACGCGCGTGGGCGAGGGCCCGTTCCCGACCGAGCTGTTCGACGAGGACGGCGAGAAGCTGCGCAGCATCGGGCACGAGTACGGCACCACCACAGGCCGTCCTCGCCGCTGCGGATGGTTCGACATCCCGATCGCGCGATACGCGGCGCGCATCAACGGAGTCACCGACCTGGTCATCACCAAGCTCGACGTACTCACCGGCTGGGAGCGCATCCCGGTGTGTGTGGCGTACGACGTCGACGGCGAGCGGGTCGAGGATCTTCCGATGACGCAGACCGGCTTCCACCACGCCAAGCCGGTGTACGAGTACCTCCCCGGCTGGACCGAGGACATCTCCGGCGCCCGCTCGTGGTCGGACCTCCCGGCCACGGCGCAGGCGTACATCCGCTTCCTCGAGGAGCGTTCCAACGCCCGCATCTCCGCGATCGGCGTCGGCCCCGAGCGCGAGCAGACCGTCGTCCTGCACGACCTCCTCGACTGAGACGTCGCGACACTGGTGCGGATGAAGGCGACCTTCATCCAATAGAGCCGTACTCGCGAGCCCTTCATCTCAGATCTGGCATCGTGGCGGCGTGAGCGTCACCCTGCGGACCGCCACGATCGACGACCACCGGCGCGTCATCGCGGTCATCGACGAGTGGTGGGGCGGACGACGGATGAGCGCCCTGGTCCCGAAGCTGTTCCTCGAGCACTTCGCCGGGACGTCGCTGGTGGCCGAGGACGCCGACGGCACGCTCGCCGGCTTCGCGATCGGCTTCGTGAGCCAGGACCACCCCGACGAGGCCTACGTCCATTTCCTCGGCGTACGTCCCGACCAGCGTGGCTCGGCGCTGGGACGGCGCCTGCACGACGAGTTCGCGGCTGGGGTGCGGCCCCTCGGCGTACGCCGGGTCCGCTGCGTGACGTCGTCCGCGAACACTGCCTCGGTCGCCTTCCACACCTCGATCGGCTTCGTCGTCACCGGTGTCGACGAGCCCGTCGCCACGGAGGGCATCGACGACGGCGTCGGCCACGTGCTCATGTGCCGCGAGATCTGAGCCCGGTCGGCCGGGCACGCTCCGCGATGAAGGGCCCGTAGGTACGGCTCTAGTGGATGAAGGTCGCCTTCATCGCAAACCCTTCGACCATCGTGGCCCGGCGGCGGCCGCACACTCGAACGTCGTCGGACACGACGGTGTGAGGGGACAGACGCGGGCTCGGGCCTGCCACCGGCAGGGGAACGTCGATAGCGTGAAGCCATGAGCGAGGAGCGGTTCGTCCCGCGCGAGGACCCCCGGCCGGACGACGTCCACTGGCCGGTCGCGCACTGGCCGCCGCCGCCGGGGATCCACCTTCGCGGCACCTGGGTCGAGCTCACGCCGGCCACGACTCAGGACGCGCACGGCCTGCGGATGGCTCTCGACCACGACCACGTGTGGCAGCACCTCGTCGGGGGCCCGCTGCCCGACGACCAGACCGCGCGTCACTGGGTCACCGCGGTCCTCGACCGCGGCTTCTTCCCCTGGACCGTGCGGCTCCTGCGCGACGTCGGCGAGCGCCACGCCGGCACGATCGTCGGCTGGTCGTCGTACCTCGAGATCTCGCCGAACGATGCGCGTCTCGAGATCGGCAACACCGCGTACGACCCGGGCGTGTGGGGAAACGTCGTGAACCCCGAGACCAAGCTGCTGCTCCTGGACTACGCCTTCGACGAGCTACACATGGGTCGGGTTCAGCTCAAGACCGACATCCGCAACCATCGGTCGCAGGCGGCGATCGCCCGGCTCGGGGCCACGTACGAGGGCGTGCTGCGCCGCTACCAGCGCCGCGCCGACAGCACCGTGCGCGACACCGTCGTGTTCAGCATCACCGCCGAGGACTGGCCCGAGGTACGCCGTGCCCTCGCGGACCGCGTCGCGGCGTACGACGCCCTCGCCTGATTCAGCGAGCACTACAGGGTGACGGCGATCCCGCATCCAGCCTGACACCCTGCCCATGACGGGGTCGCCCCGAGCCGCCTACGCTGGCCGCGAGGACGGCACCGCCTCGATCGCGCCGTCAGCCCGCCGCAGCCAGGAGACCTCATGAGCTTTACGCCCGACCCCGCAGAGGGCCAGCGCGTCCTCGGACTCGACCGTGCCCACGTCTTCCACTCCTGGTCGGCCCAGGCCCCCCTCAACCCGATGCTCATCGCGGGTGGCGAAGGGTCGTACGTCTGGGACTACGACGGCAACCGGTTCCTCGACTTCTCCAGCCAGCTGGTCAACACCAACATCGGCCACCAGCACCCCAAGGTGATCGCCGCGATCCAGGAGCAGGCCGGGCTCCTGGCCACCGTCGCGCCGCAGCACGCCAACGCCGCCCGCGGTGACGCCGCCAAGCGCATCGTCGATCTGGCGCCCGACGGCTTCACCAAGGTCTTCTTCACCAACGGTGGCGCCGACGCGATCGAGAACGCCATCCGCATGGCCCGCCTGCACACGGGACGCCGCAAGGTGCTCTCGTTCTACCGCTCGTACCACGGCAACACCGGCGCTGCCATCGCCGCGACCGGCGACCCGCGTCGCTGGCCGAACGAGTACGCCGACGAGCACGTGCACTTCTTCGGCCCCTACCTCTACCGCTCCTCGTTCTGGGCGACGAGCGAGGCCGAGGAGACCGAGCGTGCCCTGGCGCACCTCGAGCAGGTCGTCACGTTCGAGGGTCCCGGCACGATCGCGACGATCCTCATGGAGTCGGTCGTCGGCACCGCCGGCGTCCTCATCCCGCCGCCCGGCTACCTCGAGGGCGTCCGGGCCCTGTGCGACAAGCACGGCATCATGCTGATCCTCGACGAGGTCATGGCCGGCTTCGGCCGCACCGGCGAGTGGTTCGCGTTCCAGAACTTCGACGTCGTGCCCGACCTCATCGCCTTCGCCAAGGGCTCCAACTCCGGCTACGTGCCCGTGGGCGGCGTCATCATCAGCGACCCGATCGCGGCCACCTTCGACGACCGGGTCTTCCCCGGTGGCCTCACCTACTCCGGCCACCCGTTGGCCTGCGCCTCGATCGTGGCGTCGATCGACGCGATGAAGGAGGAGGGCATCATCGAGAACGCCAAGCGCATCGGCGCCGACGTCCTCGGCCCGGGCCTGCGCGAGCTGGCCGAGCGCCACCCGGTGATCGGCGAGGTGCGCGGCCTCGGCGTCTTCTGGGCGCTCGACCTCGTCACCGACCGTGCGACGCGCGAGCCCCTCGCGCCGTACGGCGGCTCCTCGCCGGCCATGGCCGAGCTGCTCGGCGAGATCAAGAAGCGCGGCGTGCTGCCCTTCGCCAACTTCAACCGCCTGCACGTCGTACCTCCGTGCAACGTGTCGGACACCGAGATCAAGGACGGCCTCGCCGTGCTCGACGAGGCTTTCGGAGCGATCTCGCACCACTACACCGGCGCCTGACACGGCGTACCCAGCTGCAACGACGACTCGTCAGCCACGAGGCCCGGCCACCCCCGAGGGGCCGGGCCTCGTCGCGTCTGGACGGTTCTGCTGCGCGGCGTGCTCGACGTCCCCGATCCTTCTCGGCATGAGTCTCGACGACGACGTCCTCGATGCCGCGACGCAGCGCAAGGTGGCGGTCGCGCTGTTCAACCGTGTGTGGGACCTGCTGGACGCCGGTGACGGGCGCTCGGCCGAGGAGACCGCGGAGATGCTCGACGCGGCCCACGCCAGCCGCTACCTGTGGCGGCGCATCGGAGGCGCCGAGCAGGCGATCGTCGGGGAGTGGCAGGTGAGTCGCGCGTACGCCGCAGCCGGTCTCGGTCTCGAGGCCGTCCGCCACGCCAACAGCTCGATCGGCCTGCTCGTCGCCGCCGAGGGCGAGCTGCCCGACTGGCTGGCCGCCTCGGTGCACGAGGGCCTGGCCCGGGCGCACCTCGCCAACGGCGACGGCGGTGCCGCCTCCGACGCGATCCGCGAGGCCGCCGCGCTGGCCGCGCGCATCACCGAAGCCGACGACCGCGACCTGGTCGAGGCCCAGATCGGCGAGCTCATCGCCGACGCCTGACCACACGACTGGGCCGAGGGTCGACGCTGCGGCGGAAGCGTCGGCGATCCACCGAACCCCGGGCGGGGCCCGCCCGCTGGTCGCCTAGGGTGAGTCGCGTGAAGGTGCTGGTTCTCGGTCCCGGTGCTCGCGAGCACGCCCTCGTCCGCTCACTCGTCGCGGATCCGTCCGTGCAGGAGCTTCATGCGGCTCCGGGCAACGCCGGCATCGCCGCCGAAGCCACGGTGCACCCTCTCGACCTCAACGACCCGACAGCGGCCGTGGGCCTCGCGCAGGCCCTCGGCGTCGACCTCGTGGTCGTCGGCCCCGAAGGGCCGCTCGTGCTGGGCGTGGCTGACGCCTTGCGGGCTGCGGGCATCGCGACGTTCGGGCCCTCCGCAGAGGCGGCTCGGCTCGAGGGCAGCAAGGCCTTCGCCAAGGAGGTCATGGCCGCGGCCAGCGTGCCCACGGCGATGGCTCACGTGTGCGAGTCGTCCGACGAGGTCGAGGCGGCGTTCGACGCGTTCGGTGCGCCGTACGTCGTCAAGGACGACGGCCTCGCCGCCGGCAAGGGCGTCGTCGTCACCGACGATCGCGTCATCGCGTTCGAGCACGCGCTCGCATGCCTGGCCAAGCCCGGCGCACGCGTGGTCGTCGAGGAGTTCCTCGACGGCCCCGAGGTGTCGCTGTTCTGCCTGACCGACGGTGAGACCGTCGTGCCGCTGCAGGCCGCGCAGGACTTCAAGCGCGTCGGCGACGGCGACCTCGGGCCCAACACCGGCGGCATGGGCGCCTACGCCCCGCTGCCGTGGGCGCCCGACGGCCTCGTCGAGGACGTCGTCGCCCGCGTCGTGCAGCCGACCGTCGAGGAGCTGCGCCGACGCGGCACGCCGTTCGTCGGCGTCGTGTACGCCGGGCTGGCGCTCACCTCGCGAGGCCTGCGCGTGATCGAGTTCAACGCTCGCTTCGGCGACCCCGAGACCCAGGTGGTCCTCGCCCTGCTGAAGACGCCGCTCGCACACGTGCTGTACGCCGCCGCCACCGGTGCCCTGCACGACGTCGAGGACCTGCGCTGGCGCGCCGGCTCAGCGGTCACGGTCGTGGTCGCTGCCGAGAACTACCCGGGCACGCCCGTCACCGGGGTCGCGATCCGTGGCCTCGACGAGGCCGATGCGGTCGAGGGTGCCTACGTCCTGCATGCCGGCACCGTGCACGACGCCGTGGGCGACGTCGTGTCCGCGGGTGGGCGCGTGCTGTCGGTCGTCGGCCTCGGCACAGACCTCGCCGAGGCACGCGAGCGGGCGTACGAAGCGCTCGACCTCATCGACCTGCCGGGGTCGCACCATCGCAGCGACATCGCCCTGGCCGCCGAGCTCGGCGAGATCCACAGCCCCTGACGCAGGCGGCCGTCGCCGTCAGGCTGACGGCGTCTGACGGCCACGTCCGCGCGACAGCGGGCGCGAACGGCGCCGTGGGGCAGCGCGATGACCTCCGGGTTGGCAGGATGCGCGCATGGCGGACACCACCGAACCCCTCGACCCGGCGACCTCCCCCGCCGTCGATGCCGCACCCGCGAAGCCGCGTCGTGCCCGAGCGAGCAGGGCCAAGGCCGCTGCGACCGTGGCGCCGGCCGAGCCGGTCGACCGCGCCGGTGCGTGGTGCGTGGTCGGCGCGGGGCCGCACGGCCTGTCTGCACTCAAGGCCCTGCTGCAGACCGGCATCGACGCCGACGGGTTCGAGCGTGAGTCGGACGTCGGAGGCAACTGGAACTTCGGCGCCGAGAACTCGCGGGTCTACGAGTCGACGCACCTCATCTCGTCCAAGCCGTTCACGCAGTTCCCCGACTTCCCCATGCCCGACGCGTACCCCGACTACCCCAGCCACCGCCAGGTGAAGGAGTACTTCGGCCGGTACGCCGACCACTTCGGCCTGCGCCGCCGGATCGCCTTCGGCACCGACGTCGTGCGCGCTGTGCCGGTCGACGCCGGTTCGCACTGGGACGTGACCGTCCGCGATCGGGCCTCGGGTGCGGAGACGACCTACCGCTACGCCGGTCTCGTGGTGGGCAACGGCCACAACTGGAACCCGAAGGTGCCCGAGTACGCCGGCCTCGACCAGTTCGCGGGCGAGGTGATCCACTCCGCGCAGTACAAGGGCGCGGCGGTGCTGCGCGGCAAGCGCGTGCTGGTGGTCGGCGCCGGCAACACCGGATGCGACGTCGCGGTGGAGAGTGCGCAGAACGCCGTGCACACGTTCCACAGCACGCGCCGCGGCTACTACTACAACCCGAAGTTCGCGCTCGGCCGTCCGAGCGACCAGGTGGCCGACTCGATGCTCGCGCTCAAGCTGCCGCTGCCCGTCCGTCGCTTCATGTTCGGGACGACGCTGAAGCTCGTGGTCGGCGACCTCACGAAGTTCGGCCTGCAGAAGCCCGACCACAAGTTCTTCGAGACGCATCCGATCGTCAACCAGCAACTCGTGTACTACGTCGGCCAGGGCGACATCTCGCCCGCCGACGACATCGCGCGTTTCGATCATGCGGGCGTCGTCTTCACAGACGACAGCCGCGCCGACGTCGACCTCGTGGTGCTCTGCACCGGCTATCTCGTGAC
>JBBQAY010000042.1:0-27997 GCA_038316965.1 Candidatus Nanopelagicales bacterium
AGTTCATGATCCTCGGAATCCCCGTCGACGTCCTCGCGTACGTCGCCTCCGCCATCGTCGTCGCCATGGTGATCCCGCAGATCCAGCGGATCGTGCGGCACCCGAGCATGGGCGGGGTCTCGCCCTGGACGTGGGCCATCACGGTGGTCTCGTGCTCGCTCTGGATGTCCTACGGCGTCCGCACAGGCTCGATGCCTCAGATCCCGGGCAACGTGCTGCTCATCTCGGGGGCCGTGGCCGTCGTCCTGCTCGTGCCTGCCGCCTGGAGCCGCACGGTCCGCGCGGCGGGCCTCGCCGTCGCCTCCGCCGTCCTCGTGGTCGGCTCGACCTTCCTGGCTCCTGAAGCGGTCGGCTTCGTCGCCCTCGGCATCGGGCTGTTCGGCATGTGGCCCCAGGTCTTCGAGACGGTGTGGCTGCGGCGCGGTCAGGGCCCGTCGGCCGTGTCGCTCACCTCGACAGCGCTCAAGCTCGCGTCGCAGATCCTCTGGCTCACCTTCGCCGTGGTGTCGAGCGACCTTCCCGTGCTCACGGCAGCATCGATGATGCTCATCACCAACTCGATCGTCGCGTCCGTCGAGCTCAGCCGTCGTCGGGCTGCATCGGCTCACCTCCAGCCCGAGTCCGCCCGCGAGCTCGTCGGCGCCCGGGCCTGATCCGTCATCGGAGGGTGGTCGCGTCGCAGTGCGCGCCTGGCTCCTCCGGTGGTGGGTCAGCGCGGGGTGAGCGAGGGCTCGGGCGCTGGAGCCTCGGCTCGCAGGACATCTCCGCGCGGTACGGCGTACGACGCGACCGCGGCCATCAGGCAGAGTGCGCCGGCCGACCACCACGCCCAGTCGTACGACCCTGTCGCCTCGCGGACGACCCCCGCTGCGAGGGCGGAGAATCCGGCACCCACCATGTGCGCGGCGAAGACCCAGCCGAACACCACGCCGGCGCGCGCACCACCGAAGCACTCTCGGCACAGGGCCACAGTGGGGGGCACGGTGGCGACCCAGTCGAGGCCGTAGAGGACGACGAAGAAGAACATGGGCGGCTGCACGGTCGGCGCCCAGAGCAGATGGACGATGAGCAACGAGGTCCCGCGCCCCGCGTAGTAGACGAAGAGCAGCTTGCGCGAGTCGTACCGGTCGGTGAGCCACCCGGACCCGATCGTGCCCACCAGGTCGAAGACGCCGATGAGCGCGAGCAGCCCGGCAGCGGTCGTCGCCGGCATGCCGTGGTCGTGGGCTGCCGGGACGAAATGGGTGCCGACGAGCCCGTTGGTCGACCAGCCGCACACGAAGAACGCGAACGCCAGGAACCAGAAGGCGCGGGTGCGCGATGCCTCGCGCAGCCGCAGCAGCGCGATCGAGGCGGCGCCTCGTCCGCCGTTGTCGACCACGTCCTCCGTCCAGCCCGGAGGCGCGCCGTAGGGCAGGAGCCCCACGTCGGACGGCTTGTCGCGCAGCACGAGGAGCACGACCGGGACGGCCAGCAGGGCGATCCCTGCGAGCAGGAAGGACGCCGCGCGCCAGCCCTGGTTCGTCGAGAGCTGGGCGATGGTGGGGAGGAACAGGAGCTGCCCCGTGGCTGATGCCGCCGAGAAGACGCCCGTGACGAGCCCGCGGCGCGCGACGAACCAGCGCTGCGCGACCACCGCTCCGAAGACCAGGGCCATGGAGCCGGCGCCCACGCCCATGAGGAGGCCCCAGGTGATCATGAGCTGCCACGGCGCGGTGGCCAAGGTCGAAAGTGCCATGCCCGCCGCCAGCAGGCAGAGCGCTGCGGCGACCACCCGCCGGATTCCCCACTTCTCCATGAGCGCGGCGGCGAACGGGGCCACGAGGCCGTACAGCATCAGGTTGATCGTGACCGCGACGGACACGGTCGCCAGCGACCAGCCGAACTCCTCCGAGACAGGCTGGATCAGGACGCCGGTGCTCGACCGGAACGCGGCCGCGGCCACGAGAGCCACGAAGGTGACGCCTGCAACGGCCCAGGCGCGATGCCGCCAGCCTTGGCCCACCACCTGCCCCACGCGGCTACCCGAGCCAGACGGCGGAGGCCGAGGGAAGGTGGAGCATCCCGTCAGCCTGGCGCGTCACGCCCCCGGTCTCCACCAGGATCTCGCCGTCGAACGCAACGATCCGGTCGGTGTCGCCCGTGGCGAGCAGCACCGTCACCGAACCGGCGCCGGGACGCTCGAAGGCCACGATGTCGTCGTGCCCGGCGTCCAGCCAGCGCATCTCGCCGTCGCCCAGGCTCTGACGGCCACGACGGACGCCGAGGGCCCGCTTGAACAGCGAGAACGTCGATGAGGCATCGGCCTTCTGCGCCTCGGCCGTCAGCGAACCCCAACCCTCGGGCTGCGGCAGGTGAGGAGTGCCGGTCGAGAAGCCGTACGGCGGCGCCTCACCCGACCACGGAAGCGGCACGCGGCAGCCGTCTCGGCCCTTGACCTCACCGTGGGTGCGGAAGAACGTCGGGTCCTGACGGTCCGCGTCGGGGATGTCGAGCACCTCGGGCAGGCCGAGCTCCTCACCCTGATAGATGTACGCCGATCCCGGAAGTCCCAGTGACACCAGGCTCAACGCGAGCGCGCGACGTCGTCCCGCCTCGAGGTCGATCGTGGTGGCGTCGAGCCAGGGCGCGAGCCGGGTGACCGGGCGCCAGACGTCGTGGTTCGACAGCACCCACGTGCAGGGAGCACCGACGGCAGCGGACGACAGCAGTGACAGGCCGACGACCTCGCGGATCTTCGCTGCGTCCCACCAGGTCTTGAGGAAGTGGAAGTTGAACGTGGTGTGCAGCTCGTCGGGCCGGGTGTACGACGCCTGCGCCTCGGCGGTCGCCACCCACGCCTCGCCGACGAACGCGCGGTCGGGGGTGTACTCGTCCGAGACCCGGCGCCACTCGCGCCAGATCTCGTGGACGCCGGACTGGTCCCAGTGCGGGGAGTCGGCCACGGCACCGGCGAGCACCTGGGCGTGGCCGTCGTCGCCCTTGCCCGCGTCGGGGTAGCCCGGGGCCTTGACCAGACCGTGGGCGACGTCGATGCGGAAACCGTCCACGCCCATGTCGAACCAGAAGCGCAGCGTCTCGACGAAGTCGGCGTGCACCTCGGGGTCGTCCCAGTTCACGTCCGGCTGAGAGGCGTCGAACAGGTGGAGGTACCACCAGCCGGCGTGGCCCACGATCGGCGTCCACGCGGGGCCGCCGAACGCGCTCTTCCAGTCGTTGGGGACGAGCTCACCGTGCTCGCCCCGGCCGCGTACGGCGTGGAACCGCGCCCACTGCGGCGAGTCGATGGCCGCGCCCGCGGTCTCGCCGAACCAGCGGTGCTCCCACGAGAAGTGGTTGGGCACGACGTCGACGAAGATCTTGAGGCCCTCGGCGTGGCAGTCCTCCACGAGGCCGCGCAGATCCTCGACCGTGCCGAGGCGCGGGTCGACGCTGCGCGGGTCGGCGACGTCGTAGCCGCCGTCGAGCAGCGGTGAGGGGTAGAACGGCGAGAGCCAGATCGCGTCGACACCGAGGTCGACGACGTGCTGCAGCCGAGCCCGGATGCCGGGGATGTCGCCGAGGCCGTCGCCGTCGCTGTCGGCGTACGAGCGCGGGTAGATCTGGTAGACGACGGCGTCACGCCACCACGGGCGCTCGAGGCGGGGTGGGAGGCCGGCGTTGCCCTCGCGCTCGGGCAGGTCGGTGTGGGTCATCGCGGCTTCTCCTGGACGTCGGTCGCGACCGGGATGCCCGGCTGCAGGTCGGGCACGTGGTTGACCATCGCGATCGCGGCACCGACGAGGTAGCGCCAGAGCTCCTGCTCCCACGAGGGGTCGAGGGCGAACTCGTCCACGGTCAGGTCGAGCGCGTGGCGCATGTGGGAGAGCCACGCGTCGCGGGCGGCGTCGTCGATCACGTACGGCTGGTGGCGCATGCGCAGCCGCGGATGGCCACGCTCGTCGGAGTAGGTGCCGGGGCCGCCCCAGTACTGCTCGAGGAACATCCGCAGTCGGCGTTCGGCCGGTTCGAGGTCGCCGGGGGGATACATGGGTCGCAGCACGGGATCGGTGGCGACGCCTGCGTAGAAGCGGTGGACGAGAGCGCGGAAGAAGGGCTCTCCGCCCATCGCCTCGTAGGGGGTCGGGGGAGGTGCCTGCGTCACGCGCCCATCATGCCTTCTCGCGGCGCGAGTCCGGCCACTGCGGTCGGTGCGCGGTCAGGTCGACCCGATGGTCGGCAGGGTGCCGGTGCGCTCGAGCGTCTCGGCGTTCCCCCGGATGTTCTTCAGCATGGAGCCGAAGATGATGCCGTGGAACGGGAGCATCGCCTTCCAATAGACCTCGCCCGGCATCCCCTTCGGGTGGAACAGCGCCTTCTGCGTGTACACGGTGATCGGGTGGCCGTCGGCGTCGTGGTCCTCCCGGATGCCGAGCTCGAGCCAGGCAAGGCCGGGCACGCGCATCTCCGCGCGGAGGCGCAGGAGCTTCAGCGGCAGGCGCTCCTCGACCCGCCAGAAGTCGAGCGGGTCGCCGACTCGGAGGGTCTCGGGATTGCGTCGGCCGCGGGCCAGGCCGACGCCGCCGACCGCCCGATCCATCCACCCACGCACCTCCCACGCGAGGGCGAACGAGTAGTAGCCACGGTCGCCGCCGAGCCCCTCGATGACCCGCCACAGCGAGGCGGGAGAGGCCCGCACCACGGTCTCGCGGTCGTCGACGTACATCGCCCCGCCGGCCCAGTCGGGGTCGGTCGGCAGGGGGTCGCTCGGCGCGCCCGGCACGCTCGAGCTCGACCAGGACGTGCGGACGTCGGCGTAGTGGATCTTCACCAGCGCCAGCTGCACTGCGCGCTCGTACCCCACGAGCCCGTCGACCGGGTCGGGGATGTAGCGCCTGATGTCGTGCTCCCCGCACACGGACGGCGCCGACAGGCTCTCGACGAGGGGCCGCGCCATCGTGCTCGGCACGGGAGTGACGAGCGCGACCCAGCGGCTCGACAGTCGGGGCGTGAGGATCGGTGCACCGATCACCCGGCGCCTGCGCAGGCCGGCCACCTTCGCGTAGCCGTGGATCATGCCCTCGTACGTCGTGGCGTCAGGGCCGCCGATGTCGAACGTGCGGTTGACGTCGGGCGGCAGGCTCGCCGACTGCACCAGGTAGTAGAGGACGTCGCGCACGGCGATGGGCTGGGTCGGCATGCGCAGCCACTTCGGCGCGATCATGAACGGCAGCCGCTCGGTGAGGTAGCGGATCATCTCGAAGCTGGCGCTGCCGCTGCCGATGATGACGGCGGCACGGAGCTCGGCGGTGGGTACGCCTGACGCGCGCAGGATCTCGCCGACCTCGCGCCGGCTCGCCATGTGGTCCGACAGGACTCCGGGGGCACTCTCCGGGTGCAGGCCACCGAGGTAGACGATCCGCTGCACCCCCTCGTCGCGGGCCGTGGTCCCGAAGATGCGAGCGAGCAGCACCTCCACGTCGTGGAAGCCGTCTCCCGCCATGAGCGAGTGCATGAGGTAGTAGGCGACGTCGATTCCGCGCAGTGCCTTGCGGACGGCGTCCGGGTCGCCCGCGTCACCCGAGACGACCTCGACGTCGTGGACCCACGTGCGGTCGACGAGCCGCTCGGGGTGGCGGGCCAGGACGCGCACCTCGTGCCCGGCGGCGAGCAGCTCGGGGACGAGACGACCACCGATGTAGCCGGTGGCACCGGTGACGAGGCACAGCATGTGACCAGTCTGTCGAGGATGGCGCTGAGCCGCACCGCGAGCCGACCGCTGGACGCGGCCGCGCCGGGTGCGCGCAGCTGCGAGGACGACGGCTCAGGCGGCCGCGCGCGCGGGTGGGGACGTCCGGGTCACGCTGAATCGCTCGGGGTCGCCGCCGGGCCGGGTGCTGTCCACGGTGATCGAGGCACGGCCCTGGTGCAGATCGCGGTGGCACGCACCGCACAGCAGCAGCATGTTGGCGAGCGACGTCGCGCCACCCTGGGACCAGTGCACGACGTGGTGCGGCTCGCAGCGCGACGCCGTCGTCGTGCAGTCCGGCATCCGGCAGTGACGGTCACGCGCCACGAGGGCGCGGCGCAGGTCGGCGGGCGCGGTGTAGACCGAGCGGCCGAAGTCGAGGATCTCATGGCGGCGGATGCGCAGCTGGTCCGCCATCTGCGCCAGGAGAGTGGGCGGCCCGCCCGGTGGTTCGGATGCGGTGTCGCGCAGCTGCGGTGGATCCGGGACGTTCCTTCCGGTGAGGATCGCGCTGATTTCGGCGTCGCAGGTCAGGCGTTCGACGTCGTCGGCGGGTATCCGGATCGGATCGTCGTGGCCGGGTACCAGCAGGTCGGCATCCCGTCGAGCCCGCAGGTCGGCAAGCGTCGTGAGGAGGGTCAGGTGCGGCTTGACGCCCTGGCGCGTTCCGATGTCGCCGCGGCCGAGGGTCTCGCGCAGCAGCGCGCCGAGGGCAAGGGCCTGGTGGTGGTCGCGGCGGAGGCGGCGGCGGCGCCTGTCGGCGAAGGAGTCGTCGCTGGGCCGGTCGGCCGGTGGCACGTTGCCGCTGCGATGGTCGTCGTCGATCTTCTTCTCGAGAAGGGTGGCGAGCAGTGCGCCGGCCTCGTCGTCGAGGAAGCCGCGGACGTCCCACCCGCCGGTCGTGCGGGCCAGGCGCAGGAACTGGCGGTCGAAGGCGTCGCGACGCTTCCGGGCACGCTTCTGCGGGTCGAGGATCTCGTTGAGCCTGCCCGCCGCCCGACGGATCGCGGCGACCGTGCCGCCGTGGGCCTCGATGAGCAGGTAGGCCTCGGCCTGGGAGATGAGGTCGGCGTCCTCCGGGTCGTTCGGGTCGAGGTCGGACGTCGCGGCGAGGGTGCGCGTGACGACCTCTCCCGCACCGTCGCCGGTGATGAGGCCGGCGAGCCAGGCGTCGCGGGTCGCGGTGAAACCGGTGGCCAACGCGTGCGCTCGGGCTGTGACGACCGAAGCCGGACCCTCGGCCATCCCGAGCCCGTTCTTCAACCAGGCCTTCATGGTGCGGTGCTTGCCCCAGACCACGAGGCCTGAGGCATCGAGGCGCGTGATCGACGCCGTGGCTGCCGCGGTGGCCTGGTCGATGCCCTGGAGCACCGTGGCAGTGATGTCGGCGAGCGCACCTGGCGTGAGGTGCTCGGCCGCACCGGCCGCGACGAGGTCGGCGTACCGCGCTGCCGCCTCGGCGACCGACTGCGCGGCGCGCGCGAGGTCGGTGCCAGAGACCGGGCCGGGTGGACGCATGTGCGAATAGTATCGCTCACCACCGACGGCGCATAGGTCGCTGAACGCTGAAAGTTGTTCGCCCACAACGGAATTCCGTCCACACCCCTGTGGGCGGAGTCGAGGCACGTCACGTGCCGCCGCCCGCCGCGAACCATGCTCATGGGGGAACGTGCGGCTCGTGAAGCACCTGGATGTTGGTGCCGGACCTCCGCTCGGTGGGCTGGCTAGGCGGGTGGGGCGGCGGGCGGGGGAGGGTTGCCGGGGAGGTTGTTGCGCACGAGCACGGGAACCCGGATGCCGGCCTCGTCGAAGCCGTTCTTGAGCTGCTCACGGATCGCGCGGGCGGCGGTCATCTGCTGGTCGGGTGCGGCCTTGGCCGTCACCCGGACGAAGACCGCGTCGCCGCTGACGCTCTCGACGCCGGCGTACATCGGGGTGCCGAACAGGATGCCGTCGTACGCCGGGTCGCCGTCCATCATCGTGCCGATCTTGTCGACGACGCGGCGGACGCGCTCGAGATCCTCGTTGAACGCGACGGGCACGTCGACGACCGCGGTGGTCCACCCCTGCGACCGGTTGCCGACGCGCAGGATCTCGCCGTTGCGGACGTACCAGACGACGCCGGAGAGGTCGCGCACCCGCGTGATGCGGAGCGTGACCTCCTCGACCGTGCCGATGGCCGGGCCGAGGTCGACGACGTCGCCGACCCCGAACTGGTCCTCGAGCACGAGGAAGATGCCGGACAGGAAGTCCTTGACGAGCGTCTGCGCGCCGAAGCCGAGCGCGACGCCGACGACACCGGCACTGGCGAGAATCGGCGTGAGGTTGACGCCGGCCTGGGCCAGCACGACGAGGATCCCGAGCCCGAAGACCGTGAAGGTCACGATGCTGCGCATGAGCTGCCCGAGCGCCTCGGCGCGCTGCTCGCGCCGCGCGGTCATGAGGACGGAGGTCAGCTCCTGCGTGTGCTCGGCCGCGCGGGCCTGGCCCGGGCGGTCCTGCCGCAACCGCCTCTTCGCCTGCTCGGTGACCCGGCGGATGACCCGGATGCAGATCCACCAGACGAGCAGGGAGAACGCGATGGTGAGCCCGATCGTCAGGGCGTAGTCGAGGAACCAGTTCCAGACGCTCGACAGCACGTCGGCGGCCGCGTTGCTCGCCTTGGTGCCCTTGGCGGTGGTCGCGCGCAGGGATCCGATCACGCCGAAAGCCTAGTCGCCCGCCATGTCCAGACCGGTCCAGCGCGCGACGAACGAGAGCATCTGGGCGATCTCGGCGACGGTCTTCTCGATCGACCGCGCGCCGTGGCCGACGTTGGCCTCCGTGCGCAGCAGCACCGGTCGCTCGCCGACCGCCTCGTGCTGGACCGCGGCGACGTACTTGCGCCCGTGCATCGGATCGGTGCGGCTGTCGTTGTCGAACACCATCATGAGCAACGCCGGGAAGTCGGTGGCCGCCGGGACGTTGTGGTACGGCGAGTACGCCAGCAGCCAGTCGAGCTGCTCGGGCACCGTGGGGTCGCCGTACTCGACCGTCCACGTCGGGCCGAGATAGCTGGTCTGCGGGGGCACCTCGACGTACCTGATCATGTCGAGCAGAGGTGCCTGGCACACGACCGTGCGCGCGAGGTCGGGCCGCTGGTTCATCACCGCACCCATGAGCAGGCCGCCGTTGCTGCCGCCCGTGATGGCGAGCTGCTCGCCGGTCGTGCGACCGGTCGCGATCAGGTGCTCCTGTGCGGCGACGAAGTCGTCGAACACGTTCTGCTTGTTGGCCAGCATGCCGTCGCGGTGCCACTCCTCGCCCTCGTCGCCGCCGCCTCGGATGCACGCCACGGCGTACACGCCGCCGGCCTCGACCCACGCGAGAGACGTGGCGGAGTACGCCGGCTGCACGGGGATGCCGAAGCCGCCGTAGCCGGACAGCAGCGTGGGACGCGGCCGGTCGGGCTCGGCGGTCGGCGAGAGGACGAACATGCGGACGGTCGTGCCGTCCTTCGACGTGAAGGTCTCGAGCCTGCTGCTGACCGACGGCACGTCGACGTGGCCGGGGGGTGCGGCGTACAGCGTGATCGCACCCGTGCGGCCGTCGTACGCATAGACGTTCCCCGGGGTCGTGTAGTCGGTGTAGACGAACCAGACCACGGGCCCGCCCTCGGGACGCTCGACGAGCCCGCCCAGGGTTCCGACGCCGGGAAGCGGAACGTCGCCGAGCTTGGCGCCCGTGCCGAGGTCGTGCAGCGTCATCTCACTGACGCCGTGCCGCGACCAGGTGGCCAGCAGCTGCGGTTCGGCGAGGTCGTCGCCGTCGAGCACCGCGAAGTCCTCGAGCACGGCGTCGTGCTGCTCAGGGAGAAGATCGACCCAGTGCTCGGAGGTCGGCGTCGCTGGGTCGACGACGGCAAGACGCCCGCGCGGCGCGTCGAGGTCGGTGCTCACGTAGAAGCGCCCGTCGCGTCCGACGAAGATGCCGGTCTGCGCATCGACGTCGACCTGTACGGCGACGAGCTCGGGTGCCTCGAGCGGTGACGCCATGAGGTCGGCGACCCAGAGGTCGTTGCGCGGCTCCGTGCCCTCCTGCGACGACACCTGCAGCCAGCGGCCGTCGCGGCTCACCGAGACGCCGTAGTAGTTGGTGATCGTGCGACCCGCCCCGAAGATCTCGACGTCGGTGCTCGGGTCGGTGCCGAGGCGGTGCAGGTAGACGCGACGGTGGAACGGCCACTCGCTCTCGGGCAGCAGCGCGGGGTCGAGCCTGCGTACGTAGTAGTAGGCCTCGGCCCCGGGCAGCCAGGCGATGGGGGAGAAGCGGATCCGGTCGATCGGTCCCTCGATCTGGGCGCCGGTGGCGACCTCCAGCACGAAGAGGTCGGGCTCCTCGGTGCCGCCGACCGAGAGCTGGTAGGCGAGGAGGTGACCCTCCTTGCTGGGCTGGAACGAGTCGAGCGTGGTGTGGCCCTCGGGGTCGAGACCCATCGGGTCGATGAGGACGCGCTCGGTGCCGTCGGGCTCGATGGTCCACAGGACTGCCATGTTGCCGTCAGGCTCGCGCCGCATGAAGAACGTGCGATCGCCCCGGTGCACAGGAGGGCCGACGCCGCCGGCCTTGAGCAGGTCGCCGACGCGGGCCTGCCAATGCTCGCCCGTGGTCCACGTCGCGGCCTCGGCGTCGAACAGCTCGGACTGCTCCGCAGCCCACTGGGCGCGCATCGCGTCGTCGCCGTTGTCGCCGCTCTCGAGCCACCGATAGGGGTCGGGTACGGCGCGGCCCAGGAGGTCGTCGACGAGGTCAAGGCGCGGGGCATCGGGGTACGGCGGCACGTCGCACACCTTAGGAGCGGAGATCCCCGTCGCGTCTCGGCGTACGCCGTCGGCGCGCCGTCCGTGCGGCTCCACCACTCCCGGTGCCGACGTCGTCACGCAGTGCTCAGATCCGCCAGCATGGGCGCGGCAGCAGGAGCACTATGGGGCACCGGTACGTCCGACCACGGGGAGAGCCCATGAGTCCGCTGACCTGCATGATCGGTTTCCACGCCTGGCACGCGGTGACGCTGGAGGACCAGGTGCGGGCGATCGTGTGCCTGCGCTGCGGCAAGCAGGAGATCCCGGACTCCAACGTCGCGATCCGCCTCGGCTGGGACCAGCACACCCACGGATGATCCGAGAGCATCGCTGCCGCCCCTTCTCGCGGGGCCGCCCGGCCTGAAAGGCTGGGGCCGTGAGCGCTCCCATCGACCCCCGGTGCGCCGAGTGCGGTGAGCCCCTGGTCGACGACGGCGTGCCGCTGGCGGCCCTGTACGTCGACGAGGACGGCGACGAGATCGACGCCGACCTCGTCTTCTGCACGCCGGACCACCTCGAGGCGTGGGTGACGCGCGTGCCCTCGATCGCCGTCGCACGGTCCGGCTCCGAGGCGCTCTGGCGCGGTGCGCCAGAGACGCGGCTCTTCGGCTACGTCGGCTGCTTCGTCGCAGTCGGCTGTGCCCTCGCCGTTCTGCTGCTCATCGCCTACGTCGTCGGTCGCATCGTGGGTTGACCCGTTCGGCCAAGTCGTCGGCGGGTTCTGGCACCGATCGCCACCGCGAGCGCGATCATGTCGCCATGTCGGATCTGCACGACCTCACCGCGCTCGAGCAGGGCGCCGCTCTCCGTCGGCGCGAGATCAGCTCGATCGAGCTGACCGAGCACTACCTCGAGCGCACCGAACGCCTCGACGCGGTCGTGGGTGCCTTCATCACGCGCACCGACGACCTCGCGCGGGACGCCGCCCACGCAGCTGACCGCCGCCTCGCCGAGGTCGAGGACGACGAGCCGCTGGACCCCCTCTTCGGCACCGTCGTCCCGGCCAAGGACCTGGTGTTCGTGGCCGGCGTGCGCTGCACGCTCGGCTCGGTGGCGTACGACATCACGCCGTACGGCGACGACAACGTCGTGACTCGGATGCGCGAGGGCGGCCTTGTCATCACCGGCAAGACCAACACGCCGGAGTTCGGCCTCCCCTGCTACACCGAGACCGCCGTCGCGCCTCCGGCCAGGACCCCCTGGGACCTCACCCGCTCGGCCGGCGGGAGCAGCGGGGGAGCGGCTGCCGCGGTCGCCGCGGGTCTGGCAAGTGCGGGTCACGGCTCCGACGGCGGTGGATCCATCCGGATCCCCGCGAGCGTCACGGGTCTCGTGGGCATCAAGCCGGCCCGCGGCCGGATCAGCAACGGCCCGCTGCGCGACCCGGTGGGCGAGCTCCCGACCCAGGGCGTCCTCGCGCGCACGGTCGCTGATGCCGCAGCCCTGCTCGACGTCCTCGCGGGCCCGTTCCCGGACGATCCGTTCCCGGCCCGACCGATGGCCGACGGCGACACCTTCCTCGCGGCGGTGCTGCGCGAGCCGGGGAAGCTGCGCATCGGCCGGTACGCGACCCCCGTGATCGCCGCGGCCGACGTCGACCCGCACTGCCTCGCAGCCTGGGACGAGGCATCGCGTCTGCTCGAGTCGTTGGGGCACACCGTCGAGGACGTCGCCCCGCCGTTCGGGCCGGAGGCGGTCCCTGCGTTCGAGGCGGTCTGGTCGGTGCTCGCGCTCCTCACCCCCGTACTGCCGGAGGACGAGTCACGGCTGCAGCCGCTCACGCAGTGGCTGCGCGAGCGAGGTCGCGCTGTGAGCGGGATCCAGCTCGCCGGCTCGGTCTCGACGATGCGGCTCATCACCCGCATGGTCGTCAACGCCACGGCCGCGTACGACGTGATCATCACGCCGACCCTCGCTCAGCTTCCCTCCCTGGTCGGCCCTGGCGGGCTGCGCGACGACGACGACCCCGCAGCGGACTTCGAGGCGCAGAAGCGGTTCACCCCGTTCACCGCGCCGTACAACATCACCGGTCAGCCGGCGATGTCGGTGCCGCTGGCCTGGCCCGTGGTCGACGGAGTCACGCTCCCGGTCGGGGTGCAGCTGGTCGGACGCCCGTTCGAGGAGGCGACCCTCATCACGCTCGCCGCGCAGCTCGAACGGGCCGCGCCGTGGGCGCACCGGCGCCCGCCGCTCTGGTCCGGGGTGTGACAGCGTTTTCATCTGGTACGCCCCCGCTCTGGATACCGGGCCGGGAAGGTGGGCAGGATGGGCACGTGGACACTGACCTTGCTGCCCTGGCGGCGGCGTACGGCGTAGCAACCGAGTTCTGGGACCAGGGCGGCCAGCACAGGTTGGTGCCGGTCGACACGGTGGTCGCGGTGCTCGCTGCCCTGGGAGTCGAGGCCACCACGCCCGGCGGCATCGCGTCGGCGCTGCACGAACGGCGGATCCGCGACTGGCGCAGGGCTTTGCCGCCCGTGTTCGTCGTCCGCCAGGGCGACCCGGCGAACACGTGGGTGCATCTGCCCCACGGCGACTCGGCCCGGCTGTGGATCGAGCTCGAGGACGGCGGAAGCCGCAGCGACGTCAGTCAGCTCGACCGCTGGGTGGAGCCCGTCGATGTCGACGGGGCCCTGATCGGCGAGGCCACCTTCGCCCTTCCGACCGACCTCCCGACAGGCTGGCACCGTTTGCACGGCGAGCTGCGTTCCGAGGACGGCAGCGCCCGACCCGTGAGCACGACCCTCGTGGTGACGCCGCGCAGGCTCGAGCTGCCGGAGCGCCTCCGCGGCCGCAGGGGCTGGGGCTTCGGCGCGCAGATCTACTCCGTGCGCTCGAAGCGGTCCTGGGGCCTCGGCGACCTCGGCGACCTCGCCGACCTCGTGGCCTGGAGCGGGCACGACCTCGGCGCCGACTTCCTGCTCATCAACCCGTTGCACGCGGCCTCGCCCGTGGCGCCGATGGCGCCGTCGCCGTACCTCCCCGTCACGCGGCGCTTCGCCAACCCCATCTACATCCGGGTGGAGGACGTGCCCGAGTACTCCTACCTCAGCGAGGCCGGGCACAAGGCCATGGCGATGCTGTCGGAGAAGGTCCGGGCGACCGACACGACCGCCGACCTGCTCGAGCGTGACCCGGTCTGGGCGGCCAAGCGGACGGCGCTGGAGTTCGTCCACGCCGTCCCGCTCTCGCCCGGCCGCAAGGCGAGGTACGCCGCCTTCTGCGAGCGCGAGGGTGCAGGCCTCGACGACTTCGCGCTCTGGTGCGCCCTGAGCGACACCCACGGCCAGCCCGCCGAGTGGCCGGACGAGCTGGCTGACCCGAAGGGCGCGGCGGCGCAGGCGGCCCGCACCGAGCTCGCCGTGCTCGTGGAGTTCCACCGCTGGCTGCAGTGGGTGCTCGACGAGCAGCTCGCCGACGCCCAGGAGGCAGCGAAGGACGCCGGGATGGCCATCGGCGTCATGCACGACCTGGCGGTCGGTGTGCACCCCGAGGGGGCGGACGCCTGGGCGCTGCGCGACGTGCTCGCCAAGGACGTCGCGGTCGGAGCACCGCCGGACATGTACAACCAGATGGGCCAGGACTGGTCGCAGCCGCCGTGGCGTCCGGACGCCCTCGCCGAGGCCGCGTTCATCCCGTACCGCGACATGCTGCGCACCGTGCTCCGTCATGCCGGCGGCATCCGGATCGACCACGTCCTCGGACTGTTCCGCCTGTGGTGGATCCCGCGCGGCATGCCCGCGAACCAGGGCACGTACGTGCGCTACGACCACGAGGCGCTGATCGGGATCCTGGCCCTCGAGGCGCAGCGTGCCGGTGCCGTCGTCATCGGCGAAGACCTCGGCACGGTCGAGGCCTGGGTGCAGGACGTCCTGCGCGAGCGCGGCATCCTCGGCACCTCGATCCTGTGGTTCGAGGCCGACGACCAGGGTGCTCCGCTGCAGCCGGAGCATTGGCGAGAGCTCGCGCTCACCAGCGTCACCACCCACGACCTGCCGCCCACCCGGGGCTTCATCGAGGGTGAGCACGTCCGCCTGCGCCATGAGCTCGGCCTGCTGGCCACGACGTACGAGGAGGAGCTGGCCGCGGCCGAGCGCGACCTCGCCGCGTGGCGAGCGCTGCTCGAGGGGCGCGGTCTGCTCCGGCCGGGGGCCGGCGCCGACGAGGTGGTGGTGGCCCTGCACAGACTCATCGCGCAGACGCCCGCGCGACTGCTGTGCATCTCCCTGGCGGACGCCGTCGGCGACAAGCGGGCGCAGAACCAGCCCGGCACGGACCAGGAGTACCCCAACTGGAGGGTCCCGCTCACCGATGGCGCCGGGTCTCCCGTGCTCGTCGAGGACCTCCCCGGCAACCCTCTGCTGCGCCGCATCGTCAAGGCAGTGACGGGCTGACGTCCGCACCCGCGGTCCGCCGCCACCGGTTCCCGCGGCGGAACGCGATGGGCGTGCGGGCGCATAGGATCGCGGTATGGCCTCCACCCTCGGTGCCCGTTCCCGGGCCACAGTCGTCGTCGCGACGTCCCTTGCCCTCACGGCCCTGATGGTCGGCCCGGCCTCCGCGTCGGTCATCGACATGACCGTCGATGACGGCGAGGACCGCGGAGTCACCATGGGCGCCGGCGAGGCGTTCCTCATCTTCGTCGGCATCCCGCTGGTGGTGGCTGCCCTCGTCTGGCTGCTGGTCAAGGCTCCTGCGTGGACCCGCTCAGGCCGCGCGAACGAGACCGATGCCTGGACGGGTGACCGGCTCGCGGTGGGCACGACCGCCGAGTCGCTGGTCGCCCTCGAGCCCTCGGCTCCCACCCCCGGCGAGCCGGACGGCACCGGGGGCACCAGTGCCCGTTGGTGATCCGGTCAGCCCCGCGCAGCGGACGGCCATCGCCCAGGCGGTCGCCTCCGCGGAGGCTACGAGCGGGCTTCTCGTCCGGGTGCACATCGGTGCCCTGCCGGACGGACGGGCCAGCGCGGAACGCCTGCTGTCCGAAAGCGGTGCCTCGGCCGTGGAGACGGTGCTCGTGGCGGTCGATCCCGCGAGCCGCAGCCTCGAGATCGTGACCGGAGCCCGCGCGGCAGCGGTGCTCAGCGACCGTACCTGCGGTCTTGCCTCGCTGGCGATGACGTCGTCCTTCGCGGCCGGCGACCTCGTCGGCGGCCTGCGAGCAGGGCTTCAGCTGATCGCTGATCACGCGCGGTCGCCGCGCACCCCTCACCTCGACACGGTCTGAGCGACCCCGTCCTCCGACGTCGAACGGCCCGGCACCCCTCAGGGTGCCGGGCCGTCGTACGTCGTCTCAGGAAGCGTCGAGCGCCTGGCACCGGAGCGATCGCTCGATGCCGTCGCGGCCCTCGCGCACGAGCCGTCGCGCACCCGGCGGGACGTCGTCCCGTGCCAGGAAGCGGTCGGTGAGCTCGAGCGTGGACTGCTCGACGAGCTGAGCCGGGTAGAAGCCCAGCACGATCGTCTGCGCGGTCTCGTTGGTGCGCTCCGCCCAGACCTCGGGGATCGCGTCGAAGTACCGGTCGAGGAACGCGCGGTGCAGCTCGCGTGCGTCGGCCGAGGCGAAACCCATGACCGTTGCGGTGAGCAGGGCGTTGGGCAGCTCGTCGCTCTCGACGGTGGCTCGGAACGCCTCTTCCTTGGCGGCCATGGTCGGTACGAGTGCGCGAGCCGTCGCCGCTTGACGGTGACCGCTCGCGGTGTTGTCGCGCACGAGCTCGGCGTCGATCTCCTCGGGCTGTGCCGACCCGAGCGCCAGCAGCCTCTGCAGCAGAGTCCAGCGCAGGTCGGTGTCGATCGCGAGCCCCTCGGGTGCGCTGCCCTCGGACAGCCAGCCGCGGAGCACTGCGGCGTGCTCGGCAGTGCGAGCGGTGGCGGCGAAGGCACGTGCGTACGCGAGCTGCAGGTCGCTGCCCGCTCCGGCGCTGTCGAGCAGGGAGCGGGTGAGCCCGGCCCAGCGGTCGCGGTACTCCTCGCGGCTTCCCGGTGCGGAGAACTGCTCGATCGCCGACTTCGTCTGCGACAGCAGCGTGTGGATGATGCTGATGTCGCGCTCGGTCGCGAGCCCGGTCTCGAGCAACGACAGCCAGTCGCGCACGGGCATCTCGGCGTCGCGCAGCATGTCCCACGCCGCTGCCCAGATGAGCGCCCGCGGCATCGGGTCGTGCAGCTGGTCGAACGTCTCGACGGCCGTGCGCAGCGACAGGTCGTCAAGGCGGATCTTGGCGAAGGTGAGGTCGTCGTCGTTGAGCAGGAGCAGGTCGGGCTGCGCGACACCGCGGAGCTCCTCGACCTCCGTCCGCTCGCCGACGACGTCGATCTCGAGGCGGCGAACGCGGACAAGACCGGATGCTGCGCGCTCGTAGAGGCCCACGGCGATGCGGTGCGGTCGCAGCACAGGGTGGAGGCCCGGAGGGCTCGCGGGGGGCTCCTGCAGGACGGCGACCGACTCGTACGTGCCGTCGGCCGCGATGACCACCTCGGGACGCAGCAGGTTGACGCCCGCGGTCTCGAGCCATGCCGTGGTCCACTCCGACAGGTCGCGACCGCTCGATGCCTCGAGCTCGACGAGCAGGTCCGCGAGACGGGTGTTGCTCCAGGCGTGCTTGGCGAAGTACGTCGTGAGCCCTTCGAGGAACTCCTTCTCACCGACCCAGGCGACGAGCTGGCGCAGCGACGCCGCGCCCTGCGCGTACGTGATGCCGTCGAAGTTCACCTCGACGGCCTCGAGGTCGACCATGTCGGCGGCGATGGGGTGCGTCGAGGACAGCTGCGCCTGGCGGTACGCCCATCCCTTGCGCTGGATGAGGAACGTCGTCCACGCGTCGCGGTAGCGGGTGGCGCCGACGTTGGCCCAGTGGGCGGCCCACTCGGCGAACGACTCGTTGAGCCAGAGGTCGTCCCACCAGGTCATGGTCACGAGGTCGCCGAACCACATGTGCGCGAGCTCGTGCAGGATCGTGTTGGCGCGCTGCTCGAAGTAGTAGTCGGTGACGCGCGATCGGAAGACGTAGTCCTCGAGGATCGTCACGCAGCCGGCGTTCTCCATCGCGCCCGCGTTGAACTCGGGCACGAAGAGCTGGTCGTACTTCGCGAACGGGTACGGCGTCTTGAACTGCGACTCGAAGAACTCGAAGCCCTGCTTGGTCTCGAGCAGCACGACGTCGGCGTCGAGGTGCTCAGCAAGGCTCGCGCGGCAGAAGACACCGAGCGGGTAGGTGCCGTTCGGGCCGACGTACTCGTCGCGCACGACGTGGTACGGGCCGGCGACGAGGGCGGTGATGTACGGCGAGATGCGCGGGGTCGGGTCGAACGACCAGCGGGCGACGTCGTCGCCGAGGTCGACCGGATCCGGCGTGGGCGAGTTGGACACGACCTGCCATGCGGCCGGCGCGGTGACGGTGACCCCGAACGTGCCCTTGAGGTCGGGCTGGTCGAAGCACGCATACATCCGCCGTGCGTCGGCGACCTCGATCTGGGAGTAGAGGTAGATGGCACCGTCGACGGGGTCGACGAAGCGGTGGAGGCCTTCGCCTGTGCGCATGTAGGCGCAGTCGGCCTCCACGACGAGGACGTTGTCGGTGGCCAGGCCCGGGAGCGGGAGGCGCGTGCCGGAGAACGACGAGACGTCGAGGTCGACGCCGTTGAGGACAGCCCTGCGCACCCGGGGTGCGATGAGGTCGATCCAGGTCTCGGCGCCCGCAGCGGCGGTGAAGTGAACCGTGCTCGTGCTCGCGAACGTGGGGGACTCCGAAGCGGTGGTGAGGTCGACCTCGATCGCGTACGCCTGCACAGCGACGAGGGCCGAGCGCTCGGCAGCCTCTGCCCTCGTGATGTTCGTGGCCGTCACCGGACCGTCCTTCCCCACGTGCCCCTCGGCGACGGACACCCGTCGCACGGACGACGAGGGTGCCGGTGCCCGGGAGCACGGTCGCCTCGCCGTCGATCGGCATATCCTCGCACGCGTTCGGGCGTACGCCGTCGAACCTGGACCGTGCCGCGCCCACCGCCGGACATCCTGCGGCCGGGCGGCTGGGGCGGAGCCTGTGCCGCAGGCCCCCCGTGCCCTGACGACCAAGGCCCGGTCACCCACGGCAGCGTTCGGGCTGGCACGATCGGGCCATGCGCGTACACCTGGGTGCCGATCACGCCGGATTCGAGCTCAAGGCCGTCCTTGCCGAGCATCTGCGGGGCTTGGGCCACGAGGTGGTCGACCACGGTGCCGCCGAGTACGACGCCCTCGACGACTACCCGCCGTTCTGCGTGGCGGCCGCACAGGGCGTCGTCGACGACCCTGGCAGCCTCGGGATCGTGATCGGCGGCTCCGGCAACGGCGAGCAGATCGCCGCCAACAAGGTCGCCGGCGTGCGCGCCGCACTGGTGTGGTCGGTGGAGATCGCCGAGCTCGCCCGCCAGCACAACGACGCCAACGTGATGGGGATCGGTGCGCGCCAGCACGACGAGGCCACCGCGATCGAGATCGTCGAGGCCTTCCTCTCCACGCCCTTCAGTGGCGACGCCCGCCACCAGCGCCGCATCGACCTCCTCGCCGGCTACGAGGCCACCGGCGCGTTCTGAGGTCGCTACCCGACGATCGGGGGGCCGGCCTTGGGCTTCACGGTGCGCTGAGCGGCGGCGACCTGGGCCGGACTCGGGCGGGACACGTCGCGCGCACGCAGCGCACCATCGACGCCGACGCGCGAGGGCCCGCGATCGGCGAGGCGGTCCAGGGCGCGGTCGTCGGGATGCTCGTCGCCGTCCGAGGATGCACGCTGCTGTCTGACCATGGCCTGACCGTACGCGCATGAGGGAGTGAGGACGCAGTGCCCGAGGGACACAGCCTGCACAGGCTCGCCCGCGGCCTGCAGCGTTCGTTCGCCGACCAGGTCATCGGGTCGAGCAGCCCGCAGGGTCGCTTCGCCGCCGGCGCGCAGATCCTCGACGGTCGCGTCCTGCGCCAGGCCGAGGCGTACGGCAAGCACCTGTTCGTGTCGTTCGAGGGCGACGCCGTCGTCCACGTCCACCTCGGCCTCTACGGCACGATGGCCAAGGCGAGGACCCCGGCGCCCGAGCCGTGGGGGGCGGTGCGGTGGCGCCTCGTGGGCGAGAGCTGGTACGTCGACCTGCGCGGCCCGACGGCGTGCGACCTCGTCGGACCGCTCGGGCGGGAGCAGATCATCGCCCGACTCGGGCCGGACCCGCTGCGCTCGGACGCCGATCCGGAGCGAGCCAGGGCCCGGATCCTGGGCAGCCGTGCAGGTATCGGCACGCTGCTCATGGATCAGTCGGTGCTGTCCGGCGTCGGCAACATCTACCGGGCGGAGCTGCTCTTCCGACACCAGGTGTCGCCGTTCCTCGAGGGTCGGCTGGTGCGCGGGGACGTGTTCGACGCGATGTGGGCCGACCTCGTGGTGCTCATGAAGGACGGCGTACGACGGGGGCGCATCGTCACGATCGATCCCGTCGACGTCGAGGCTCTGTCCGCACTCGACCTCGACCGGCCCGCGGCCGACGACCCCGACCTCGACGGTGGGCAGGACACTCCGCAGATCCGACGACTGCGCCGCAGCACGGGTGTCTACGTCTACCGGCGCGAGGGTCGGCCGTGCGTGCGGTGCGGTGCCCGGATCGCGACGCAGGACGTCCAAGGGCGACGGCTCTACTGGTGCCCGGGGTGCCAGCGGCTTCCCGGGCAGCGCCGGCCGAGGGCGCGCCGGTCCACGACCTGAGGCAACGCGTCTCGCGTACCGCGATCACCCCCTACGGTGACCCTGCGGACTGCTGGGGCGGCGGTCGGGCGAAACCAGTCGTCGGTGAGGAGGGATCGGTCGTGACAGACCTCCGTCGCCATGTGCCCCGCATCGCGCTCGAGTGGGACGACGATGCCCCAGGCTCTTCATGGCAGCGCGTCGACGCCACCCTCGTCTTCGCCGACATCTCCGGCTTCACCGCGCTCACCGAGCGCCTCGCCCGCCGCGGGCGCATCGGTGCGGAAGAGCTCATCGAGACGCTCAACCGGGTCTTCGGCGGCATGCTCGGCATGGCCGGCGCGCGTGGCGGCGAGCTGCTCAAGTTCGGTGGCGACGCGCTGCTGTTCACCTTCCGCGGCGACGACCATGCGACCCGTGCGTGCGCGGCCGCCGTCGACATGCGCATCGCCCTGCGGGAGGCCTCGGCCATCCCCACCTCGGTCGGCAGGCTGAGCTTGCGCATGTCGGTGGGGATCCACTCCGGGCCGGTCGACTTCTTCCTCGTCGGCGCGCCGACCCGCGAGCTGCTGATCCTCGGCCCGGCCGCGACGGCAACGGCGGACGCCGAGAAGCTCGCGAACGCAGGCGAGATCGTCGTCACCTCGGACACGGCCGCCCGGCTGCCCCGCGGGTCGACCCGGCCCCGGGACGAGGACGGCGCCCTGCTGCTGCGCTGGCGCTCGGTGGACCCGCCCCGCACAGCCCCCGCCCCCGTGCCCGACATCGCGGGCGAGCGGCTCCGGTCCCTGTTCCCGTACGCGCTCGGCGACTACCTCGCCGAGCGGGTCCCCGACCCCGAGCACAAGATCGCGACCATCGCGTTCGCCCGGTTCAGCGGCACCGACACGCTGCTGTCGGGGCCGGGGCCCCAAGCGGTGGCGGAGGCGCTCGACGGCACCGTGTCGGTCTTCATGCAGGCCATGAACGACGAGGGCGTGACCCTGCTCGCGACCGACCTCGACAGTGACGGCGGCAAGCTGTTCATGGGCTCCGGCGTCCCCTACTCGAGCGAGGACGACGAGGGCCGCATGCTGCGCGCCATGCGCCGCGTCCTCGACGTCGGCACCCCCTTGCCGCTGCAGATCGGCGTCAACCGGGGCCACGTCTTCGCGGCCGAGGTCGGCGCGGTCGACCGGGCCGCCTACTCGGCCATGGGTGACACCACCAACACGGCCGCCCGCATCATGGGCAAGGCGCCGCACGGTGTGCTGTTCGCCCACCCGACGGTTCTCGAGCGGTCGCGCACCCTGTTCGGCACGACACCTGCGGGGCCCTTCCCCATGAAGGGCAAGACGATCCCGGTGCCGGTCCTGGCCGTGGCAGACGAGACCGGCACGCGCGGCACCGGGGCCGGCACGTCGCTGCCTCTGCTCGGGCGCGACGTCGAGCTCGACAGCATCCGGTCGAACGTCGGCCGCATGCTCATGGGCGACGGTGGTGCCGTCGTCGTCAGCGGAGGGACGGGCACGGGCAAGAGCCGTGTGGTGGCGGAGGCGCTCGCGGGGTTCGACGTCCGTACGATCACCGTCCGCGCCGAGCCGTACGGCGCCACTGCTCCCTATCGTGTGCTCCGCGACCCCGTCCGCGCGCTGCTCGGGGTCGATCGAGGGACGCACGACGAGATGGCCGACGCCGTCCGCGCCGGCGTGCGCAGGCTCGCTCCCGAGCTGCTCGCGTTCGCCTCGCTGCTCGGCGACGTCGTCACCGTGTCGATGCCCGAGTCGCCCGAGGTGCGTGCGATCGAGCCGCGGTTCCGCCCGGACCGCATCGCCGACCTCATCCTGCGGCTCGTCGAGACGACGTTCCCGGGCCCGCTGCTTTTCCGCGTCGAGGAGGGGCACTGGGCGGACGCCGCCTCCGCGCATGTGCTGTCCCGCTTCACGGTGGAGGCCCCGCGTCGTCCGTGGGCGGTGCTGGTGACCCGTCGTGACGAAGGCGGCTTCGACCCCGTCGGCGAGCGGATCGAGCTCGGTCCGCTGCCCGACGACGTCATCCGCCGCCTCGTGATCGCGGCGACGGCGGCCACGCCGATGCGGCCGCACGAGATCGACGAGGTCGTGCGGCGGGCAGGCGGCAACCCGCTGTTCGTCGAGGAGATCGCGCGTGTGTTCGCCGAGGTCGGGTCGCTCGACTCCGTGCCCGAGAACCTCCACGCGGCGCTCGACGCGCAGATCGACGCGCTCGACGCGCACTCGCGCCGCATCCTGCGCTACGCGTCGGTGCTCGGCCGATCGTTCCGCACCGAGGTGCTCAACGAGACCATCCGCAGCGACGACCTCCTCGTCGACGCCGCGACGCTGTCGCGGCTCGAGAGCTTCCTCGAGCCCGACGGCAGCGGCCGTCTGCGCTTCCGCAACGGCATGATCTGCGACGCGGCGTACGAAGGGCTGGCATACCGGCTGCGGGCGAAGCTGCACTCAGCGGCCGGTCGTGCGGTCGAGAAGCTGTCCGATGACCTCGAGGCCGACGCCGACACCCTGTCGCTGCACTTCTGGCGCGGCGGGGACGACGCCGCGACGTGGCGCTACTCGCGGATGGCGGGAGACCGTGCGGCGCGCGCGTACGCGAATGCCGATGCCGCGGCGCTGTACGAGCGGGCGCTGGAGTCGGGGCGGCGGGTGGCCGAGGTGTCCGACGTCGACAAGCGCGACCTGTGGCGCCGGCTCGGCGAGGTGCGCGATCTGGCTGGCATGTACGAGCAGTCCCTCGACGCGTTCCGACTCGCGCTGCGCCTCTCGACGGAGGACCCGCTCATGAGCGCGACCCTGCTGCGGCAGCGCGCCCAGGTCCGCCAGCGCTCGGGTGCGTTCGGCCCGGCGCTCGCCGAGCTCACCAAGGCCGAGCGGATGCTCGCCGCCGAGACCTCGCTCGACGCCCGGCGCACCCGCGTGCGCCTGCGGTCGGTGCGCGCCGGCATCCGCCTCGAGCAGGAGCGGCTGCAGGACGCGCTCGACATCGCGCAGACCCTCCTCGACGAGGCGCGCGAGACGGGCGAGTTCGAGGCGCTCGAGCAGGCGCTGCTCACGATGGACGTCGCCGCGTTCCAGCTCGGCGACACGTCGGTCGGCGACCGCACGCGCGAGGCGCTCACGGTCATGAATGCCCGCGGCAACAGCCTCCGTGCGTTCGCAGCCCACGGGAACCTCGGTGGCTTCGCCTACTACGCCGGCCGGTGGGACGAGGCCGTCGCGTCGTTCGCCGCGGGTCGAGCCGCAGCGCAGGAGGTCGGCGACGTCGTCGGTGCGGCCATCGTGGCGCTCAGCCTCGGCGAGGTCCTCGCGAGCCAGCGGCGTTTCGACGAGGCCGAGACGGTGCTCACCGATGCCGTCCGGGTGCTGCGGGTCTCGGGCGTCCCCGCGTTCGCGGCGTACGGCGAGGTGCACCGTGCCCGCGTGCTGCTCGGCCGCGGCGAGCTCGTGGCGGCCGAGGCCGCGGCTCAGGACGCCGAGCTCGAGCTCGTGGCGCTCGGTCAGAAGGTGAGTGCGCTCGAGGCGGCGCTCGTGCGGGTGGAGGCGCTGACGCGCCAGGGTCGTGCCGAGGACGCGCTCGTGCTGCTGGAGTCCAATGCAGGCTCCGCGACCGGAGAGGGCGTCGCCCTGCAGCCGCGCCTCAACCTCGAGCGCGCCCGTGCGCTGACCGCGCTCGGCCGCCACGACGAAGCGCTCGCAGAGGGCGATGCAGGTGTCGCGCTCGCAGACCAGTACTCGTTGCCGTTCGAGCGCGCGCAGCTTCTCGGCCTGCAGGGCGAGGTCCTCGCGCTCACGGGCGACACGGCGGGCGCCAGCGCCAAGGCCGAGGAGGCCGGCACCGTTCTGGCCGGCCTCGGCGTGCTCGTCGCCTGACCGTGCCCGGCTCTGCACGTCGTCGTACGCCGTCACCACGTGCAGGAGGGCGGGGGCGGCTGCTGCCGCCCCCGCCCTCCTGGGTCGCGCTGTGACTAGCGGGTCGTGAACTTGATGTCGCCGGTGAAGTACACCGAGTCGCTGATCGTCAGCGACCCGTTGTCCTCGAGCTGCACGTCGATGCCGTACTGGCACGCGTACTGGATGCCATTCGTGACGCTGGACGCATCATTGCCGGCCGTGAGGTTGGCGTAGTTGAACGTGCCGCCTGCACCGAGGAACGGCGGCTGGCACCACGGGAGGTCGTACTCCGTCGTGCCGTCCTCCCAGTCGACGAGGAGTGCCTGGACGCCGGTGGAAGCGGGGACGTTCCTGGTCAGCGCGAGCGTGAACTGGGCAGATCCCTGCGTGTCACCCGGCTTCAGGAAGGTCACCGAGCCGCCCTCAGTGGTGAGAGTGAACGGAAGACCGACGCAGGGGTCGGCCGGGTCGCCGTTCGCGAGGCGGGTCACCGTGGCGCCGGAGACGCTGCCCTCGTTCACGACCGTGCCTGTCGAGGCGTCGCAGCTCACGACGCCGTCGGCCAGCACGGCCAACGAGAACGTCGTGCGGTGGCTGGCGGCCGCATCGCCCCAGTCGCCGCCGCCCTCGAGCGAGACCGATCCCTTCTGGGGAACGAGCTTGATCTGGTCGAACTGCGCGCCGGAGATGGGCCACGTGCAGTTGTCCTTGGTCCCGCGGTCGTACGGGTAGCTGTACTGGTCGCCGTTGCAGACCGTGAGGTTGGGCAGTACGGGCCGCCGCGACGTCTTGTCGTCGTTGAACAGGTAGAAGGTGCCGGTCAGGACGCCGTTGAGGCTGGTCTCGGCCCTGATGAGCGCGTCGTCGCCCTTGACCTCGACGTCAAGGCTCGCCGACTTGGCGAACGCGACACCGAAGATCGAGTCGTAGGCACCGTCGACCGACCGGTCCAGCGAGAGCGTCAGCGACTGGGAGTAGGACTTGTTGATCTGGGCGCAGGCCAGGATCGGGAGGGTCGTCGCCGACGTGCCGATCGAGTCGCTGCGGAACGACGGCACGCCGCCCGTGGCCGTCCAGGCAACCAGAGGGCCGGTCGTCGGCTCGAGCGTGCAGTTGGTGCCGGCCTTGGTGCCGATCGCCTGGGCGACGTCGTCGTCGGTCGACAGGGTTCCCTTGTCGTACACGAGGTTGTCCACCGCACCGGTCGACAGGGTCAACGTGCCCGCCGGCACCTCGACGGGGGGCGCGGCATCGGCGGCCGGGACGGCCACCGTGACGACGCTGAGGGCCGCGGCAACAGTGGCCACGGTCAGGCTGGCGATCCACGCGCGTGTCTTCATGGAGTTGGTTCCCCTTTGTCCCCGTGTCCGACCCCCACTGAGCCGGTCACCGCCCACCCGGGGCCAGCGCCGCCCAGCCGCCGCCCCTGCGGCTGTGCAGCGCCTGACGGACGTCGGGTGCGCGTAAGGGTCACCGTAGCGGCCACCATGCGCGGAGCGTGAGGGCTTGAGCGGGATTCTCTGCTCGAACGGGTGATTGCCGACCACGCTGTGTTAACAACGTATGAACGGTGTTACGGGTGGGGCTAAAGGTGCTGTTGGGACTAAGGGTCACCTGGTCGATGCCCGGACCGAGCGCGGAGCAGGCTCTGGACGGTGCGCTGGCCCCCGTCGTTCGGCGCCCATCCCATGGGGGCCGCTGAGCATCGACCGCGGCCGAGAGTGCTGCTTGCGAGCGCCCCCTGGGGCGTCGAAAGCCTGCCGGGCCGGAGGAGGCTACGTTGATGAGATGACCGACATGGTGAACGCGACCGCGGAACGACCCTCCTCCGACGACGTCCCGGAGGCCCGGTTCACGCGGCTTCGTCGCTACAACCTCGTGATGGGCTTCCTGCACGCAGCGCAGGCGGTGGCGGTCATCGCCCTGGCGACGTCGTTCGCCCTCCCGGTGACGGCTGTGTTCATGACAGGACCACCCGGCTCCAAGCCGGCGGCGCCCGCGACGCTGTTCGACGTCAGCATCGCCTGGGGATGCGCGTTGTTCCTCGTGCTCTCCGCGTTGGCGCACTTCATCATCGCCTCGCCGCCGGTCTTCCCCTGGTACCGCGCCAATCTGCTCCAGAGCCGCAACTACGCCCGCTGGATCGAGTACTCGCTGAGCTCGTCGGTGATGATCGTTCTCATCGCCCTCATCACCGGGATCAGCGACGTCGCCGCCCTCGTAGCACTGTTCGGCGTCAACGTCTCGATGATCCTGTTCGGGCTCCTGCAGGAGAAGTACGAGAAGCCCGGTGGCGGGATGCTCCCCTTCTGGCTGGGGTGCATCGCCGGAGTCACACCGTGGATCGCGATCGGCATCTACCTCGTGAGCCCGGGGAATGACGCCAACCCGCCAGGGTTCGTCTACGGGATCTTCGTGTCGCTGTTCGTCTTCTTCAACTGCTTCGCCCTCAACCAGTGGCTGCAGTACCGCCAGATCGGGAAGTGGAAGGACTACCTCCACGGCGAGACGGTCTACATCACCCTGAGCCTGGTCGCGAAGTCACTGCTGGCGTGGCAGGTCTTCGCCGGCACCCTCGTACCCCCGGCCTGACCTGGGTCCTCGCGGTATAGCAGGGACAGCCCGCAGAGCGCCAAGCCAGGCGGAATTGGGGTATGGGCCAGAGCGAAGGGCAACCCGTCGGTGCTTGTGTCGCCCTGCACAGAGCCTGCGCGCCATGGGTCGTCGGACGCAGGCCAGCGATCAAGGGATGTCGACGAGCACGCGCCCGAAGGGGCCGCTCTCCTGATGCTCGTGGGCTGATGCGATGTCCTCGAGCGGGAATCGGGTGACAGGTGGGAGGGTGAGGGCCCCGTCGTCGAGGGCTCGCTCCACCTCCCCAGCCGCCCGTTCCAATTCCTCGCGCCCCAGGTTGTAGAGCAGGATGAAGCGGAAGGTGAGGCTCTTGAACAGGGGCGGCCGCACCGGCATGGTCGCCTCCCCGCCCTCGGTCGCGAAGACGACGACGACTGCGCCGGGGCCGCAGACCTCCGCGTCCGTCCTCGCGTTGGCGGCCAGAGAGACCTCGAGCACGCGGTGGATCCCGGGGGAGAACGCGCGCACGGCCGCAGCGACGTCCTCTCGCCGGTAGTCGACCACGAGATCAGCGCCGGCGGCGCGCGCGATCTCCGCCTTGGCCTCGCTGCTCACCGTCGTGACGACCCGTGCGCCGGACCATCGTCCGAGCTCGATCCCGCAGCGGCCCACAGCCCCCGCGCCTCCCTGCACGAGCACGTCATGACCTCGCACCGGTCCGTCGGTGATGAGGCAGTGGGCGGCAGTGACGGCCGGCACGCCGAGGGTTGCCCCGAGGACGACGTCGCTGCCGGCCGGAAGTCGCCTCGCCTTGTAGGCCGGGAGCACGCACCATTGCGCCGCCGTGCCCCAGCGGTTCCCGTGTGCCGCCATGGTCAGCCACACCCGCTCGCCGATCCTCGCTTCGTCGATTCCGGGCCCGACAGCATCGATCGTCCCGGCGCCGTCCATGTGCGGCACCTGGAAGCCGTCGATCGGCCACGGCACGATGCCGGAGCGGTTCTTGAAGTCGGTCGGGTTCACCCCGGACACGGCGACCCGGACGCGTACCTCACCAGGTCCAGGATCCGGTCGCGCGATCTCCGCGATCTCGAGCACCTCCGCGGCTGGCCCCGTATTTCGGTAGAGCGCCGCGAGCATCGTCTGTCCGGCCATGGCTTCTCCCTTGCTGGCGAGGCGTCGGTCGCGTCGATCTAGCGTGCAACTCGGCCGTGGGGGGGGGGGGGGGCGAGGGCGCGCGCG
>JBBQAY010000043.1:0-26259 GCA_038316965.1 Candidatus Nanopelagicales bacterium
TCGACCGTGGTCTTCTCGACCCCGAGCAACCGAGCCCATAACCTTGCTGACCGCACGCCGTTCTCCCGCCCTCACGATTCCAGCCTTCGACAGCAGGAACCGTATGCGGGGAACGGCGTGTCAGCGTTCGGCGAACCTCAAGCGACCCACGGATGCGTCAGTGGAGCCGGAAACCCCTGGGATCTGCCGTGAACGCCCGGGACGGCTTGATCTCGCCGCCGGGAACGCCTACGGTCGGTCTCGATCGGACGTCACTGCATCCCCCGTCGGTGACGTCCGATCACTATGTTCTTCCGGCCCGGCCGCCTCTCGGCGGTATCTGCTGGCCCCTCTAGCGCAACGTGACCTGGCGGTTCGTCAGGCCTGCGCGCGCGTGCCGCTCCTCGGCACTCAGCGCCGCGGTCTGCGCCAGCGCCGCCGTGAGCCGCTCCGCGAACGCCGCGGCAGGCTCCTCCACGGAGTCGGCCTCAGCGCCCGGAACCAGGTCCCACACGGGCACGAGCAGGCCGTGCGCACGGAACGTGCCGATGAGGCGCGTCCCCTCACCGAGGGTGTCGTGGCCGGCGACGTGCAGGCGGGCGAGCGCGTCGAGCAGGGGCTCCTCGTCGTACGGCAGCACCCAGCGCAGGTGCTCCTTGGGCCCGATGCGGCACCAGTACGCCGCCTCCACGCTGGTGAGGCGCTCGGTCGGGACCACCGAGGAGTTCGCGCGCTCGAGCGAGGCCGTGACGTCGTCCGTCTGCTCGGCGCCGCTGCCCTCGATCCAGAAGTCGAACCCGCTGTGCACGGTGACCTCGAGCGGCGCCGACGCGACGAGGATGTCCTGCAGGCGAGGGCCAGGGCCGGGGCGCGTCGCCGGCACCGGTGCTCCGTGCTCGCTGGCCAGGGCCCGCAGCAGGGAGTCGGCGATCTCGCGGCTTGCGTCGTCGCTCGAGGTAGGGGTCTGCAGGCCTACGAAGATCGCGCCGTCGACCCGCACGAGCGCAGGCCACGCGAGCGGGAGCACGGTCGCGAGCGTGACGCTCCGGCCGTCGGCGGCCTTCGCCTGCTCGGGAGCCAGGGTGAGCGCCGCCGTCGCGCTCGGCACGATCTCCTTCAGCGCGACCCAGTCGCACTCGCCGGCGAGGCCCGCGAACGGCCGGCGTACGAGGGTGGCGACGGTGCGGCCGTGGCAGGCCTTGTAGCGGCGGCCGCTGCCGCAGGGGCAGGGCTCGCGCCCACCGACCACGGGGACGTCGACATCGCTGGTCGTGCTGCTGCTGGGGGCGCTCGCACGCCGCTTGTCCTTGGCCACGGCCGGAGCCTATGCGAGTGGGGCCGTCGTACGCCCGGGCGCCTGCCCGTGGTGCACGCGCCACGGCCGAGCCCGACGCTGCCGGGCCCGCTCGCCGCGTGCTGCTGACTCCGGGATCGGGTCCGACGACGGCGCTAGAGGCCCAGTCGCTGGGCGACCATCCGCGGGTGGTTGCTGATGATCGCGTCGACTCCGAGCTTCACGCAGAGGTCGACGTCGGAAGGATCGTCGACGGTCCAGACGTGGACGGCGTTGCCCTGGCGGTGCACGCGGTCGACGTACCTCGGGTACTGCCGTACGACGTCGATCGACGGGCCGGCGATGCGTGCGCCGAAGGGCAGCGTTCCGTCGCGGAAGCGCAGCGGCACCCGCTCCATGAGGAACACGGTCGGCAGCCCGGGGGTCATCGCGCGCATCCGGCGGACGGAGAGCTGGCTGAAGCTCATGACCCGGATGCGCTGGTCGTTCTCACTGCGCGGTCGGGCGAGGCCGAACCGCGTGAGGGTCTGCGCGACGCGCTCCTCGACGAGGCCGGCGTACCGGGTGGGGTGCTTGGTCTCGATGGCGAGCCCGACCTCGCGGTCGGAGTCGAGGATGAGCTCGAGCAGGCGGTCGAGGGTGAGCACCCGATGGCGCTGCTCGTCCATGACGAGCGGCTCGTCCTCGAGCATCGGCCCCGTCGTGGCCGCGACGGCGGTGCCAGGGGCAGCGGCCTCGCGCGTCAGCAGGCTGGAGCGAGCGAGCCCAGCGCGGCCCGTGCCGGTGCGTGCGGTGCCGAGGCGCGCAGTGGCCTTGCTGACGGGGGCGGCAGCGCGGTAGGCACCGAAATCGTGGTCGTGCAGCTGGTCGAGGGTCATGACCGACACGACGCCGCGGCCGTCGCTGGTGCGGTCGATCGTGCGGTCGTGGACGCACACGAGGTGACCGTCGGCCGTCAGCCGCACATCGCACTCGAGCGCGTCGGCGCCGTCGGCGAGCGCGCGCAGGTAGGCGTCGAGCGTGTGCTCGGGTGCGTCGGCACTCGAGCCGCGGTGCGCGACGACCTCGGGCCGAGGAGGCGGATGGTGCACGACCGACATCGTGACAGCCCTCGACGTCCCGCACCCGACGACACGACCACACCCCGGTGAACACCGCCCCCGTTCCGCTCTCCGTCGTCGCCGCGTCAGGCGGTCGCGGGCCTCGGCGACGCCGGGAGCCCAGTCAGCCTTCGAGCACGGCCCCGGGGTTGAACAGGCCGTGCGGGTCGAGCGCCTGCTTGAGCGAGCGCATCATCGCGAGCTCGGCCGACGTGCGCGAGAGGTGGAGGTACGCCGCCTTCGCGCGACCCACACCGTGCTCCGCCGAGATCGAACCGCCGTGGTCGGCCACGCACTGGAGAACGACGGCGTCAGCGCGCTCGTCGTCGGCGTGCGGCCCGATCACCTCGACGTGCAGGTTGCCGTCGTAGAGGTGGCCGAACGCGTACACCTGCGTGACGTCGGGGACGTCGCGAAGCCGCTCGAGCGCGTCGACCACGAACGCGTCCCAGTCACTGCGGGGCACCGTGACGTCGAAGCGGTGGGCGACGTACCGAGCCGTGACCGCCTCACCTGCGGCCTCGCGATAGGTCCAGAACCGCGCCTTGTCGGCGGAATCGACCGCGACGACGACATCGAGGTCGTCGGGAAGATCCATCGCGATCTCGCCCGGGGCTGCGCTCTCGGTCTCCAGCACCAGCACGTGCGCGGCGGGCCCGACGAGCGGCCACGGCAGCCCGCTGTGCTCGCACACCAGCCGCAGCAACGGCTCGCCCACGATCTCGGCCGCGAGCAGCCGACTTCCGGGCGGCACAGCCGATCCCACGATCTCGAGCGCGTGCGTCGCATCGCGTACGCCGATCAGCGCGACGGCGCTCGCGCGAGGCGGCCTGTGCAGCCAGACGCGAGCCGCAGTGACGACGCCGAGGGTGCCCTCGCTCCCGACCATCAGCCCCGCGATGTCGTAGCCGGTGTTGTCCTTCTCGAACCCCGACAGGTGGCTCACGACACTGCCGTCCGGCAGCACGGCCTCGACTCCCAGCACCTGTCGTCGGGTCATGCCGTAGCAGCAGACGCGGATGCCGCCCGCGTTGGTGCCGATCGTGCCGCCGACCGTCGCGCTCTCGCGTGCGGCGAGGTCGACGCCGTACGCCCATCCGGCGCTGCGCGCGTGCTCGTGCAGGGCGGCGAGCGTGACGCCGGCGCCGACCGTGACCTGGCCGGCTGTCTGGTCGACGTCGTCGAGCCGGGTCAGGCGCCGCGTCGAGAGCACCACGCACACCGGCCTCGTCGGTGGATGCCGGCCGTACGACCGCGAGCACCGGCCCGCGGAACCGACGCGACCAGTCCTCGCCGTACGACGCGGTCACATCAGGGTCGGTGAGCACGTGGGCCTCGCCGACAGCCGCGACGAGCGCGGCGCGCAGCGCGGGGTCGAGGCCGTCGCCCAGCGCGGGGTCGATCGCGGCGCGCAGCGCGGGTTCGAGGCCGGCGCGCAGCGCGGGGTCGATCGCGTCGCCCAGCGCGGGTTCGAGCGCGTCGCGGAGCGCGGGTTCGAGCGCGTGCGGGTGCTCCTGCGCTGCGGCGTCCGGCGTGCTGGTCACGGCGTACATCCTGCCGCCGCCACCACCCATCCGGCGCACCGACGTCCCACCCATCCGAAGGGCGCAGTTCTCCCGCTAAGGACAGAACCGTCCCTTCAAGGGCGTGTTTTGACCTCTGTTCCTGCCGTGGCGCCACGCGCGCCGAGCCCGGCGCGCCCTCACCCGGCAGCAGGGAGGCCGCGTGACCGGCCCGTGCGCTGCAGCGGGTGTGTGTGCAGCCCGGCTCAGAAAAGGACAATTCACGCCCCTCAAGGGCAGCTTCTGTCCTTAGCGGGAGAAATCAGGGTGCTACTTGAGGAGTTTGCTCAGGCGGCGGTCGGCGAGGGGTTTGCCGCCGGTCTGGCAGGTGGCGCAGTACTGCAGGGACGAGTCGGCGAAGCTCACCGAGCGGACGACGTCGCCGCACACCGGGCACGGCTGTCCGTCGCGGCCGTGCACGCGCATCCCGAGCTTCTTCTCCGCCTTGAGGTCGCCCGCACCGAGACCCTCGGACCGCGTCACGGCACCGGTGAGGACGTCGTGGATCGCCTGGTGCAGCGTCGCGATCTCCTCTCCCGTCAGGTTGTTCGCGGCCTTGAACGGCGAGAGCCGGGCAGCGTGCAGGATGTCGTCGCTGTAGGCGTTGCCGATGCCGGCGATGATCGACTGGCTTCGCAGCACCCCCTTGAGCTGCTTGCCCCCTGCCTCGCGCAGGATCTCCGCCAGCGCCTCGACCGTGAACGCGTCGTCGAGCGGCTCAGGCCCGAGACGTTCGATGCCCTCGATCGACCCCGGGTCACGCGTCACATACACCGCGAGCCTCTTCTGCGTGCCCGCCTCGGTCAGGTCGAAGCCACCCGCGGCGACGCCGTCGTCGTCCACGAACACGACGCGAAAGGCCAGCGGCCCCTTCCCCGGCTTCGGCGGCACCGCCGAGATCTCCTTGCGCCAGTGCAGCCATCCGGCACGCGCGAGGTGCGTGACGAGGTGGATCAGCTCGCCCTCCTCGTCCACGAGCGTGACGTCGAGGAACTTGCCCCGCCGGGAGGCGTCGAGCACGCGGGCGCCCACGAGCCCCGTCACCGGAGGGTCGAACGTCTTGAGGGCGCTGATCGCCGCGAGCTCCACCCGAGAGACGCGCAGCCCGGTCGCCGTACGGCGCAGGTACGCCGCCAGCGACTCGACCTCCGGCAGCTCAGGCACGGCGCCGAGCCTGCCATGCGCGCGTGCCGGGCGGGGTCTGCTTCGCACGCTTAGCGCCGGCCGGAGGCGCACCCCGGCTGTGGCGAGGTGTGCGTCGACCACCGGAGCGCCGCCGTATCCGGTGGACACGGCGTCCCTCCCGCCAGCACGGCGGAGCAGGAGCGCGGCCTCGCCGTACGACGGCAGGCGGCGGGGGGTTCGAGGCGCCAGACGGGCGTGACGCACACTGGTAGCCATGAGCGACCAGCCAGCCATCGATGCCGTCCTGCCCGGACGCATCGGGATGCTGGTGCGCATCCCCACGTTGCCCGGCATGCGCGCTGCAGCACTGGACGCGCTCAACCGCTACATCGACGACCTCGACGAGGAGCCCGGCACCGAGGCGTTCCTCGTCTGCGTCGATCCCGACGACGGCGACGTCGTCTGGCTCTATGAGTGGTTCCGCGACGAGAAGGCGCTCGCGCAGCACCGCTCGGCGCCGCTGTTCCACCGGCTCATGACCGAGCTTCCCGGCCTCGTGGGCGAGAGCCCCGGCATCATGCGCATCGACCCGCTCCGGCTGCGCATGTCGTCGGTGGTCAGCGCACAGTCGCTCGGCGACCTCGCCTGACGCGACGGATGTAGGCGTACGCCGGTCGCGCGCTTCCGACGTCCTCCCGCGCCAGACGCCGTACGGCGATCAGTGCTTCGAGGAACGGATGAAGCGCAGACCGAGGATCGGCAGGACGAGCGGCACGAACAGGTAGTCGCGGCCGAACCAGTACCAGACGCTCGACACCGCCTTGCCCGTCTCGGGGTTGGTGAACAGGTCCGGGCTGACGATGCTCAGCGTGCCGACCACGAGGACGCCGAGGAGCTCGATCCACATGCCGGCCTGCGCGATCCCGCGGGCGCGCGGCGTGTTGCGCACGAGGCAGATCGTGATGACCACGTAGATCACGGCGGCGACGAACGAGAGCGAGTACGACACCGGGGCGCCGGAGAACTTGGTGGCGAGCTCGTACAGCGAACGGACGGTGGCGCCGATCGCGAGCACGGCGTACACCGCGACGAGCAGCCGACCGGGGCCGTGGCTGGTGCCAGCCGGCGCGCTGTCGGCCGAAGGCGTCGCGGCTTCGGCGGCCGCAGGAGCAGCGACGTCGTCGGGCTGTGGCTCGGGGCTCATGTCGGGGGTACTCCTCCGGTCCAGACCTGCTGCACGCGCAGCACGAGCACGATCAGAACAAGGCACGCGACGGCGACGACGCCGCTGCCCCAACGGCCGGGCTCACCCTTGCCCCACCACGCCATCGCCGGCGGGATCGCGAGGCACGCGAGCAGGTAGAAGAAGAACACGACCGGCTCGCCCGGGGCGTCGCCGCCGATCCAGGCGACGACGCACCACACGGTGATGACGACCAGCACGGCCTCGAGCACCGCGATCGCGATGAAGCCCCAGCGCGGCGTGCTCTTGTCCCGTACGGCGAGGAAGCCGAGCGCCGCCGCGAGGAGCAGGGAACCGACGATGAGCACCGTCGTCGCGGGTGCCGCCGGGAACGCCGAGGCCAGCTGGGAGGTCACGCGCTGATTCTGTCGCCCACCGTCGCCGGACGCCCACCGGGTGCCCGCCCCGCCCCGAGCGAGGAGGGGGTCAGGCGCGGGCGGCGCGGATCTGGGCAGCGTGCGATTCGGCGTGGTCCGCGTAGATCTCGAGCCAGTCCACGAGGGAGTAGGTGCCGCTGTCGGAGTGGACGCCCGCGCGCGCGAGATCGGCGTCGACCAGCGTGTCGAGCAGCTCGGCACTTGCCGCGCGTACGGCGCGGAACACCGCGAGGGAGGAGCCGATCGGGCGGTCGTAGTGCAGCACCGTGGCCCAGTGCGCCTCGTCGTACCCCTGGATCGTGGCCGGAGCGGGCTCGGCCAGCAGCCGGCGCAGACGCACGTAGGAGTTCGTCTCGCTGTCGGCGAGGTGGTGCACGACCTGGCGCGCACACCAGTCGTCAGGCGCCGGGCCACGGCGGTCGAGGTCGGCATCGGTGGCGTCCGCCAGCGCGTCGTCGACGAGCGCGACGCCGGCGAGGTACCGGTCGACCAGGGCGAGAGCGGCGGGGTCGGTGAGCATGGATCGATCCTGCGGGTACGGCGTACCGCACCACCAGGGTCGTTCCCGCCGTCGGCCGCAGACCTCCCGCCAGGCTCGCGGCGCCGTGGGTCGACCCCGGGGGGGGAGCGGTCAGCCTCCGAGGGCGAGCAGGGCGCTGGCGAGCAGGGCAGTGGCCATGCCCACCTTCTGCAGCGGGCGCAGCCGTTCGGCGAGGACGAAGCGGGCGAGCAGCACGGTGGCCGCCGGGTAGAGCGAGCCGAGCACCGCCACGATCGAGAGCAGCCCGAGGGGGAGGGCCAGCACGTAGAACGCGTTCGCCGCGACGTCGAGCGCGCCCGCCAGCACCGCGAGCCACACCACGGGTGCAGTGCCTGGAATGAGCGGCTCGCCCCGACGGAGGTAGGCGGTGATCGCGATCGCACCGATCAGGACGGTCGACATGCCACGCGACCACACGATGGGCCAGACGCCGGCGTCGTCGGGCGCGAACGACACGAGGGAGAAGAACATCCCGATGCCGATGCCCGCGCCGATGGCGAGGACCAGCGCACGACGGGTCACCCGTTGGTGCCGCGCGTCGTCGGTGGGCGCCTGCGGTTCGAGGCCGACCGTGACGATCGCGACGGCGGCGAGCCCCATCCCGACGTAGGCAGCCGGCCCGGGGCGCTCGCCGCCCACGAGCCCGACAACCACCGGGATCGCGGCACCGAGCACCGCCGACACCGGCGACAGCACGCCCATGGGGCCGATCGTGAGAGCGGCGTACAGCAGCAGGATGCCGACCGCGCCGAAGACTCCGGCCGCGAGCCCCGGAAGGGCGCTCCCCATCGCGTCGCCGCCGATGATGAGCGCGACCGGCACGATCATGAGCCAGCCCACGGGCGTAGTGACCATGAGCACCTGGAGAGCGGTCGAGCGGCGCGAGGCGAGCCCGCCCACGAAGTCGCCGACTCCCCAGAGCACGCTCGAGATCAGTGCGAGGAGGACGGCCACCCGCGTAGTCCAGCACAGCCACGCTCGCGGACCGTACGCCGCATCGGCCTGTCGCCGCGGGTGCGCCGTCCCCCTCGGAGGGCACATCATTCGCGATGAAGGCCTCGTACGTACGGCTCTACTGGATGAAGGTCGCCTTCATCGTGAACGCCGCCTACGGTGGCGGGCATGCGGATTCGGGCGCTGGTCGGTGGGGCGGCGGTCGTCGTGGCCGCGGCGTTGCTCACGGGGTGCGCGGGGTCCGGGGGTGCGGGCAGCGCGACGTACTCCGGTGACAAGGTCGCGCCGCCGGCGCCGAACCTCAGCGGCACACTGGCGCAGTACCGCGAGGACGAGGTGACGCACTCCCTCAAGATCGAGCTGACCAACTCCGGTGCCACGACGGTGCGCGTGAGCTCGCTGCGCGTCTCGTGGCGCGGGCTGTCGGGCACCGACGCGGTCCAGGTCGACTACGACGTCACGCCGGGAGTGACGGTCGCGCTCAAGGTGCCGTACGGCGATGCCGTGTGCACCAGCGCCACGCGCCCCACGGACGCCGTCCAGGCCGAGGTCGTGACCCCTGACGCCCAGATCACGTTGCCGCTCAAGGCATCGAGCCTGCTGCTCGAGAAGCTCTGGGATCAGGACTGCGCACGCCAGCGTCTCCTCGACGCGGTCGACGTCGGATTCGGCGACACCTGGACCCCCGCCACCGAAGGCGGCGCCCCGGTCCTGCGCGGCACGCTCGTGCTCACTCGGGGCAGCAGCACCGGCCCGATCGACGTCGTCGACCTCGACGGCAGCGTGCTGCTCACCCTCGACGCCACACCGCCGTCGGCGACTCCGTTGCTCACCCTGCCGGCGTCCGCGCCGACGGCGTCGCTCTCGATCGACGTCGGGTCGACGCTGCGCTGCGACGGCCACTCGCTCGGCGAGAGCAAGAAGACGTACGTGTTCGACGTGGGGCTCGACCTCGGCGACGGCCGCGTCGACCTCACGCTGCAGCCGCCGGACGACGTGAGGAAGCAGATGTACGCCGTCATCGAGAAGGCCTGCGGCCTCTAGCCGCCCCACCCACCCGGTGACACTGATCAATCCGTCGTTTCCGGCAGCGGGAAACGACGGATTGATCAGTGTGAGCGCGGGGGTGTGGGCGGGGTAGCGTCGTGGGCGACCCGGAGGAGACACGTGAGCGAGCACCTCGACGTCATCGTCGTGGGTGCCGGGCTGTCCGGGGTCGGCGCAGGCGCGCGCCTGCTGCTGGAACGGCCCGGGACGACGTTCACGATCCTGGAGTCTCGCAACACGATCGGTGGGACCTGGGACCTCTTCCGCTACCCCGGAGTGCGCAGCGACTCCGACATGCACACCCTCGGCTACCCGTTCCGGCCGTGGACCGCGGGCAAGGCGCTGGCCGACGGCCCTTCGATCCTGGAGTACGTCGAGGACACCGCGCGCGAGCTCGGCGTCGACCAGCGCGTGCGCCTGCACCACCGGGTGACGGGCGCGTCCTGGTCGAGTGAGGACGCCCGCTGGACCGTCACTGCCGAGCGCACCGACACCGGCGAGCCCATCGAGCTCACCTGCGGATTCCTTTACTCCTGCACGGGCTACTACCGCTACGACCACGGCTACGAGCCTGACTTTCCGGGCCGCTCCGACTTCGCCGGCACCGTCGTCCACCCCCAGCACTGGCCGGCCGACCTCGACGTGACGGGGAGGCGTGTCGTGGTCATCGGAAGCGGCGCCACGGCCGTCACGCTCGTGCCCGCCCTTGCGCAGACCGCCGAGCACGTCACGATGCTGCAGCGCTCGCCGACGTACGTGACGGCGCTGCCCTCGGTCGATCCGGTCGCCGAGGCGGCGCGCAGCACCCTGCCGCCGACCCTGGCCTATCGCGTCGTACGGCGCAAGAACATCACGACGTCCGCGCTCAGCTACCGACTGTCGCAGCGCTTCCCGGACGCCATGCGCAGCCTCCTCATGAGTGGGGTCGCCAAGCAGCTGCCCGAGGGGTACGACGTCGAGACGCACTTCGGCCCGTCGTACGGCCCGTGGGACCAGCGGCTGTGCGTCGTGCCGGACGGCGACCTGTTCACGGCCATCAGCGACGGGTCGGCGTCCGTCGTCACCGACCGCATCTCGAGCTTCACGCCCACGGGGCTGCTGCTCGAGTCGGGGGAGGAGCTGGCGGCCGATGTGGTCGTCACCGCGACCGGGCTCGAGCTGCTGCTCATCGGGGGCATGACCCTGACCGTCGACGACGTTGCCGTCGATGCCACGAAGACCGTGGCCTACAAGGGGATGATGCTGACCGGCGTTCCGAACTTCGCCTTCGCCGTCGGCTACACGAACGCGTCGTGGACGCTGAAGTGCGACCTCGTGAGCCGCTACGTCTGCCGCCTCCTCGACCACCTGCAGCGCGACGGGTTCGACACCGTCACCCCGGTCGAGCCGCCTGAGCCCGAACGACTGCCTCTGCTCGACCTGGGCTCGGGCTACGTGCAGAGGGCCGCGGGAACCCTTCCCTCCCAGGGGATCCGCCCGCCCTGGAAGCTCAACCAGAACTACCGCAAGGACGTCGACCTGCTGACCAAGGCCCCCGTCGACGACGAAGGCGTCACCTTCACCCGTCGTGCGCGATGAAGGCGACCTTCATCCCATAGAGCCGTACTCAAGGTTCAATCATCTCCGAAGGGGATGAAGCCCCGCCTTCATCCCACGGCCGGTACACGAGGAGACCAGCATGAAGCGCTACGTCGTGGACGGCGGCACCGCGGTGCTCACCGGCGCCGCGGGCGGCATCGGCCGCGCCACCGCGCACGAGCTCGCCGCACGCGGCAGCAACCTCGTGCTGCTCGACCGCGACGCCGACGCGCTCGCCGAGGTCGCCGCCGACCTCCGTGTACGGCGCCCCGACCGCGCGATCACGACGTACGACGTCGACCTCGCCGATGCCGAGGCCGCCCTCGAAGCAGCCACCGCCATCGGTGCAACCCACCCGAACATCCACCTGCTCGTCAACAACGCGGGCGTCGCGCTCGGTGGCCGCCTGTCGCAGATCAGCCTCGACGACATCGACTGGCTCATGTCGATCAACTTCCGCGCCGTCGTCGTCATGACCCACACGCTGCTTCCGCGTCTCACGGCCACCCGCGGCGCGCACGTGTGCAACGTGTCGAGCCTGTTCGGGATCATCGGCCCGGCCGGGCAGACGGCGTACTCCGCGAGCAAGTTCGCCGTACGCGGATTCGGCGACGCGCTGCGCCAGGAGCTCGCCGAGCACGAGGTAGGCGTGACCACCGTGCACCCCGGCGGTATCCGCACCCAGATCGCGAACTCGGCCCGTGTAGGCGACGGAGTCGACCGCGACGAGTACGACGCCCACAAGGCCGTGTGGGACCGCATGCTCTCCCTCGACCCGGCCATCGCCGGCCGCAAGATCGTGGACGGGATCGAGCGCCGCAAGCCGCGGGTGCTCATCGGCCGCGAGACCTACGCGCTCGACGCGCTCACCCGCATCGCGCCCGGCCACTACGGCCGAGTCCTGGCAGTCGGCGAGCGGCTGATGACCCGCGGTGTACGCCGCTAGAGGCCTCAGACGGGGACGGGGCCGTAGCGGTTCGGCGCCGGAGTACCAACCTGGACGAAGAACACGATGAGCACGATGCCGCCGAACGGCACCAGCGAGATGAGATACCAGAGGCCCTCGCGGTCGGTGTCGTGCAGCCGCCGGATCGCGAGCGGCAGGTGCACGACGAAGAACACGATCGCCAAGGCCAGGAACAGCAGCGAGAGCACCAACAGCGCCGTGACAGCGCCGGGGCTCGGGTCGGCCGCCGGCTGCCGCACGCCGTTGCGGACCGCGGGCGAGGGGAAGGTCACGGCGAAGAGCACCACGAGCACGACGTACGGGACGATCATGACGATGATCTGGAACAGGTAGAACCACCAGTACTCGCCGACCGTCGCGCGGCTCGAGTAGTCCTTCCATCCCGCGAACGCGCGCTTCACGGCCTCGCCGAAGCCCACCTTGCGCGGCTGCACCGCAGCTTCGCCGTACGGCGCATAGCCGTACGACGGCGTCGGGGCGTAGGAGCCGACCGTCGCCGCCACGGGCGCGGGCGCGACCTCCCACGCGGGGGCTGCCGCAGGCGCGGCGGCGGGCGTCGCAGGGAGGGTGTGCGTGGTCCAGGCAGCGCCGTCCCAGTAGCGGATCTGGGTGGCGTCGGCCGGATCGGGGTACCACCCGACGGCGGGCTGGCTCGGCTGGACGGGCTGGTCGCCGCTCACGCGTATCCCCTTGCTGCACCGTGCGCCGCGCAGACGACGTCGCACCTCGTCGGCTCACCCAGGCGGTCGCCGTCCTCCCGACACTACTGCGGCACCGACGAGGGCCGGGAGCCGTGGACCACCTCGCTAGCGCGGCCGGCGTACCTCATCCGATCTGGATGGCGCATCTCGCTCTCGAGAGCGACATTCGCCGTCCAGATCGGGCGGGTACGGTCGGCGCATGGGCGAGCAGATCATCACCGTCTTCCGCAACCGGCTGCGGCTTGAGCACCGTGACGCGTACGCCGTGACGAGCGCGCGGATGACCGAGCTCGCCGAGGCCATGCCCGGCTTCGTCGACGCCAAGACCTTCAGCGCCGACGACGGTGAGCGCGTCACGATCGTGACGTTCGCTGACCTTGCGAGCGAGCGCGCGTGGCGCGACCACCCCGAGCACCGTGACGCCCAGCGCCAGGGCATCGTCGACTTCTACGCCGAGTACTCGATCCAGGTGGGCACGGTCATCTACGACCACACCTTCCGCGCGGGGCGCTGAGCGCGGATCAGGTCGCGACTGGTGGGGCGCTGCGCAGCGGCTGCCACGCCGGCGCCTTGGAGCCGCTGCCGCCGATGCCGGTCTGCACGAGCTGCCCGTAGCGGCTGGTGATCTGCAGGCCGCCCTCACCGTCGGCCGACAGCAGGAATCTCCCGTCGGGCGACCAGGCGAACTCCGGCCGCACGCCCTCGGGCATCGTGAAGATCGCCTGGGCGAGGCGCCCGTCGCGCTTGGCGCGGTAGACGACGCCGTCGCGGGTGAAGCCGATGTGCCAGCCGTCGGGGGCGAAGTCGGCGTACACGGCACCGGCGGCCACGAGCCTCGACCAGCCACCCCAGGGCTTGACCGAGCGCACGCCATCCGGCGCGGTGTAGGCGATCGCGAGGTTGCGCCGGTTCCAGGTCGGGTCCGACTCGGTCGTGGCCGGAGTGCGCGTGAGGTTGCGGACGGTCGCGCCGGTCGCGACGTCGAGGATCAGGATGTCGCCGCCGCGGGCGACCGCGAGCTTCGTGCCGCCGGGGCTGAACGAGGTCTTGCTGGCGACGTCGGCCGATCCCAGCCGTCGCAGGGTGTCTGCGACGTCGTCCCAGATCCACAACTCGCCGGGACCGCCCTCTGGGCCCTCTACGCCCCAATCGGTGACGATCGCGACGAACCGGCCGTCGGGCGACCAGGAGCCGCTGATGTAGCACCCGAGCTCGTCGACCTCGCCGGGGAACGGCAGACCGGTCGGGCCGGAGAGCACGCACTCGTCGACCGAGGTGATCTGCCCGTTGCGGCCGGGCGTCTGGGCAGCCGAGGGGGCTGCGGACGCGACGAGCAACCCCAGCGCAGCGGCGACCGCGCTCGCACCGACTCGGACCGTGCGTCGTACGGACGTCCTGGACATCGCACTCCTCGGGACGGCCGGTCTCGCGACCGGGGCACGCGGGCGCACCGCGCCGCTTCCGAGGCTAGGCGGATCCGCCCACCAGAAGGCGCTGGACACGCGTCAACCGCCCGCGTGGCGCAACGGCCGTCACCCACACGCACGCGCAGTAGGCGTTCGGGCACTCCGCGCTGTCGAAACCATGCGGCAGAGGAGATCCGGGGCATGCAGGCGTACGGCGACGCCGCCCGTGCTCACGCGGCGCGTGCTCAGGCCGCTCGACGTGCCCCCGCCGGGTAGAGGGGCAGCCCGAACCGCTGCAGGGCTGCGTTGACCCGTGCGTACGCCACAGGTCCCGGCTCGAGGCCGGCCTGAAGGCAGAAGTGGCGCCGGTTCGGCGCGGTGGCCCGGAGGCGCACCACGGTCGCCCGGTCGTCGAGAAGTCCCAGGCCGCCGTCGTGACGGGGCACGGGGTGCCGCAGCTCGTCAGAGCCGAGCAGCGTCTGCTGGACCATGTCGTCGGTCGTGTCGTACATCGAACGGCCCTCCCACCACGGAGCTTCGTCCTGCGACCATTGTCGCGCTGATACAGCTCTCACGCATGGGGAACCGCACAGAGCCACTCCCGCGTCGGCCAGACCCGTGGGCTCCCGGAACACCTGCTGCCGCTCCTTCGGCGCCGGGCAGACCGGGGTGCCGTCGTCGCGCACGGACAGGGGGTATGTCGGGCGACGCTCCGGTGGAGCCTGCACCGCCGTGCCGGCGGGAGGTGCCGCGATCGACGACCACTGTCGGGAACGACGAAGGGCGGCCCCGGGGGACCGCCCTTGACTCACGTGCGCGAGGGGGGAGTTGAACCCCCACACCCTTTCGGGTACACGGACCTGAACCGTGCGCGTCTGCCTATTCCGCCACTCGCGCGTGCGTGGAGAAGGTTAACACGCAGGTCGGAGCCGTCACGAACCGCCGATTGGCCCCGTATCGAGGCCCGACCCGGCCGGTGAAGGAACGGTGAGCGGCGCGTCGGCAGTTACGATCATGGGACGGCGGTGAACGTCCGGGGCGGGACTTCCGCCGACCCGGCGACCGCCTCGGCACTGAGGAGGCGCGGTGGGTCTGCTCGACCGCTTCGAGCAGCGGCTCGACCGCATGGTCAACGGTGCCTTCGCGCGCGCCTTCAAGGCAGAGGTACAGCCCGTCGAGATCGCCTCCGCGCTCACCCGCGAGATGGACGACCGTGCCGCCGTCGTCAGCCGTGGTCGCACCGTGGTGCCCAACGTCTTCGTCGTCGACCTCAGCCCTCACGACCACGACCGTCTCGCGGTGTACGCCGGCACCCTCACCGAAGAGCTCGGCACGATGGTGCGCGAGCACGCGGAGGAGCAGCGCTACACCTTCCTCGGCGGCACCGAGATCACCCTCGCCCGCGACGACAGCCTCGAGACAGGCCTGTTCCGTGTGCACAGCGAGGCCAAGGCAGGCATCGCCAGCACCGCCTCCGGGCGTACGCCGTCCAGCCCGGCCATGCCCTCGCGCCAGCAGGCCGACGTCGGCCAGCCGCGTCTGGTCGCCGACGACGCCACCCATGTGCTCACCCGCGCCGTCACGCGCATCGGGCGCGGGAGCGACGTCGACATCCGGGTCGACGATCCCGGCATCTCTCGGCACCACGTCGAGATCCTGCTCGGCCGCGAGGTCGTGCTACGTGATCTCGGATCCACGAACGGCACGTACGTCGACGGCGTCCAGGTCGGCGAGGTGGTGCTGACGGACGGCGCCACCGTCCAGCTCGGAGGCACACGGCTGACGTTCCGGGCGGGCTGAAACCCGTGTCGGAGCTTCTCCTCACCCTGCTGCGCCTGGGATTCCTGGCGTTGATCTGGCTGCTCGTGATCATCGCGATCGTCGTCCTGCGCCGCGACCTGCGCTCGCCGCGCGATGCCCGCCTGCTGGTGCCGGCGAAGGCACCCCGGCCCACGGGTGGTCAGGCGCCGCGAGCGCCCAAGGAGCCGAGGCAGTCCAAGCCGGCCAAGGGGGGCGCCCGCAGCCTGGTCGTGGTCGAGGGCCCGCTCACCGGAACGGTGATCCCGCTCGGCGCTGCCGACGTCACCATCGGTCGCGCGCCCGACTCCACCCTCGTGCTCGACGACGACTACGCGAGCAACAACCACGCGACCATCTCCCTCAAGGGCAGCACCTGGGTGGTCACCGACCTGGGCTCGACCAACGGCACCTGGGTCGACCGGGCTCGCATCACCAGCCCCACGCCGATGTCGGTCGGCCACCAGCTCAAGGTCGGCCGCACCGTCCTCGAGCTGCGGAAGTGACGCCATGGCGCTGATGCTCCGCTCAGCCGCGCGCTCGGACATCGGGCTCGTGCGCTCGGGCAACGAAGACTCCGGGTACGCCGGCGACCAGCTCCTCGTCGTCGCCGACGGCATGGGCGGCCACGCCGCTGGCGAGCTCGCGTCCTCGGCCGCCATCGCCACGATGTCCGAGGTCGAGCCCGCGGGTCTCGGCGACGTCGAGGCCCTCGAGCGGCTGTCCGAGGCGGTCGTCGCCACCAGCGAGCGCATCGCCGACGTCGTCTCGGCCAACCCCGAGCTCGCCGGCATGGGCACCACGCTCACCGCGCTCGCCTGGCTCGGCGGTGAGCCACCGAGGGTTGCCGTGCTGCACGTCGGCGACTCGCGCGCCTACCTGCTGCGCGACGGCGAGATGCACCAGGTGACGCGCGACCACACCTACGTGCAGACCCTCATCGACTCCGGCCGCATCACGGCCGAGGAAGCCACCCGCCACCCGCGGCGCAACCTCCTGATGCGGGCGATCGACGGCGTCCACCCGGCAGAGCCCGACGTCTCGGTGCGCGAGGCTCGCGCAGGCGACCGTTACCTGGTCTGCAGCGACGGTCTGTGCGGCTATGTGATGGATCCCGACATCGCCCGCCTGCTCGCCCTCGCCGACCCCACCGCCGCGGTCACCGCGCTGGTCGACGCCGCTCTCGAGGCAGGCGCACCCGACAACGTCACGTGCGTCGTGGCCGACGTCGTCCCGATCGACGAGGCTGCCGCGGGCGACCACGAGGCTCCCGTCGTCGTCGGAGCGGCCGGGGAGCCCCGCAACCGCGAGCGTCTGCCCGCGCTCACCTTCCCGGCGGACGCGCAGATCGACTCCCGGCCCGCGACCGTCGTACGCGTGTCGACCCAGAGCTCCACGGGTGAGGCCGGTGTCGCACCGATCGGCCGCGTCTATCACGAGGAGCAGGCCGCGAGCCGGCACGGCCTGGGTCACCGTTGGGTCTGGATCGGCGCCACGGCCGCCGCCATCGTCGCCCTCCTCGTCGGCCTGATCGCGATCACCCTGACCTGGGCCGGCGGACAGTGGTACGTCGGCAGCGACAGCGGCTTCGTCGCCATCTACAACGGCGTGCCCGGATCGCTCGGGCCCATCAGCCTGTCGACGGTGAAGGAGCGGTCCGAGATCACCATGGACTCCCTCCCCGACTTCGAGGCGATGCAGGTCGAGGGGACCATCGCGACCGACAGCCTCGCGAACGCCCAGCAGGTCGTCCAGCGACTGCGCGAGCGGGCCGCGCAGTGCGTGGCCGCGCCGACCACTCCCGGGTGCCCCGAAGCCCCCACCGACACCGATGCCGGCACCGGCTCGCCGTCACCGACGGCCACCGCGTCGCCCAGCGCCTCTGGCAGCCCGTGACCACGTCCGCGCCGGCTCCCGCCGTCCCGCGCTACCGCCAGCCCGACCGGCGGTGGGCCGAGCTCGGTCTTCTCGTGGGTGCGTTCGCCGTGGGGACCGCGGCGTACGTGCAGGTCGATCTCGCAGTGCTCGGAAAGATCGCCGACGACACCATCCCCGTGCTGCTCACCGTGGTCACGCTGGTCCTCGTCGCGCACGGCGTCGTCCGCGTCGTGGCGCGGTACGCCGACCCGATGCTCCTGCCCGCGGTGGTCACGCTGAACATGCTCGGCCTCACGATGATCCACCGGCTCGACCTCGCCGAGGCCCAGCGCGCCACACGCAACGGCACCGAGGTGCCGAGCCCTGACGTCTACAGCCAGCTCACCTGGACCGCGCTCGGGATCGTGCTGTTCGTGGCCGTCCTTCTCGTCGTGCGCGACCACCGCAAGCTGCAGCGCTACACCTACACCGCGATGTTCGCCGGCCTCGTGCTCCTGCTGCTGCCGCTCGCGCCCTTCGTCGGCGCGACCATCAACGGCGCCACGCTGTGGGTGCGCCTCGGCACCCTGTCGTTCCAGCCCGGCGAGCTCGCGAAGATCATGCTCACGATCTTCTTCGCCGGCTACCTCACGGTCACGCGCGACTCACTCGCCCTCGTGCGCACCAAGGTGCTGGGCCTGGAGTTCCCGCGCGGTCGCGACCTCGGCCCCCTGCTGGTGGCCTGGCTGGTGTCGCTCGCCGTCCTCGTCTTCGAGCGCGACCTCGGCACCTCGCTGGTCTTCTTCGGGCTCTTCGTGACGATGCTCTACGTCGCCACGCAGAGGCGCAGCTGGCTCGTGCTCGGCTTCGTGCTCTTCGTCTCAGGCGCGGTGTTCGCGTTCCTCGCCTTCGGCCACGTACGCCAGCGCGTCAACGTCTGGCTCGATCCGTTCGGCGACGAGGGCGACACCAGCTACCAGATCGCCCAGTCGCTGTACGGATTCGCCAGCGGGGGGATGTTCGGCTCGGGCCTCGGCCAGGGCTTCCCCCAGCTCGTGCCGTACGCGAAGAGCGACTTCATCTTCGCGGCGTTCGGCGAGGAGATCGGGCTCATCGGCGTCGCCGCGATGCTGGTGCTCTACGCCATCGTCGTCCAGCGCGGCCTCCGCACCTCGATCGCGTGCCGCGACATCTTCGGCACGCTGCTCGCCTTCGGCCTCTCGATCGTGCTCGCCCTGCAGGTGTTCGTGGTCATCGGCGGTGTCACGCGGCTCATCCCGCTCACGGGTCTCACCACGCCGTTCCTGTCGCAGGGCGGGTCTTCGCTCGTCGCCAACTGGATCGCCATCGCCCTGATCATGCGCGTCAGCGACGCCGCCCGAAGGCCTGACACAGACGGCGTCTCACTGCAGGACGCCCCCACGCAGGCGGTGCGGCTGTGATCCGGTCCGTACGCCGCCTCGCCGCAGTCGTGTCCGTCCTGCTGTTCGCACTGCTCGCCAACCTGACGTACCTGCAGTACTTCGCAGCCGCCGACATCCGCAGCCGTGCCGGCAACAGCCGCACGCTGCTCGAGGAGTACTCCCGCGAGCGCGGCCCGATCCTGCTCGGCTCCACGGCGATCGCGTCGTCGATCCCGACCAAGGACCAGCTCAAGTTCCTGCGCCAGTACTCCCGCGGCCCGCTCTACGCGCCGGCGACCGGCTTCTACTCCCTCGTGTACGGCGCCACCGGGATCGAGCGGGCCGAGAACCTCGTGCTGTCCGGCTCCGACGACCGCTTCTTCGTCGACCGCGTCCAGCAGCTGTTCGCCGGACGTGGGGTCAAGGGGGGCGCCGTACGCCTCACCCTCGACCCTCGTGCGCAGAAGGCGGCGTACGACGGTCTCGCGGGCCGCACGGGCGCCGTCGTCGCGATCGACCCGCGCACCGGCGCGATCCTCGCGATGGTGTCCTCGCCGTCGTTCGACCCCAACCTCCTGTCGAGCCACGACCCCGCGAGCATCCGCAAGGCGTACGAGAAGTACGACTCCGACCCGGCCAAGCCCATGCTCAACCGGCCGCTCGTCATGACCCTGCCGCCCGGTTCGACGTTCAAGCTCGTCACCGCCGCAGCGGCGCTCGAGAGCGGCAAGTACCAGCCTGACTCCGAGGTGCCGGGGCCTGCGTCGCTCGACCTCCCCGGCACGACCAAGAACCTCAACAACTGGTCCGGCACGGCCTGCGGCCCCGGCGACGTGACGACCCTCGCCAACGCGCTCGCGGTCTCGTGCAACACGGCGTTCGCCTCGATCGGCCTCGACCTCGGCGACGACGCCCTGCGCGCGCAGGCCCAGAAGTTCGGCTTCGACACCGGCTTCGAGGTGCCGCTGCGTGCGGCCACCAGCCGCTTCCCCGCCGACCCCGACGAGCCGCAGACCGCGATGAGCGCGATCGGCCAGTTCGACGTCACGGCCACGGCCCTGCAGATGGCCATGGTCGGCGCTGGCATCGCCAACAACGGCCAGGTGATGAACCCGTACCTCGTCAGCGAGATCCTCAGCCCCGAGCTCGAGACCCTCGAGACCGCCGAGCCCGAGGCATTCGCACAGGCCATGTCTCCGGCGAACGCGGCGCAGCTGCTCGCGATGATGGTCGGCGTCGTCGACCAGGGCACCGGGTCGAACGCGCGGATCCCCGGCGTACCCGTCGGCGGCAAGACCGGAACTGCCCAGACCGGCAACGACCAGAAGGCGCACGCCTGGTTCGTCGGCGTCGCGCCGGCCATTCCGGGCGGCACCCAGGTCGCGGTCGCCGTCGTCCTGCAGAACGGCGGAGGCGCTGCGGAGATCAGCGGCAACGCGCTGGCCGCACCCATCGCCAAGGCCGTCATGGAGGCGGTGCTGCGATGAGCCGCACCCGGGCGAGAGCCGCCCACGCCCAACCCCGGACCCGTGCGGTCCGGGCACCCGGGGCCCCGCCGCCCTGCGGGGCGGCGCACGCCGCCCGCCCGGGGCTGTCAGACTCGGCACGACGGTCCACGGACCGCACCAGCCAGGAGGAGGAACGGTGAGCGAGGAGCTGCGCCGGCTCGGCGATCGGTACGAGATCGGCGAGGTGATCGGCCGTGGAGGCATGGCCGAGGTCCACGAGGGCCGTGACCTCCGCCTCGGGCGACGTGTCGCGATCAAGATCCTGCGGCCCGATCTCGCCCGCGATCCGAGCTTCCAGGCCCGCTTCCGCCGCGAGGCGCAGAGCGCGGCCTCGCTCAACCACCCCAACGTCGTCGCCGTGTACGACACCGGCGAGGACGTCCTGGCCGACACCCCCGACTCCACCGGCGCGATCGTCCCCTTCATCGTCATGGAGTACGTCGACGGGCAGACCCTGCGTCAGCTCATGAGCAGCGGTCGCCGTCTGCTGCCCGAGCGCGCGCTCGAGATCACCGGCGGCACCCTGGCGGCCCTCGACTACAGCCACCGCCACGGCATCGTGCACCGCGACATCAAGCCCGCCAACGTCATGCTGACGCGCGGCGGCGAGGTCAAGGTCATGGACTTCGGCATCGCGCGTGCCCTCGCCGACTCCGGGCAGACCATGACGCAGCAGTCCGCCGTCCTCGGCACCGCTCACTACCTCTCGCCCGAGCAGGCGCGCGGCGAGGTCGTCGACAGCCGCAGCGACCTCTACTCCACCGGCTGCCTGCTCTACGAGCTGCTCACCGGGCGCCCGCCGTTCACGGGGGAGTCGCCGGTCTCGATCGCCTACCAGCACGTGAGCGAGGCGCCGGTGCCGCCGTCGCAGTTCGACCCTTCGGTGACCCCGCAGATCGACATCATCGTCCTGCGCGCACTCGCCAAGAACCCCGAGGACCGCTACCAGAGCGCGGCCGAGATGCGCGCCGACGTCGAGCGCGCCCTCGCCGGCCTCCCCGTCACAGCGCCCGTCCCCGTCGTGTCGGCCGACACTGCCGTCATGGCGCCCGTCGGTGCCGCCGCGGCGTACTCGGACGGGGCGCAGGAGACGAAGGCCAACCGCAGCCCGGCGTTCTGGATCCTGCTCACCCTCGGCATCATCGCCGTCGGCATCGCCACCGTGCTCGTCGGACGCGCCATCTTCGGCTCGCCCGCCGTCGAGAAGGTGCAGGTGCCCAACCTCGCCGGTCTCACCGTCGCCGAGGCGCAGATCTCGCTCGAGAAGCAGGGCCTCGTGCTCGGCACGCAGACACCGCAACCCAGCGTTGACCGGCCCAAGGACACGATCATCAGCCAGAACCCGGTGAACGGCGGCCAGGTGGACAAGGGCAGCGCCGTCGACGTCGTCGTCTCCACCGGCAAGGACCAGGCCGTGGTTCCGACGCTCACGGGACTCACCTCGGTCGACGCCGCCCGCGCCGCGCTCGTCGAGGTGGGGCTCACGCTCGGCAAGGTCGACGAGACCGACTCCGACAAGCCCCAAGGTGTCGTTGTCGGGCAGAGCCCGGGTGCCCAGGAGACGGTCGATGCCGGCACGCCGGTCGACATCCAGGTCTCCAACGGCCAGGGCAAGGTGCCGGACGTGGTCGGTTCGAGCGAGGCCCAGGCCCGCAGCGACCTCATCAATGCCGGCTTCGACGTCCAGGTGGTTCAGCAGGAGACGGCGTCCAAGCCGGAGGGGACGGTGCTCGCGCAGTCGCCCAAGCCGGGCACCAGCGCCGTACGCGGCACCCTCGTGACCATCACGGTCGCCAAGGCCCCGCCGCCCCCGACGCCGACGCCGGACCCCACCCCGACGGAGACGCCCACGCCGCCGGTCAGCCCGACCCCGGCCACCACGCCCTAGTCGCACCGCACCACGGAGAAGGCCCGGAACCCCAAGGTTCCGGGCCTTCTGCCTGCACGACATCAGCGCGACTCATCAGCGTTCGACCCGCCCTACCCGCGCCGCCGGGGTTCGCGCGGGTGCGGCAGAAGCTCAACCCACCACAGGGGCCAAGCCCTCGCTGCGCTGGACGGCGTCGGGCTGGCCGCAGCGGACGAGCCAGTTGGCGAGCATGCGGTGGCCGCCCTCGGTGAGGACGCTCTCCGGGTGGAACTGCACTCCCTCGACGTCGAGGCTGCGGTGGCGCACGGCCATGATCACGCCGCTCGCGGTCGTAGCGGTCACCTCGAGGTCGATCGGCACGGTGGTCGGGTCGATCGCGAGCGAGTGATACCGCGTCGCGGTGAACGGGTCGGGGAGGCCGGCGAGCACTCCGTCGCCGTGGTGGTGCACCTGACTCGTCTTGCCGTGCACCAGCTCCGGGGCGCGGACGACGGTGGCGCCGTACGCCTCACCGATCGCCTGGTGGCCGAGGCACACGCCGAACAGCGGGACGACTCCGCCGAGCGCGTGGATCATCTCGATGCAGACGCCGGCGCCGGCAGGGGTGCCCGGGCCGGGTGAGAGCAGCACGCCGTCGTACCCGCGGGCGTCGTCGGGGGTCACCTCGTCGTTGCGTCGTACGTCGACCTCCGCACCGAGCTGGGCGAGGTACTGCACGAGGTTGAACACGAACGAGTCGTAGTTGTCGACGACGAGGATGCGCGCACTCACGCGCCCATCATCGCCCACGGCGACGCCGGCGGCCGAGCGGGTTGTCCCGACGGGACGCTCAGCGTACGAACGGGAGCACGATCCCGGCGGTGGGCGTGCCCTCGTCGACGGTGACCTGGTTGAACGGCAGCCGGGGTTCGAGCCACGGGAACACCCACTGGAACAGCACGAGCACGACCGCGACGAGGAGCGCGAGCGCCAGCAGCGCCTTGAGCGGCCAGGGGCCGGGCAGGTGCTTCCAGATCCAGCCGTACAACGTTGCCTCTGCTCAGGTGGGGTGCGGGACGACGATCAGGAGGGGACGACGCGGGGGTCGATGCCGTCGGGGGGGCCGTCCGAGACGTACCGGCTCCCGCTGAGCTCGCCCCACCACGCCCAGCGGCCGGTCGAGCCGTACCGCGGGGTGCACGTGGTCATGGTGATCAGCTTCTTCTTCGGCTCCGATCCCGGGAAGCCCGGCACGGGTCCGATGACCCACGTGTCGGTGGGCGTCAGGTTCGGGTCGTCGTGGGTGAGCGTGTACGTGTACCAGACCTTCTGCGTGCGGACGTAGACCTTGTCGCCGACCTGCAGGTCGGGGAAGTTCGCGAAGGGCTCGCTGTGCGAGGACCGGTGCGCGGCGATGGCGAAGTTGCCCACGCCACCGGGCATCGCGGTGTCGGCGTAGTGGCCGGCTCCGTGCGCGAGCACGTCCTTGCCGGTGCCCTGGGTCACGGGCAGGCCCCACACGTGGTCTGCGAGCCGCGGGATGTAGACCAGCGCGAAGCCCGTGCCGTACAACGGCTCCGCGAGCGGCTTGTCGGTGACGGGTTTCGGCGTACCGGTGGGCGTCGGCGTGACAGCGCCCGGATCGGGGTCTGCCCACGCCTGCTCGATCTCCTGGCGCTCCTCGGCGATCGCCTGCGAGGCCTCGACGTTGGTCCACCACAGCTGGTAGGCGACCATGAGCAGCAGCAGGGCGCCGACGGTGATGAAGGCCTCGCCGATGCCGCGGATGACGGCGCGGACGCGATACCCCCGGCTGCGCTCGACCGGTTGCGGTCCTTCGATGTCGGTGAGCAGCGCAGCGCGCAGCTCCTCCTGGTCGTCGGGGTTCATCCCGGCCTCATCCCCCCGCCGGAACGCGGGCGAACGTCGGGAGGAGCGGTCCGGTGAACGCGGGCACGGTCAGCCGATCCTCCTGCTGCACGACGTATCCGAGCCCGTAGAGGTCCACATACTCACGGTAGAGGGCGACCATCGGGTCCTGCTCGAGGGCTAGGCCGAGCGCGGCGGTGTCACCGACGGCGGACACGGTGAAGGGCGGTGAGTAGACCCGGCCCTGGAGGATGAGGGTGTTGCCCACGCATCGCACCGCCGAGGTCGAGACGATCCTCTGATCCATGACCTTCATGGCTGATGCCCCTCCTCTCCACAACGCGTTCACGACTGCCTGGACATCCTGCTGATGCACGACGAGATCGTCCGGCGACGGGTTCCCGGGAAGTGAACCACCGCCGCGGGGTGCGTCATCGAGCGAGACCGACAGGCCCGGCCCCACGACCGGCGTGAAGCCGGCCTGAGGTGCGAGCGCTGCAGTCGTGCGCTGGGACGCAGCCAGAGCGTCGCCGGTGCCCTGCTGGGCGGTGAGGTCCGACACCTCTTGGCGCAGGCGCGTGACCTCGGCCTCCTGGGCCGCGACGCGTTGCGCCGAACGGGTGACGAGGTCGCGACTGTCGACCGCGCGGCCGCCGCGGAGATCGGTACCGGCCGCGGTGTGCACGCCCGCGACGACGAGGACGCCGCCCAGCGCGGCCACCAGACCCACCGCCACGGCCCCCGTTCGGCCCGATCGTGGGGCAGGGCTCCCGGCCGACGGCAGGGGGATCTCTGCCTCCCGCCCGTTCTCGCGCCCGTCCATGCCGGTTACGCTACGACGGACCCGGCACCTGACCGGGGATAGCGAGCAGGAGGGTCGCCGTGCCTGAGTCCCGGGTCCGCCGCAAGAAGGCGTTCACGCCTCCGACCGAGACGCCCAAGGCGGTCAAGTACGGCAACCCGCCGTGGTGGGTGCCGGTGATGCTGGCGCTGTTCATCCTCGGCCTCATCTGGATCGTCGTGTACTACATCGCCGGTGCCGAACTGCCCGTGATGAAGAACCTCGGCTGGATCAACGTGCTCATCGGCTTCGGCTTCATCTTCGCCGGCTTCGGCATGGCCACCCGCTGGCGCTGACGGCGCCCGCATCCGGCCCGATCGGGCTACTTACACGGCTGTAGTTCTATCCCCAGGTGTGGATACACCTGTGGATAACTGACCTCTGTCCCCAAGGATCGCCCTGTGGACAAGCGGCGCCCACCTCTGCTAGCCGCGACGACGCCCCGGACCCTCGTGAGGGTCCGGGGCGTCGTTGCTGGTCAGAGCCGTGACAGCCCGTGCGTGGCCGACTACAGGAGCTCGAGGATGGTCGCGTTCGCCATCCCGCCACCCTCGCACATGGTCTGCAGGCCGAAGCGGGTGCCGTCGCGACGCATGCGGTGCACGAGCGTCGTCATCAGACGAGCGCCCGAGCCGCCGAGCGGGTGGCCGAGCGCGATGGCCCCGCCCTGGGGGTTCGTGAGGGCGTGATCGGCGCCCGTCTCCGCCAGCCAGGCCGCGAGCACCGAGGCGAACGCCTCGTTCACCTCGAACGTGCCGATGTCGCCGATGGTCAGACCCGCCCGGGCCAGGACCTTCTCGGTCGCGGGGATGACGCCGGTGAGCATCATGATCGGGTCGGAGCCGGCGACTGCGACCGAGTGGACGCGGGCGATCGGGGTGAGGCCGAGCTCGGCGGCCTTGTCCGACGTCGTGAGCAGCAGGGCTGCCGATCCGTCCGAGATCTGCGAGGCGTTGCCGGCCGTGACGACGCCGTCCTCCTTGAAGACCGTACGGAGACCGGCGAGGGACTCGAGCGTGGTGCCGCGTCGGATGCCCTCATCGGTGGCGAAGCCGCCGACCCCGACGATCTCGTCGGCGAAGAGACCGGAGTCGGTCGACGCGGCGGCGCGCTCGTGCGAGGCGACGGCGAGCTCGTCGAGCTGTGTGCGCGACAGGTTCCACTTCTCGGCAATCAACTCGGCCGAGATGCCCTGGGGCACAAGGCTGTTGTTGTAGCGCTCGAGCATGCGGCTCGGGAAGGGGCCGTCGCCGCCTGCGGC